>JAAYMM010000077.1 GCA_012521335.1 Bacillota bacterium | reverse complement strand
CCACAGTGAAATATCCAGCCCATTTCTGAAGGACCAAGGCAGCGCTTGTGGCCTAACGGCCCGTACAGCATCCCAGATAAAGGAGTAAATGTCTTCTACCCCTTCTACATGCGACAGCTGATACTCAAGGGATGCTCTTCCCGCTCCTTCAGATCCCGACCAATCCTGAAGGCCTGCGTGATGTCCAGCTACGCAGTACGATATCACTCTGCCAGTCTGCTTCCCGTGAATATCTTCCACGAGCTTAGCGCCGTATATGGCGTGAGGCATTTTTCCAGGCTGGCCTTCTAGATGTGCTGCCTCATCGAAGTAACCGCTTCTTCGTCTCAGATAGTTCTGCCAGGTATCTCTTCCTTTTCCGGCATCATGTGACAGCCCCGCCAATCTCCCCCATTGCTCAGAGTTGAACTTCGATGCAAACCTGCTGGCCAAATCAGCCGTGTTTTCTAGATGTTCCTTCAGCAGGTGAGGTGGGGCCCAATTTCCGTTCTCATCTTGACGTACATGGGCGATATAATCCATCTCATCACACACTCCGTCATCTTGCACACAGTGTTAAATAGCTTCTTTATTGGTGTTTTCTTTTCCTGCTTTGTGTTTTCTTTTCTGACTACTCGGTCCACTCCTTGTTGGCTTCCTTAGTTGGCCAGGGTATCCGAGGTGGACAACGTTTTCTGTTTTTTGGACTCGACACTCAATTCTTGGAGCCATAGTAATAGCCGTGTTCTGCCATTTAGGGACATGAGAAAGATGAAACAACGCAACCTCTAGCGCAAAGACGTTGATAATGTCCTTGTCAAGGCAAAAAACCGCAGGCAAACCTGTGTTTGCCTGCGAAAAATCGCTGGATGAACATGGAAGAGGCCGCCAAAACGCGGTTCTTTTTTTACTTCGTTGGAAGGAAGCAAGCACGGGATTTAAGAAGACATTGACATCTGATAAGCCTTTATTAGCGCTTCAGATCCAAGTCATGAACAGAAACATCTGCGGTTCTGGCAAGGAGTGGCATGATGCGCCTGGTCATTCACGATCTGGAATCTGATTACTTCGAACAGCGCTTTTCTGGGCAGCTCAGCAACTGGCATGTTATCTCCCCCACCACACCCATCCACCACTGCCTGGGCTGCTTCGGCTGCTGGGTCAAAACACCTGGTGCCTGTGTCATCCAGGATCAATATGCCAATCTAGGCGAGCTTCTGGCCCTGTGCCAGGAAGTACTGATCATCAGCCGCTGCTGCTACGGCGGGTTCAGCCCTTTTGTGAAGAATGTGCTGGACCGCAGCATTCCCTACATTCATCCCTTTTTTGTGAACAAGCACGGCGAAATGCACCATAGGAGGCGGTACAGCAATCGCTCCCGCCTGAAGGTCTGGTTCTACGGTGAAACGACAGAACACGAAAAGATAACGGCCCTGGGGCTAGTTCAGGCCAATGCGGTCAATTTCTGGTGGGAGGCCGCCGGAGTCGAGTTTTACGGCGATCCTGCGGAAATGGAGGGCCGGATGCCATGAGGATCGCTCTGATCAATGGGAGCCCCAAGCGGCGCGGCAGTGCCTCAGGTTGTATCCTGCAGCATCTGCAGCCCCTTTTAGAGCAGGATGGACATGCCACAGCGGCGTTTTCCCTGCACAACCCAGAACTGGCTCCCCAGGATGCCCAGGGCATAGGGGAATGCGATGTGCTCATCTTTGCTCTTCCGCTGTATGTGGACGGCCTTCCCTCACACCTAGTGAGCTGCCTGATGCAGCTGGAGGAGAGCCTGGCAGGCTCCGGAAGGAGGCAGACCGTGTACGCCATCGTGAACTGTGGGTTCTATGAAGGGCACCAAGCCAAGTGGGCTCTAAACATCCTAGAGAACTGGTGCCACCGCACTGGGCTGCGCTGGGGCTATGGAATCGGATTGGGAGCAGGCGGTATGCTGCTTAGTGTTGAAAACGTTCCCTTGGGTGCAGGCCCCACGAAAAGCTTAGCTCAAGCCTTGCGGCAGCTGGCTTCCCGAGTGAGTCAAGGCGCTGGCGGTGAGAACATGTTCACCACCATGAACTTTCCCAAGCTGCTCTACAAACTGGCGGCGGAAATAGGCTGGTGCAGATCTGCTAAGGCCAATGGCCTGAAGATCCGCGACCTGTCGAAAAGGCGGGGAGCTGACAGCCGTGGCTAATGCTCAGAACCCCATCATCTGGGCGGACGTCCCTGATCCAAGCGTGATCCGGGTCGGCAGCACATATTACATGACCAGCACCACCATGCACATGAATCCCGGTGTGCCCGTGATGAAATCTCAGGATCTGGTGAACTGGGAGATCGTAAACTATGTGTACGATGTTCTGGGAAAACGGGATGAGCAGTGCCTGGAAAACGGCAGGAATGAGTACGGGAAAGGCTCCTGGGCCAGCAGCCTGCGCTACCATCGCGGCACTTACTACGTGGTGTTCAGTTCGCAAACAGAACAAAAGACCTTTGTCTTTCAGACACGGGATATTGAGCGGGGCCCCTGGAAAAAGCATACCCTGCCCTTCCTCCACGACATGTCCCTGCTTTTTGACGATGACGGGAAGGTGTTCTTGGTGCACGGCAGCGGAGAGATCGGGCTGCTGGAATTAACCCCTGACTGCACCGCGGTGCAGCCGGGCGGCCTGAACCAGGTGATCATCCCGAACAGCAGCGCCGTGGCTGGCGAGGATATAGCCCTCCCGGCAGAAGGGGCCCATATCCACAAGATAAACGGGATGTACTATCTCTTCCTGATTACCTGGCCCAGGGGAGGCATGCGCACGCAGCTCTGCTACCGCGCCAGAAACATTTTAGGCCCCTGGGAAGGCCGCGTCGTACTGCAGGATGCCGGCATCGCCCAGGGTGGATTGGTTGATACGCCGGAAGGAAAATGGTATGCCCTGCTCTTTGGCGATCGCGGCGCGGTGGGCCGCATCCCCTACTTAGTACCTGTGCGCTGGGAAGACGGCTGGCCCGTGTTTGGCCTCCAAGGCCGCGTACCAGCGGATACGGGAATGGGCCCCAGCGAAGAGCTGAAGATCGTGTCGTCAGACGAGTTTGATCATGGCCCGCCGCTGGGCCTGGCCTGGCAGTGGAACCACAATCCAGATAACGCTAACTGGTCGCTTACTGATCGCCCCGGGTATCTCCGCTTGCGCGCCGGGCGCATCAGCAGGGACTTAACAGAGGCTCGCAACACCCTCACCCAAAGGACCTTTGGGCCGCAGTGTTCAGCGACTGTGGCGGTGGAAACCACCGGCATGCGCAGCGGCGACTGCGCCGGGCTGGCAGTTTTCCAGAAGAGGTATGGTTTTGTGGGTGTCAAGGTGTGCGGTGCTGACAGGTATGTAGTCATGGCGGAGGCCAGTTCTGGTTCTTGTGTGGAGCAAGCACGCATCGCCGCGGACCATGCCAGGCTGTATTTTCAGATCAGGTGTGACTTCAGGGAACAGCGCGACCTAGCCTACTTCTTCTACAGCACCAGCGGCCAGGAGTGGATCCCCTTAGGGAGCCCTCTGAAGATGTCTTACACCCTGCCTCATTTCATGGGGTACAGGTTCGCCCTTTTCCACTTCGCCACCGAGGCTGTCGGCGGCTACGCTGATTTCGACTTCTTCCGCATTTCTGGAAGCTGAGAGGTGAGGACATGCTGCGCGAAGTGCGCATCAAAAACGGCATAGTGCGGGGCCTGCCCGCTGCGGATCCGCGCATTACCAGTTTCAAAGGAATTCCCTTTGCTGCACCCCCTGTTGGCCCCAACCGGTGGCGTGCGCCGCAGCCTGCCCAGGACTGGGACGGCGTCTTAGAAGCCTTTCAGTTCGGCCCCATCGCCATGCAGGCCACTCCGGGCATCAACAAGGACAACATCTACGACTTCGAATGGCATGTAGATCCCCATGTGCCCATGAGCGAGGACTGCCTGCACCTCAACGTCTGGACACCGGCCGCCAGCCCTGATGATCGGCTGCCTGTCTTTGTCTGGTTTTTCGGAGGCGGGCTGCAGGTAGGTTACCCTTCGGAAATGGAGTTTGACGGAGAACGCATCGCCCGCCGGGGAGTGGTGGTGGTCACCATCAACTACCGCTTGAATGTGTTCGGCTTTCTCTGCCATCCCGAGATCACCAGGGAAGCCCCTGAGGCACCAGCGAACTTCGGCCACCTAGATCAGCAGTTTGCCGTCCGCTGGGTTCAGGAGAACATAGCAGCCTTTGGCGGAGATCCTGCGAACATCACCATTGGGGGGCAGTCAGCAGGAGGAGGCAGTGTGCTGGCCCAGCTTACATCGCCCCAGAACCAGGGACTGTGCCAGCGGGCCATCATCCAAAGCGGCATGTTTGCCCCTCTATACCCAGGCAACAAAAGGCCGCCCTGGGGGCTCAGTTTGCAGGAAGCGGAAAAAGCGGGAATGGAATTCTTCGACTTCCTAGGGGTTTCGTCGCTGCAGGAAGCCCGGGAACTGGACGGGGAGTTCATCCGGCGCAAAGCTTTGGAATACGGGCGGTTTTGGGGGACCGTGGTCGACGGCGAGTTCTGCACCGGTGATCCTTTCCAGCTGTTCCTGGAGAACAAGCGCCTGCAGGTGCCGGTGCTTGCTGGGCACACAGCCACGGAGTTTATCAGCAAACCGCAGGTAAAGAGCAAAGACGAGCTGCAGAGCTTGGCCCAGGAGCTGTTTGCCGATGCCGCGCCCGAGTTCCTGGACCTGATTGGCTTTCCTACCTCCACCCTCACCGAAGCGGTGGAAAAGGCAGCGGTGAACACCATTGAATACGCGGTGCGCCTAGCCGGCCGGGCCGCCAGCGAAGCCGGTGCTGGTGTTCCCTTCTACTACTACAACTTTGATGCTGAAATACCGGGGCCAGATCGTCCGGGTGCCTTCCATTCCGTCGACTTGTGGTTCTTCTTTGAAACCTTAGCCAAGTGCTGGCGGCCCTTTGTGGGCAAGCACTACGACCTGGCCCGCCAGATGTGCAACTATTGGGCCAATTTCATCAAGAGCGGCGACCCCAACGGGCTGGATGCCGACGGGACGGAAATGCCCACTTGGTATCCGTACTCCAAGGATCAGCCCTTCGGGATGTTCTTTGGTGATCGACCCGAGTTTCTGCGGCAGCAGCCCAGCCCCGTGATGGAGTTCCTGATCAACCAGTTCTTCCGGCGCTAGAACTGGGCTGTTGGGGCCAAGCGGTTGTCAACCCATCTAGCTGGGCTTCAAGTGATTTTTTCCCAGAAACCTTTCTTTTGCGAAAGGTATTTAACAAATCTGGGAGAATTATTCATCAGAGTATTCAGAGAAGGGGGACGATAGCAGGCAGGACGCTGGAGAGAAGGTTTTGATTACCGTTGGTCGCGATATCAAAATTTAGAGGGGAGAGGAGAGTCTTGAAGAGAAGAGGATTCTGGTTCCTGCCCTTGCTGCTGATTCTTGTTTTGGGCGGAACGGCATTTG
>JAAYMM010000076.1 GCA_012521335.1 Bacillota bacterium | reverse complement strand
GCAGAAGGAGCATCAGCCTCTTGGTCACTGCGTTCACCTCTTCAGGTTAAAAGGTCAAAAGGAATCTGTAGTCGGTGCCATCAATCTGGAAGGACATGTTGAAGCCCGTGGGCCAGATGTCGCCAACCCGTGCCGTTTCTCCCGCCTGGAGCTGGAGCTGGTAGGCCATGGGACCAGGTACGATTTCAAATGTGCCGGACTCGTGCATCAGCTCTATCCCGTTTTCTTCATCCAGTATAGTCAGGGTGTATTCCCCAGCGGCGGTGAGCTCCAGCTTAGCTTGGAGCGTTTCGCTGCTCATGGTTCCGCCAGTAAACTGGCCGACGATCTGCGCATTATAGAACACCAGATCTTCCGCTCCAAAAGCGGCTTCCAGGGTGTAAGGCGTTTTAGTCCCTTCCCTGGCTTCACCCTCCGCTGGCCTAAAGCTGATGGTGCGCTGTTCGACTTGGAAAGTGCCCCGCTCCTCCAGTTCGCCAGCTTTGTAAACGTAACCTCCAAAGAAATCCAGCTCTAAAACGGCCTGATCTTGGGTTTGTGTCTGGGCCAGCCAGGTGCCGGCATGCTCCGCAGTGGTCGCCACTCTGAACAAAGTCTTGCCGCGCTCCGCCTCGGCTTTGGGTTTTACCTCCAGCTCTAAGGCACCATCTGCGCTTACCGTACCGGGAAGGTCCTCCTCCCCTACCGGGGTGAGCACTATGCTGCTGCCCGCAACCCTAAAGGTGCCCGTCTCTCGATAGACCTCACTGCCCTCCAGGGAGCTGACCAAGGTGTACCGCGCGCCGGGTAACAGGTTCAGCACATACTCGTACTCTGCGCCTTCCTCTTCCCTAAAGGCCAGGTAAGTGTCGTAGTATTCCTCATAGATGTACTTGTGGGCCACCAAGCGGTAGACCAGATCCGGGTTCTCCTCATCCACCCGTTCATACATGATGTTGGCCGTACCATAGGGCAGGGTGGTGCGGAAGACCAGGTTGTGCCCTTCCCGTTCGAAGGTGGCTGTCTTGGGCACCTCTGGCGTGGAATCCGAGTAAATCATCACGTATGTGCCGTCCATTTCCCCAATCTTCCCAGTTCCCCGGTCACTGTTGAACTGGCGGTTGGGGGAAAGCATAAAGGTATTATCTTCATTGATGCGCAGGTAAAATTGGAGGGCCATGCCCAGATCGGTGATGTCAATCACATAGTCGCCCGCCAGGGGGACGTCCTCCAGGACAGCCGCCTGTTCCCCGGCAGGGGCTGCTGCCTGTTGGGTCGGTGCAGCTGCCTGCTGTTCCTGTTTGGGTTTACCGCAGCCGCTGAGCAGCACTGCGCAGCCGATGAGCAGCATAACGAGCGCAATTTGCCATCCTTGTCGCCTCATGTAGACCACTCCTAATTACAGACAAGGGAGAAGGGCTGGCCGCCTCTCCCCCGCCTATTTCTAACTCTACTTAATACGGAAACTCCAACTTGGTGCCAAAACCTTCCCGGGTGGAAGAATTGTCGAAAATCTCTTCAATATCGAAAATGTAGGCCGGATACTTCACCCAGCGGCTCTTGTCCGGACGGTGGTAGACATCATGCTGGGCATTGATGAACAGCTGATAAAGCTCCTTCTTGCCCGATTGGGCCTCGTCGAAGATGCGCACGCGGCCCCGCACCTCATAGGAAATCATGGGCGGCTGGTAGTAAATAAGCGTTGCTTCCGGGTTGACCTGGAGGTTTTCCCAGGTGTGCTTCTTCGCCATCTCCAGGCTGCCCACCTTCGTAAAGTCTACCCGGTGGTGCTGATCGGGATGGTAGATCTGTTCCACCAAAACCTGCAAACCCCTGCGGCTGTGGGCCTGATCATCACCATCGTAGGAGTCGATATGTTTCAGGTATGCTTCCAACACCTCTTCTAAGTACTCTTCCTTAGGCAGGAAGCCAAACCCTTTGATACTCGCATTGAGCCCCGCGGGCCCGTGAGAGATGAGTGCGGGATTGTGGGAGCAAAAACTCAAGAAGATCTTCTCCCGGGACATTTCCTTGCCTTCATAAATCGACATCACCGTGTTGGCCCGCGTGTTAAACGCCCATCGGAAAAATGCTTCTGCTGTCCTAACCTTGTTTTCCGCCATAGTCCAATTCCCTCCAAATCTTCTCTTTAGAAAAAAGGCCTAGAAAGGGACGCCTCACGGTCATCCCCTTCTAAGTCCTTTTGTCGCACAGCCTATTTGGACAGCTCGATCTCCACGCGCATGCCCATAACCTTAGAGACCACAAAGGGGGCACTCACTGTGTTTTCGCTGAGCTTGCCGCTGAAGCTTTCCCCACTGCTGGTGGTAAAGGCTATGGTGCCGTCCTGAACGCTGTAGAAACCCTGCTCATGCACTGCCTCCGCACCGTTGCCGGGAACAGCTAGGTAGTAATAGCCACCTTGCGGATTGAGGTACAAAGTGGCCTCAACAGTCGTGGGGCCTTGGAGTGTAGCCCTGTACACGCCGGCTGCAGGGTTCTTGGTGAGCACCAAGGTAGATTCGGTGCGCTGCCGAGCCATCTCGGAAGGCTTTACCGGCACAGTGATGGAACCATCGGCGTTGATCACACCCTCGAGGGCGTCCTCACCCGCTGGCACCAGCACAAGTTTTGAGCCATCTACTTGGTAAGTACCGGTTTCCACATACTCATACAGGGCGTCGCCGAGAACAAAGTAGCTTTTCAGTTCATAGCTGCCGTCCGCTTTTAACTCTACACCGTATGTATAGGTTATAATACCGCCCATACCTGCGGTTTCGTGGCCACCTGCATAGACGCCCACTTCCGCAGCGCTGACCGCACCGGGGAGCCAAGCAGAGCAGATTAACACCGCAGCCAGAACTACACCCAACAACACTGTCTTTGAGCCTGTTTGCCAGTGACGCATGGTCGTATTTCACCCTCCAGCGGTTATTTACAATAAGTATATTCCAGAGGCTGCCAGGTGTCAAGAAAGTTCACTGGTTTTCGCATCATAGTTCGATCTTTTTACTTATTGCAGACAGTTACGAATATCATTTTACGTAAAGCACAAACCCTCTTTTCACGAATGGCGAAAGGCAGCCCCCCTTGCGGGGACTGCCCTGCTTTGGCTAGCCTGTCATTCTCGGTAGAGTTCAGAATCGAAAATCCACAGTGCCGATCCGTCATCCCACTGCATGGCCCAGAGCAGGCGCACCTTACCACCGGGTTCTGGGGCCACCGCCCAATGGGTACCTCCAGGACCGTTCTCAAGGACGATGGCCTGCACCACCTCGTCGTTGATCTCCCTCGGGTAGGATAAGCGCCATGTTCCCGCCACAGGCTCTGCGCTCCAGGCCCTGTGGAAGAGCACGTAATGGCCATCAGATCTTACGACCACCATCCCCTGGTCCTCCCCCTGCTGCACCTGGCCCCCGCCCAGAGGAATACTGGGCAGCCAGATCCGCCACACGCCCACGAGGTTCTCATAGTCCAGAAGAAACGGGTCGATTCCGCCGGCCTCCTCACCGTAAAGCTCCACTTCCCAGCGGTCTGTGTACTCCCCCTCTGTCCAGGGTTCCACCTCTTCCGGTTCAGACCAAGGCTCCGTATACTCCGGCTCAGACCACGCTTTGGTCTGCACCGGTTCGCTCCAGACTTCTGCTCCCCAAGCCGCGGCCGGCACAGCTGCCACGAGTAAAGCCAGCAGGATACTGCCCAGTCGGCGAGTCATAGGTTTGCTCCCTTCTGTGTTGCCAGATTGGGGAAATTACTTCAGCATGTTAGTAATTTATTCCTGCCATGATCCCCCGCGGCACAAAAAAAGGGCGCCTGCGAAAGTGCGCCCTTGGTGGCTGCTCATGTTTACATGGCCTGCTTCACGGTGGGAGCGCTGCGCTCCTGCCAGAGGGCGTCGGCCACGGGCCCCCATTGGGCCGCGGCCTGCCGGCACCTGGCCGCCACTGTCTCCGCGGTTTCATTATCCAAGCGCTGCGTGGAGTAGGCCTGGGCTTTACTTACCATCTCCACCAGCTCGTCGGGGTTGTCCAAAAGCGGGCACGGACGGAGCGGATTGGCATTAAACGGATGGCGCTGCCGGTACTGCATGAACAGCGGCGACTTCAGGGCTTCGAGTAAGGTCGCCTCCCGGATGTTGGTATCCGCGTAGTGAATAAAGGCACAGGGCTCCACATCGCCATGGGCGTTAATGTGCAGATAATGGCGTCCCCCGGCAATGCAGCCGTTGCAGTACTCGCCATCGTTCCAGAAGTCGATTAAGAAGATGGGCTTGCGGGCCCTAAACTCATGTACCCGTTCATACATGAGTCGGCGCTGCTCCGGCGAGACCAGAAGCTCGGGCCTGGCATGCTGCCCGATGGGCATGTAGGTGAAGTACCAGCCGAACAGACAGCCTTTTTCCACCATGGCATCCACAAACGCTTCAGACGCCACTTCTTCTGTATTCTGCGCGTGGTAGCAGGTAGAAAAGCCAAAAGGCGCACCTACTTCCCGGAGCAGGTCCATGGCGCGCACTGTCTTGGCATAGGTGCCTGCACCCCGGCGGAAGTCATTGGCATCGGCGAATCCTTCCACACTGATGGCCAGAGCCACGTTGCCCACTTCCGCCAGTCGGTCAGCTAGCTCGGGTGTAACCAGAGTGGCATTGGTAAAAGCACAGAAGACTGCATCATCATGCTTGGCGGCTAGCGTAAGGATATCATCGGCGCGGAGCAGCGGCTCACCGCCGGAATAAAGGTAGAAGTAGACCCCCAGTTCTTTGCCCTGCTGGATGATGCTATCCAGTTCTTCCAAACTGAGGTGGGCACCCCGGGCATACTCACCAGCCCAGCAGCCCTCACAGCGCAGGTTGCAGTTGGAGGTGGGATCCATGAGAATAGCCCACGGCACGTTGCAGTCATGCTCTTCCTCCACCGCCCGAGCAATGGGCACACCGATTAAGGAAGCATTGAGGAAGAAGTTCATCACGATCTTTTCGGAAACCTGGGGTGCCAGCTGCTGAAGCGCTCTTTCCGTCAGCTTGCGCCAGTTATTCTCGGGATCCGCCCACATGGCCTCCGCTTGGCTGATCACCTCTCTGTGCCAGGGTATGCGGGCGAAGGGGCGGATTAGACTGAGGAGCCTGATGAAGTTCTGTTCAGGATTGCGTCTGACGTAACGTAAAGCTTCCCTCATGGCAACAGCTTGAAGACTCTGCTTTACAGACATCCAACCATCTCTCCTTCCCTGAACTCTCCCATGACCACACCAACACCGCAGGCCCGTCTCTCTCGCTTAGTCCCCCTACTCCGCCACGGCAATGTGGCGGCCGCCTATGCCCTCGGCCAAGACCACATAGGAGTGGAGGGCCATTTCCTTGAGCCGTTCATCGCTGAGCAGACTCTTGGCCTTGTACTCGTCATAAAAGGCAGCCATGCTCACCAGAGGGATGATCAGGAAGAAAAACTCGAAAAACACGAGTTCTTCGTGGTAGTTCACTTCCTGATCGGCTGCCTTTATGGAGCTGTAAAGGTAGTTTTCGGGCCCGCTGTCCAATAGCTCCATGATTCTAAACAGACCGCCTTGGTGTTTCCCCCCTTTCAGCGACTCCAGCATAGCAATCCGTACTACGCGGCGGTTCTGCAAGGCATAATCAATGATGTCCGCGTAATACCTATTCAACTTGAGCTGGAAATATTTCATGGCCTCCTGGTCGGCAAACAGGAATTTGTCCCCGTCGATGGCCAAACTTCCCGCGCCGAGCATGGCCTTGATCACGTTGTTCACAAAATCCAGTGAGATGCTGCGCACCCCGGACATCAGGGAGTCTATCAGGCTGTCCAAAATGTCCTCTTTGCTTTGGAAATAGTAATAGATCAGGGCTTTGTTCACGCCGGCGGCCTCGGCAATCTCGAACACCCTGGTACCATCGTAGCCCTTCTCGGAAAAAAGCCTGCTGGCCGCCTGCAGGATCCGGGCCTTGGCTTCCAGCCTATCCTCTGTTTTCACCAGCTTCTCCTCCATTTTGACTAACCGGTTGGTCAACTACAGTCTACCATTATCTGACTTTTCCTGTCAACAAGCGAAAGCGGCTGGTTTCCGCCAGCCGCTGCCAAGTTTTCTGTATTTCGCTTTACTTCCGCTCGTATTCCACCAAAGTCATGCGGTAGGTTACTTCCCCTTCTTCTGAGTACGACGTCAAGGCCAGAGGCCAGCCCACATTGGGGGCGATGACCCATTCTGAGGTGGTGATGTCCGTCCTGTTGCCGCTTTCATCCGTCTCCCGGATAAACTTGCGAACCAGGTAACCCTTTACGCCGGCCACTGATGTTTCTTCGACCACACGCACCCTGGATCCGTCAAAGAGCTGCATGGTGTTGCCCACCTCAAGCTCCAAATCTGCAGCCCACATGCTCAGCATCCAGAAATCGCTGAGCCAGCCGCCGCCACCCATGAGCATGGATAGGTTCATGAGCCCGCCCATGAAGTTGAGGTGATCGGACAGTTGGTCGGCAGGCACATCCGTGGTAGTTCCCTGGGTTACTTCTATCGTATCTTCATCTACTTTGCGCAGCTCAATGAACTGGTAAGACTTGTGCTCCACCACTACGTCCTCGCCCAGTTCCCAATCCCACGTCTCCTCGATGCTCACCACTTCATACACGAACTTCTCGTAGGCGTAGGGGAAAACTCCGTAGTTCCAGTAATCCTGGGCCCAGGCCAACCCGCTCATAGAAAGGACAACGACTACGCACAGCACAATCAACGTCAGTTTGCGGATCATAGGTTCCGCCTCCTCGTTTGGAAGTCACTGCCTATATTAGGCAAGACTTGCCAGATTCCTACGGGTCGCGCGTACAACCGCAAAATTTCGCAGGACCGCCCCTCGATCACCTTTCCCTTCCATTTCTTACCTGCAGTGTCCAATGCCGCGACCCGTACCCCTGCTCCCAAGCATGCGCATTCTATGGAGGGACGATCTACCAGTATGCAGCAATGGAAAGGGGAACCGACGTGAAAAGTAGATTGATTGTATGCACACTGTTTGCTCTGCTTCTGACGGGCTGCCTGGGAGGTTCCGGCCAGCAGGGGACCGCCGAGGTAGGGGTATACATGGTGCAGACCGAACCGGCTGCGTATGAACTCCAAGCTCAAGCGGGCGAGGGCATCGCCGCAGTGTGGGTAAACGTCGCGAAGGTGACGGCCAGGGTTGACGGTAGGTGGGTAACCCTGGTGGAGCTTCCTGAAGGAGAAGGTTCAGTCAACCTCTCTGATCTGCGGTATAGGGGAAGGCTTTTGGGGAGTAAAACGATCCCGGCTGGCAAAATAGACGAACTCCGCTTTGTACTTAGGGAAAACAAAACGCAGGGCCACCTCTACAACTATGTTATTCTGGCCGATGGCAGTAAGGTGCCTCTAAAAGTACCCAGCAATGAACTCAAACCTCAGCTGAAGCTGCCCGTGACCAAAGATAGTGTAGTGGAGCTGGTCTTCGGCGTGAATCTCGCCTACTTCGTGGAAAAGGGCAGTGACGGCAGTTACAATGCCAACCCCAGCAAGGCCCTGCGTTTTCTGGAATCCTATCTAGAGAACTTCGCCTCCATCCGCGGGGAAATCGTGCTGCCGGCAGGAGTGGACCAACTGCTCGCCATCGAGCTCCACCTGTGGCGCACAGGCTATCCCCATCCCATTTGGACCGCCCACCTGCAAGATGGCGTACTCCGCTTTGAGATCACCAATCTGCTGGAAGGGGAATACCGCCTAGAAGCTTCACTGCAGCTCCTGGGCACGGCGAGCATCACCCTCTCCAGCGGACCGTTCTACCTGGAAGCGGGCAGCAGCAAGGCCCTTACACTGGGCAGCAAAGGCAAGTAGTAAACTGGATAGTGCAAAGCCGAGCTAGGGTGCGCTCGGCTTTCTGCTTTCTAGTTAGGGTTTTCCAAATACCGCGCCAGGAAGCTCTGTACCTTGTCCTCGTAGTCCTGCGGAGCAGTCTCATAGGAGGTGCCATGGCCGGCTCCTTCCACCACAAGGATCTCCTTTTCCCCTAGACAGGCGTTGTAGAGCTGCCAGACCATCTCCGTGGGCACGAACCGGTCTGAAGAGCCGTGGATGAACAGCACAGGCACCCTGCTTTTCTTGACCTGCTCCAGGGCCGAAGCTTCCTGGAAGGTATAGCCGGCCTTGAGTTTTGTGACTAGGCTGGTGGTTTCCAAAAGCGGGAAGGTGGGCAGTCTAAACATGCGTTTGAGCTGATAAGCCAGCTGAGCGTACACCGATGTGTAGCCGCAGTCGGCAATAACGGCTTTGACCTGGGGAGGAAGCTCTTCCCCACTCACCATGAGCACCGTAGCTGCGCCCATGGACAGTCCATGCAGCACGATCTGGGCATCATCGCCCACCTGGGCGATGATCTCCCCAATCCAGAGCAGATAGTCCAAACGGTCGTGCCAGCCAAAACCGATATAATCCCCCTCACTCTGCCCGTGTCCCCGTGCATCGGGCAGGAGCACGTTAAATCCCAACTGTTCATGGTAGAAGCGGGCAAAGCGGCCCATATGCCTGCCCTGGGAGGTATAGCCGTGGGCCAATACTACCGTCTTGCCAGTGGGCTTGGGGGCGGGAATGTACGCCGCCACCAACTGCAGCCCGTCGTGGGAGCGGAGGCGCCAGGTCTGGGGATTCTTGCTTTCCACCCACTGGGTCGGCGAGAATTCAGCAGCTCCCGCCCTCTGGCTGTAGGTAGACTGCAGATCCGGGTTTCCCCGCAGAAACTCCTTCGTCCCCCGCTTGAGGGCGAAGTTGTAGAAGTGCAAGCTGGCGCCGGCCAGGCCGCCAATGAAAAGAACGAGCAGCACCAGGATAATGAACACTAAGGTCTTCACAAACCACACAACACCCCTTTCCAGGGCTAGAATACGCCGCCTAAGCCCCAAATCCTAGTATGGCAGGCACAGCTCACCTCTGCTTCACCATTATTTAGCACTGATCTATCCTAACCTTTCTTGACCATTTTGTTGGGTTTTGAGATTATGTATATAGCATAACATTATATGCTTATATTCTTTTATACACATAAGCAAAGGAGGGGCCCCATGGATATTCGAGAATTCCAGCATCACCTGTGGCAGCTGTTTCGGGCTATCAGCCAAAGCCTCGACGGCCCTCTAGGCACCATCGTGCAGTCCCATGGAATCACCATGGGCCAAATGCGCATGCTGGTAGAAGTGCATCACCAGGGCGAGATCACCGTGGGTGAACTGAGCCAGGCCTTGGGCTCTGCACCAGGCAATGCTTCAGCCATGTGCAAAGCACTGGAGAAGAAAGGGCTCCTCAGCCGCGAGCGCAGCCCAGAAGATGAACGCATGGTCCTCATTGCCCTCACGCCTGCTGGGCAGAGTGTGCTCTCCCGCGTTGAACAGGAGCTGAGCAGCCGTTTTGACCCTGTGCTCCAGCGGTATTCCACCGCTGACTTTGAGCGGATTATTAGCGGCATGGAAAAGCTCCAAGAAGTAGTGAACAGCCTAAACCGAGCTTTTGAAAACGCGCAAGGGAGGAGGTAGACCATGGCTGACCCCAAGCAGACGCCCAAAAAACCTTTGATCTTCTACTATCTTATATCCCTGCTGATCCTGATCATCATCAACGCCTTTGTCCTTCCCAGTTTCCTGCGCCGTCAACTCACTGAAGTTGACTACAGCACCTTCTTGACTGCTTTGGAGGAAGGCCGCGTTCTAGAAGTGGAGATGAGCGCCGATGGCCAAGAACTGGCCTTTGTGGCCCTGGATCGCCACGGTGAACGCCAGACTTACATCACGGTGGTCATGCCAGACCCCGATCTTGTGGAGCGGTTGAGGGCTAGCGAGAACAACATCCGCTTCTCCCGCATTAAACCCACCCAGCCCAATCCCCTCTTGACCTACCTGTTCAGCTTCATTGTCCCGGTGCTGATCATCCTGGGCTTGGGGCGCCTGTTTTCCAGTAAGCTGCAGACCAGGATGGGCAACATCATGGCCTTTGGCAAGAGCAATGCCCGGGTGTATGTGAAGGCCCAGACGGGTAAAACTTTCGCCGATGTCGCCGGGCAAGAAGAAGCCAAGGAAGCCCTGCAAGAGATAGTTGATTTCCTCCATGACCCGGAGAAATACACCCGCATCGGAGCTACGCTGCCCAAAGGGGCGCTGCTTGTAGGTCCTCCCGGTACGGGCAAGACACTGCTGGCTCAAGCTGTAGCCGGTGAGGCCAACGTACCCTTCTTCTCCATTTCTGGTTCAGAATTTGTGGAGATGTTCGTAGGACTGGGAGCGGCCAAAGTGCGGGACCTCTTTGAACAAGCCCAGGCCAAGGCACCCTGTATCGTGTTCATCGATGAGATCGACACCATCGGCAAAAAACGAGGCCAAAGCGGTCTGGCCGGTAATGATGAGCGCGAGCAGACTCTGAACCAACTGCTCACGGAGATGGACGGCTTCGATGCCCGCAAAGGTGTCGTGCTCCTAGCGGCAACCAACAGGCCCGAATCCCTAGATCCGGCCCTGCTCAGGCCCGGCCGGTTCGACCGGCGCATTCCGGTGGAACTGCCTGACCTCGCTGGCCGCATCGCCATTCTGCGGGTACATGCTAAAAAAGTGGCCATGAACCCCAGCGTAGACCTGGAAGCCATTGCCCGAGCCACGGCCGGTGCTTCGGGAGCAGATCTAGCCAACATCATCAACGAGGCGGCCCTCCGGGCCGTGCGCCAGGGCAGAACCCGTGTGGAACAAGAAGACCTAGAAGAGAGCGTAGAAGTGGTTATCGCCGGTTACCAGAAGAAAAACGCCACCATTTCCCCTCGCGAAAGGGAGATCATCGCCTACCACGAAATCGGGCACGCCTTGGTGGCAGCCAAGCAGACCAACTCTGCACCCGTGCACAAGATCACCATTATCCCCCGCACCTCCGGCGCTTTGGGCTACACCCTGCAGCTTGAGGAAGACGATCGTTACCTCTTGACCAAAGAAGAAGCCTTCGCCCGGCTGGCCACCCTCACGGGCGGACGGGCCGCGGAAGAGCTGGTGTTTAACACGGCCACAACAGGTGCGGCCAATGACATTGAACAAGCCACACGCCTGGCCCGGGCCATGGTCACCCGCTACGGCATGAGCGACAAGTTCGGCATGGTGGCCCTGGAGACTGTTACCAACCCCTACTTGGGTGAAGATACCATGCCCACCTGCTCCTCGGAAACCGCTGCGGAAGTAGACCAGGCGGTGATGGAGCTGATCAACAAGGCCCACGAGCGAGCCATCAGTATCCTCAAGGACAACATGGACAAACTCCATGAACTGGCTCGGCACCTTCTGGCTAAGGAGACCATGACCGGGGAAGAGTTCATGCAGCTCCTGAACGCCTAGACCCTCTCTACAAACGGAAGCGCACCACCGAGGGTGCGCTCTTCCTTACTTAACAGCGATGTAGTAATCCAGAATCAGCTCTCCGTTCTCATCTGGATTGGTGTACCGGGGACAGTTGTAAAGCTCCATAGACCACCCCGCTCCGTGGTCCGGCTCATACCCTGCTTCAAGCAGAGCCTCCAGCGTAAGGTCGTGGGCGTGGAACAGGACCTCAGGCACCCTGCCCTTGATCCAGCCCACGGCCGCCTTCGCCGGCGCGAGTTCGCGCCAGTCAAATCCCTCGGGCACTGGCACCTCAGGTTTCATCAGCATTCCGCAGATATACACGAAGCTGTCCTCGCTCCAATCTCCCAGCCAACCCACGTAATCCTTGTCCAAATGGTAGTCTTCTAAAGCTTCTAGGGTCTCAAAAGTCCCCTCAGCAAAGCACCTATCCCAAAGGGCAGGGATGGGGTTCTCCTCCATGTCCATTTTCACCCGGATAGCTCTACCCACCACATACATACGGGGCAGTTCCTTTACCTGTAAGTTAACCAGTTTGGGCACTCCGCCGCGCCCCCTTTCCCATGTTTTCCCAATACTTCCACCGCTGTTGGCAGCTCTCCTGCCGGCCAGATCCCGCACAAGCAAAAAAAGAGGGCTGCCCCTCTTTTTACTCATCTAGTCAGACTGTCTACATACTCTTCTATGGCGTCGGCCACTTTCTTGGACCGGCGCACGGCCTCCACCACCGTTTTGGCGCCGGTGACCACATCACCGGAGGCAAACACCCCGGCCCGGCTGGTCCGTCCGCTGTCGTCCACTGCCACGAGGCCCTTTTCTGTCACTTCAATACCCTGGGTGGAAGATACGATCACCGCCCGCGGCCCCTGGCCCACGGCAATGATCACGGAATCTACAGGAAACAGCGTTTCTGTTCCTTCGAGGCGTACTACCCTCTCCCTACCCTCGGGGTCCTGCTCGATGCGAGTGTCGGCCAGAACAACGCCCTCCTCCACAATGCGCACCGGTTCCTTGTAGCACATGATCTCCGCACCATCGATCTTGGCAAACTGCACCTCAATGGGGCGCGCCGCCAGGGCTTCTTCACCGCGCCTAGCGATCACATACACTTCCTCCGCCCCATGGCGGAAAGCAGTACGAGCCACATCCATGGCCACATTGCCTGCACCGATCACGGCCACCGTTTTCCCCAGCCGGTAGACCCTGGGGTTACGCAGATACTCAATGGCATAGTGCACGTGTCCTAGACTCTCCCCGGGAATGTTCAAGCGGTGCGGGCGCCACACGCCTGTGCCCAAGAAAATGGCCTGATATCCATCGCGGAAGAGGTCATCCACAGTTAAGGTGGTGCCGATGGCGGTGTTGGGCCTGATGCGCACTCCACTCTCAAACAGGGCATCCATGAGCCGATCCAGCACCCTTCTGGGCAGCCTAAACTCAGGAATGCCGTAGCGCAGAATACCCCCCACGCGGTCGTTGGCCTCGAAAATGGTCACATCAAAATCGCGCCGCGACAGCAGAAAGGCGATGGTTAACCCCGCAGGGCCTGAACCCACAATGGCCACCTTTCCTCTGGTTCTCTGAGATACATGGGGTCTATGGATATTGAGATAATAGTCGGAAATGTACTGCTCCATGGCGCTGATCTGGACTGGCGACCCTTTCCTCCCCAGCACGCAGTGACCCTCACATTGGTTCTCTTGGGGGCAGACATGGCTGCACACCAAAGACAGGGGATTGTTTTCAAAGAGCATCTGGCCAGCCTCGGCGGTTTTGCTGTCCAAGAGCAAACGTATGGCTTCCCGGATGGGCGTTGCCACGGGACACCCCTTACTGCACATGGGCGTCCTGCACTGCAGACACCTCATGGCATCCTCTATGACATGCTTGCTCATGGCTGCATCTCCTTCCCCGTCCCTTAAGCTAAGCTGCAAACTCATGACGCTATTGTAGAAGATCCAGGGTGGAGGGGCAACGTTCTCAGTGTAAAGAGATTTTTGTGGGGGTTCTGGAACGAATAAGAAGGACTTGCCTGTTTCGGGTCAAAAGCCTTGAAGAAACGCCAACCGAGAGCAACTAAGGAAGGGGCAGGGCAGCTGGGAGGTCTACTTAACACCCGCCAGGCCAGCTCCAAGCGGGCTTCGTACTGACCGTCTTTACGAGGTTAGTGCTGGAGGAGACATCCTGGATCGCCACACTAAATGCTTCATCGCCACGCGGACTGTGGAATGCTAAAGGCGGGTGCCGCACTGGCTGCAGAAGTTGGCAGTGCTGGGTACGGCCGCCCCGCAGTTGGGACAGCTCTGCTCCGCCCGCTCGCCGCGAACCAAGCGCCGCAGCCAGCTGGCAATGCTGTCCGAGTGCCCCACCAGCGTCAAGCCAAGGCCAATCTTCACCAGATAACTTCCTACACCCAAGAGAACCAAGCCCACCATGGCTCCCTGAACAGGCAGAGCATTACGCCAGCCCGGCATGCTGAACGGGGTGGGAAAAGGAACACCCAGGTGTCCCAAGGCCAAAAGGACGCGCAGAAACAGCACTAGGCCGACGACGGTCAGAGTTCCACCGATGATGATCAGGGCCACACCGCTCTTGGTAAGTCTCCCCGACATGCCATCACCTTCCTTCTTTCGATCATACGCCGCCGGAGCCCAGGCAGAACCGGCGGAGGGATCCAACGCCCCGCGGCGAAATGTCTTCAAAACTAAGCTGGGGCATTTCACGAGCAAAGGAGCGACTTTTCATGCTGGAACAGTTACACTATGCTTCCCTGCGCAATCTGCACCTGCTGCAAAAAGCAGACAAAGCCACGGTGGTTGCTGACCTTTTGGGTCTGCAGTCTCAATTTGCCAACAACCCCAAGTATGCCCTGCAGATCAGAGCTGCGGATTTCACCGAGGATACCTGGCAGCAGGGATTGGTCAAGACCTGGACCTTTCGGGGCACACTCCACGCCGTGTTGGAAGAGGATTTAGGACTGTTCCTGTCCGCGGTGGGGGTGGCCGACACCTGGGATGACCGCTGGGGTCTAGATCCTGCCCTCAAACCCTATTGGGCAGAGCGCCTGCGCAACTGGATCGCCGCGGGAATCACGGAAAGGGAGGCCCTAAAAGAAAAATGCCTGGAAGCAGGCATGGAGCGGGAGACCTTGGAGAGCGTGTTCTACGGCTGGGGCGGCCTTTTGAGAGACATGTGCAGCCGGGGCATGATCGCCTACGCCGTGAGTACAGCGAAGCATTTCGTCCCCTGCTCCCCCACCCTCATGGAGACAGGAGAAGCGCGTAAAGAGGTGATCCGCCGTTACTTCCGCGCCTTCGGTCCGGCCACCCTCAGTGACTGCGCCTATTTCACCGGCTGGCGGGTCCGGGAAACCGCACAGCTGGTAGAAGAAGCCAACCTGCCGCTGCGCAGCATCTCCTATCAAGGCCGGGAGTACTTCTACCTCGGCGAACTACCCACCGAAGGAGCGATTCCCGAGTGCCTTTTCCTCGCCGGTTTTGATCAGCTGATCATGGGCTACAAAGATCGAAGCCGCTTCCTCGATGATGAAGATAAGGCGAAGGTCACCACCAATACTGGGATTGTCTTCCCCACCATTCTCCTCCGGGGCAGGCTCAAAGCGCGCTGGAAAAAGGAGGGGGCCAAGATCCTGGTCACGCCTTTCCGGCCGCTGCGCAAAAATGAGCAGAAGTTGATCGTGGAAAAAGCCCGGGATGTCTTCAGATCGGAAATGCAGGAAGTGGTCTTTCTGTAAGGGAGCAGGCTAGAATCCCTGCTCCAGTTCTCCCAAGAAGTACTCCACCTTGGGCAGGGAGCTCACCCGCTTCAGGTTCAAGCCAGCCTTGCTGCAGAAGTCAGCGAGGAGAGCCTCCAGCAACTCCGATTTCACTCTGATTTCCTTGGGCAGGCCGTAGTTGGTGATGTGCTGTGTCAGCCGCGCAATCACCTGGTGGGCGTCTTCGGAAGGGTCCTCATAGGCGTGGCAGTCCAAGATCATGCCGGTGGTGTGGTCAGCCAGCAGAAATCCCCGGGGAAAGCGGGGCCGCTCCGCCTGGTCTTCCTGAACCACGACTGGCAGGTAGCGCAGATCCACTTCCCACACCGCTCTTAGGCTGCGGGGCGCCTTGCGCACCTGCCAAAGGATGAGCTCACTCTCGATTTCCAAAGGTTCATAAACCACAACAGGTTTGCTCAGTTCCCAAGGCTTGGTATGCCAAACCAGCTGCCCGTCGCGCCTTTCGCTCTGCCGCAACACGGTACGCCCAAGGTCAAAGTCTACCTCCGCCTCACCCACCTGCATCTGCTCCAGGACTACCAGCACCTGCCGCAGCGCGTGAGTTATGAACAGGACATCCGCCCGATCCAAATACCAGGGAGGGTAACCAGGCTCATAGCGGCGGAACTGCGGCCAGGCATGGCGGCCGTGGAACGTTAGGCCCAAGCTGGCGATCTCCTGCAGATCCTCCCCATCGAGCTGGTCCCGGTCCTCAAAGGAGCACATGATGTAATCCTGGGCAAAAGCTGCATCGGCAAAACCGTCCTCATCATCGCCCAGTTCCAAAAGGCGGAAGAAACCCGCCAAACCTCTTGCGCCCAAGAACACACAGAACCCATAGTGCTGACCCATGCGCCCCATGACTGAGCAATAGCCGATCGTCCCATCTGCGGGATTTTCCACAGCAATCAGATCCGCATCGTACAGCCGGCGCCACGGCTCCGCCTCCCTGAAGGCGATAGCCGCCTCGTACATGGCCCTAAGCTCCTGTTTGCCGGCCCTGTCCTGACTCCACATGCTCTCATCTCCCCGCTGCGCTGCCCCTGATTCAGCAGTCGCTTCTGCTGCAAGTGTTCTCCAACCGCCGGCCAATACCTGCCTGAAGAACCTCCCCTTCGATACCTGTGCAGCCTGGCGCAACCCCGTTCCAATTAGTGCCTAAGCCCTGTACCTGCAAGAGCTGTCCCACATATACTGTACAAAGCACTGAAACGGGAGGGATTGTTCTGAACAACGCAGGTTTCACCCAGGCCCCGGGAGTTATCTCCACCCAAACCCACGTCCACGAGATTCAGGGCAGCACGGCCGTCTTCCCTGATATCCCTCACAACCACCGCTTTGCTGGCATGACCGGCCAGGTGATCCCCATCGGCAACGGTGACCATATCCACTCTTTTGAGCTGAGCACCGACTTCACCGAAATCCATCTGCACGAAATCGGTGGATTCACCGGGCCGTCCATTTTCCTGGGCAACGGCCGTCATGTGCACTTCGCCAGCGGAATCAGCACCCTCAACCGCGGCCATGTGCATGAGTTTGTCTTCGCCACCCTAATCGACGACCCCATCAGAGCTTGAGGCTCGCCCATCCCAAGCAGACCGCCAGCCTGCTTGGGATTCTTTGTGCTAAAAATACTCTGCCCCGATCCCCACCTGCTCGTTTCCCGGTGAATATGGAAGGAGTTCCCTCCGCTGCAGTGGAATAATGAGCGTAACTAACCACAGTTCTGCAGAAAGGACTGAGCACGGCTTATGGAACAACGCGTTGGAAGTACAGCTTTCCGATTTGTGGCCGGTGCGCTGTTCACCCTCGCCCTTCTGGCCAGCGGCTATCTCTTGGGCGTCACCCGATTCTCCCCGCCCCCAGAACCTGAACCGGCGTTGGCGGAACTAGCTGAGCTGGAACAGCTGGTGGCAGCAGTGCAGTCCATGGGCAGCTCTATTTCCGATTTGACAGCCCAGGTGGCTCAGCTCCACGTGAGCTTCGCTGATCTTCAGGCGCGCGTGGCCCAGCAGGGCACTGCGGTAGAATCCTTGGGGGATACAGTCTTAAGCTTTAGCTCCGACATCAGCGCCCAGGCGGAATCCGCCTTGGCCCAGCTGCAGGCTCTAGCAGTTGATCCGGAGGCCAGCGAACTTGATGCCCTGCTGCAGACTGTGCAGTCCATGGATCACTCCCTGGCCCGCCTTGCAGAGCAGGTTGCCCAACTCCAGGACGGCCTTGCGGGCCTGGAGACCCAGAGTACAGCGCAGGGGCTCGAGGTGGAAGCTTTAGCAGCCGCCCTGCGCACCTTATCCGCTCAGGTGGCGGAACAGGCCGCGGCCACCTCAACCCAGCTGCAGTCACTGGCTGGCATGTGGGAAGGGGTAGATCTTAATGCGGTACTGGCCAGCCTCCAAGCAATGGATCAGTCCGCAGCTGGCCTCTCTGACCAGCTGGCAGAGATTCAAGCAGCCCTGACCAGCGTGCAGGATCAAGGTGCGGAACAGGACCTGGCCATCCAGCGTCTGGCTGAAGCTCTGCGCGCCCTCTCTGATCAGGTTGCTGAGCATGCCGAAACTACTGCAGAAAAACTCGAAGCTCTGGCCGAGGCCATTGAAGGGCAGGCGGTAGCGGCCTTGGCTGCAGCACCCTATGCTGAGGAATCTACAGCCGATGCACTCGCCGATGAACCAGAGGAAATCGTCCCAGAACCACCCGCCCAGGTCGCCGCGGTGGCGGTGCTGGCGGAGGTGGTTTCGCCCGCGGAATCAGCGGAGCCAGATACATACGCAGCTTCTGCGCAAGATCTTGCTCAGGCTGAAGTGCAGGTAACGGAGGACAGCATGGCTCCTGTCCCAGTGCGCTTCGAGCAGCCTCCCAAACAGCTGGCTTTAGTGCTGAAGATCAAGCGCCATGATACCATCTGGGCCATCGCCAATCGTTTCCAGGCTCCTCCCAGCCAGACGTTTATCAACGACATTATTGACCTCAACGACGTTGATCCCTACCGGCTGAGAATTGGGCAGGACCTCCTTGTTCCTCTGCGCGACGATGTGTTCAAAATCGTGGAGGTGGAGTGATGAACATGGCCGGTATCGAAAAAAGCAGACAGAAACAGTTCAGCACTGAAGCCCTGCTTGTCTTTGCTGCCATCTTTGTCCTGGCTCTGTCTCTGCTCATGGTGTCCATTCGCCTGCTCCAGCAGCCTGTAGCTGGGGTGCATCCCACTACTCTCCTGGTGTTATCGGTAATCGGCATCGCCGGGAGCAGCGTGGGCCTGCTGGTTGCAATACGGAGCTCATCCCAAACGCCAGCGCCTGTAGAACCGAGCCTATCCACTGCCCCAGTCCCCGAGAACGGTGAACAGCAGGAGAACGCTGCCCGCGTGCGCCTGGGGAAATATGTACAGTCTCTGGAAGAGCAGCTGCAGTCCCTGCGCCAAGAAAGGGATCAGTATGCCGAGGAAAACGGTGAGCTGAGGAACAAAGTGAAGCTGTGGCAGGAGCGCAGTCTGGAGATGTTCAGCCTTTTGGAGGATATGAGCAAAAGCAATCTCGCGGAAGAGGGAGAACGCCAGCCCATCCTGCAAGCCAAGAAACACTTGGCCCAACTGGTGGCACCCTTAGGGGTGGGCCTCATCGAACCCGCTGCGGGTGACGCTTTTGATCCCCTGCTCCACCAAGCAGAAAACTCCGACCACGACAGGTCTGCCCCCCTGGTCGTCCAGGACTGCCTGGCCTGGGGCTACACACTCAACGGCGAAGTTCATACACCGGCGAAGGTGCTGGTAGCCTCGGCAGAGGAGAGGTCTGACGGCTAAGGAAAAACCCAAAAGCTTGGTCTACGCAATCCCAAACAGCACGCTGTTTGGGATTTTTCCTATCTAGGTGCGCAAGGTTATTCGCCGATTATTTACATGACATGTAGTTATTTAAGCTAGCTCAAAAAATATTAGGTAATAAAGGAGGAATCTGCATCTGGACGTCGAAATTTCCATCCAGTTACTTTTTTAAGGAAAATAACGAAGTCGGTGAAGGATGCTGAGCATGGACCTACCGCTTAAAGTCCCCACCCATGACAACCTTGATCAGGCCTGTGTACTGGCTGTTGATGTGGGCGGAACGAAAATGGCCGGCGCCATCGTCAGCCCAGACGGCACCATCATCCAGGAACGCACTGCCCCCACGCGCGGCGCAAGCGGCACCGGTGATCCGCTGGTCAACCTAATTGCCCTATTGCATGAACTCCAGTCCGCAGCCGGTCTCCGCCAGCTGCGGGCTTTAGGTATCGCCTTGGGCATACCCGGAGTGACTGATCATGAGGGCAGTTCGGTGCGCTTCGCGCCAGGACTAGGCTGGCATGATGTGAACATCGGTGCCCTGCTGGGACAGGAACTGAACCTGCCGGTATGGGCCGACAATGACGTCAATGTATTTTTGCGCGGTGAAGTGCTCCGGGGAAGCATGCGCCAGGTGAGGAACGGCCTGGGCATTACCATCGGCACAGGCATCGGAGCAAGCCTGCTGCTGGAAGGCAGAATCTATTACGGATCCCACGGAGGCGCAGGTGAAATCGGCTACTGGGCATGTGATCTGCCCGCCAACTCTTTCCACAAAGAAGAATTTGGACAGCTGGAGCGCTTTGCCTCGGGGCCGGGTATGGCTCGCCGGGCCCAGGCTCTTTTGGCTGAAGATCCACAGGCGGGCCCAATCCTGCGGGAGCTGGTCGCCGGCGCGCTGGAGCGGATCACAGCCGAGTCGGTCTGCTCTGCTGCACAGCTGGGCGACGAGCACTGCCAGCTGATCGTGGATGAAACGGCACGGGCCTTAGGTCTGGTCCTGGCCAATCTCAGTGCAGTCTTGGATGTGGAGCGCATTGTGGTCGGCGGCGGAGTGGCTCAAGCTGGGGAACTGCTGCTGACACCCATGCGCGAGACGATCCGGCGCATAGCCCCTTACCCTCCCGAGGTAGTGCAGTCGGCCTTGGGTTACCGGGCATCCATGATCGGCGCCGCAGCAGGGTTTTGGGAGAAGCACAGCCAGCTTACGGGACAGCAGGCTGTGTGTTGAGACATATCTTGGCAGCAAGGCCCATTGAGAAAGGGGGAAGTCCATAGCCAGGGAGTTGCTAGGAGAAACGCGGAGTTTGTGCGCTTAAAGCCATGACAGAAAGCGAATAAGGGAGGAAAGAGTCAATGTTGAGACGTAAGTTGTTCTTGGTTGTTGTCTCGGTACTCTTGATCGGCCTGTTCACCCTGGGAGCACAGGCTCAGACGCCGAAGTACGGCGGAACCTTTGACTACGCCCTCGACCGTGATGTGGGCAGCATCGATCCCCATTCGGCCCATTCTGTACAGCGCATCAACGTGGGGCTCATGATGTTTGATCAGCTGTTCACCTTCGACACTACCGGGCAGGTGGTACCCAACCTGGTTGAGTCGTACGAGATTTCCCCAGATGGCCTCGTCTACACCTTCCATCTGCGCAAGGGAGTGAAGTTCCACACCGGTCGGGAGATGACCGCTCAAGATGTGAAGTTCTCCTTTGAGCGCCTGTCCGATCCCCGCACCCAGGCCTTGGGCTACGCTGAGCTCAACTCCGTCCTGGGCAAGCAGGAGTTCTCCAACGGAGAAGCCGCTGAGATTACAGGCATCCGCGTCATCGATGACTACACTGTGGAAATAGAACTGGTTGCACCCGATGCCACTTTCACCCGCAAACTGGCTAAGGTGTACACCTCCATCGTAGGCTACGAAGGCATTGGCGAAAACATGGAGTTCATCACTCCAGTGGGCACCGGACCTTTCAAATACGTGGAGTACGTGCCCAATCAACACCTGATCCTGGAGCGCAATCCCGACTACTGGCAGGAAGGCCTGCCCTACCTGGACCAAGTGGTTGTGCACATGAATGTTGACCCATCAGTGCAGCTCATGCGGTATCAATCGGGTCAGCTCCTGTACATGGAGATCGCTTCTCCTGTGCAGAAACTCACCCTGGAAGCGGATCCCCGCTTGCGCGACGAGATCGTAGCCATGCCTGGTCCCAGCGTGCAGGTGCTCACCATGAACGCCAACTTCCCGCCCTTTGATAAAAAGGAAGTGCGGCACGCCATCAACTGGGCCATCAACAGAGAGCGCTTAGCGTACAAC
This sequence comes from Bacillota bacterium, assembly GCA_012521335.1. Classification (GTDB taxonomy): domain Bacteria; phylum Bacillota; class Limnochordia; order Darwinibacteriales; family Darwinibacteriaceae; genus DTU010. The sequence goes on along the minus strand of JAAYMM010000076.1, from coordinate 12,912 downwards.
GTCGTTGGTGGTATGGGCGAGCCTGCTTACGCACCGTTCCCTGAGGACATCACCAAGCGGATCGGCCTTCCGGAGTGGTATGGCTACGACGTAGAAAAGGCCAAAGCCCTGCTCGCGGAAGCCGGTTACCCCGATGGATTCAAGACAGAGCTGGTGGTAGTGGCTAACGAGATTCAGCGGCTGGCCTCCGAAGGAGTGCAGGCTGATCTGGCCGAAATCGGCATTGAAGTAGAAGTACGAGTCGTGGAGTCTGCTACCTACACAGCCATGATGAACGAAGGACGTGTGCCCTTCGGCAACATGAATGTCGGTTCGCAGATGTCCGATCCTGATGAGGTGTTCATGGACTTCCTCCATTCCAGCCGGACACCCGGTCTGAACCGGGCCGCCTACAAGAACCCCGAGTTCGATGCCCTAGTGGAAAAGGCCCGCCAGACCGTTGATGATCAGGAACGCTTTGAACTGTACCGCCAAGCTGCGGAAATCATGATGGAAGACTCTCCTTGGGCAGTTCTCTACTACCTGAAATCCGTCGCCGCTGTTAAGCCAGAACTGAAGGGCATCGAGATCATGCCCACCAGGCCCAGCCTGAGAATCACCAAGGCCTGGATCGACCGGTAAGCTTTCTCCTCGGGTGGGCCTGTGGAGGCCCACCCGATCTGTACGCAGAGAATAGGGGGCGCAAGTTATGCAGAGGTATGTGATCAAGCGGCTGCTGATCGCAGTGCCCACCATCATAGGTATCACCTTAGCCGCGTTTATACTCATGTACATTCTGCCTGGTGATCCTGTGGCTATCTTAATGGGAGATGTTTTGGACATGCGTACCATGGAGATGCTCCGGGAGCAGCTGGGGCTGAATGATCCCCTTTATGTGCAGTACTACCGTTTTATCAGCAACGCTCTGCGCAGGGATTTTGGCAAGTCGTATCAGACAAAACGGCTGGTGAACGACATCATCAGCTCTGCCTTGGCCTATACCGGCAAGCTCACCCTGGCCGCTTATATTATCTCAATTGTGGTGGGCATTCCTGCCGGAGTGTTCGCGGCTGTGAAGCACAACTCCTGGGGTGATACCGGTACCATGGTCCTGTCCATGCTGGGCATCTGCCTCCCGCCGTTTGTTGTGGCGCTGCTGCTGCTGTACGTTTTTGCCTTTCGGCTCGCCTGGTTCCCCCTGGGGGGCACTGGGAGTTTCGCCCATATGATCCTGCCCGCGGTAACGTTAGGCATCCGGCCCGCGGCCATGCTGGCCCGGATCACCCGCTCAGGCATGCTGGAAGTGCTGCGTCAGGATTATGTGCGCACCGCGCGGGCCAAGGGACTGAGCCAACGGGTTGTGCTCACCCGCCACGCCCTGAAAAACTGCCTTATCCCCGTGATCACCGTCATGGGCGGTCAGATAGGCGGATTGCTCAGCGGTTCCGTGGTGGTGGAGTCCATTTTCTCCTGGCCCGGCATTGGCAAGGTCTCCGTAGAGGCCATCCTGGCCAGGGATTTTCCTGTAGTACAGGCGGTAGTGCTGCTCTCGGCCTTAGTGGTGGTTGGTATCAACCTCTTGGTGGACCTTAGTTACGCCTTTGTGGATCCGCGCATCCGTTATGAATAAGTCTGAAGGAGAGCTCGCGTATGGCCGTTGATCTGAGAGTAAACCAAAAGGAAGATGTCTCCTCGGCGCGGCTGAGGCAGTGGGCCGATTTCTTCCGGCGGGCCAAGCGCAGCAAGCCCACGCTGGTGGGAGCCGCCATGGCACTGCTGCTCATTGTCATCGCGGTGTTTGCTCCGTGGCTCGCTCCCCACAATCCCGCCACCCAGTTTCGCGATGGCCTGCAGTTCGGCCTGCCCTACGCCCCCTTCGAAAACTCCAAGTTCCCCTTGGGCACGGACCATTTGGGCCGCGACGTCCTCAGCCGCCTGCTCTATGGTTCCCGGGTTTCCCTCTTGGTGGGCTTCACTTCCGTGTTGGTGGCCACTGCTTTCGGTGTGGTCGTAGGCCTCATTTCGGGGTACTGCGGCGGGAAAATCGATATGCTGGTTATGCGCATAACCGACGTGATCATGGCCTTTCCTTCCTTTCTACTGTCCCTGGCCATTCTAAGCAGTTTGGGACCGGGCCTGACCTCACTGCTCTTCGCCATCTCCATATCGCGCTGGGCCAGCACCGCCCGCCTGGCCCGCAGTCAAGCCCTGGTGCTGAAGGAATGCGAATATGTGGAGGCGGCCAGAGCCCTGGGCATGGGTCATCTGCGCATTCTCACCCGCTACATCTTCCCCAACTCCCTAGCGCCCATTTTGGTCAACTTGACCATGGACATAGCCGGGGCCATCCTCACGGAAGCCAGCCTAAGCTTCTTGGGCTTAGGCGTGCAGCCGCCTACTCCCAGCTGGGGTATGATGGTAAATGAAGCCAGGGGTTACATGTTCCTCCGGCCTAGTTTGGTGTTCATTCCCGCCTTCGCCGTGGCCTTTGCCGTACTGGGCTTCAGTATCTTAGGCGACGGCCTAAGAGATATCCTCGACCCCAAGCTGAGAGGTTCGCGCTAATGGCCAAGCTGCAGCCCCAGACTGCGCCCCTGGGCTGTATGAAAATAATGGCACCCGTACCCTCGGTACGGGTGCCATGTCTGCTTAGGCGACCTTCCCTCGCGCTTTGGAGCTAACGGTCTACCTCCACCGCGTTAAGCAGCCGTTCCATGTTCCCTGCGAAAATCAGCTGGGCCTCTTCATCGGATACACCATTGAAGCGCACCGCGCGGTTTTGCTCCTTCAGGTAATCCATGGCAAAACCCCTGGGGAAACCAGAAGAGTCGGTGCCGAAGAGAATTCGGTACGGGCCAAACGTGCGGTAAAACTGCTCAAAAGCCTTCTGCACCGTGTATTCATAGGGCATCCAGCGCATCCACTGGTTGGACCCGGATGTATCTACGTAAATGTTCTCGCACACCCAACCCAAGAAGAGCAGCTCCCGGGGATGTCCGCAACCGAAGTGGGGTATGATGAAGTTCACATCGGCAAAATCCTTGGCTACCGGCTCAAAGATAGCGGGATTGATGTTCTCGTTGTAGGCGATACCGCCTGCGGCGCCCAAGATTCCGAAGTGGATGAGCACGGGAATGTTATAGGCTGCGCATACCTCCCAGACAGGATACAGCGAACGATCGGTGATGGGCTTGCTCAGCCGAGGAGCCAAAATCTTGTAACCCCTCAAGCCCAGCTTCACGATGGCCCTCTCCAGCTCCTCCGCCGCCCCTGGCGTGCAAGGATCATGATGGGCGTAGCCCACGAAGCGCTCCGGCGCCATGTGCACAATCTTGGCCAGACGGTCGTTGCCTCCTCCGGTCACCCACACAATCTTGTCAATCCCGTAACGTTCCAGCTCCGCCACCCAGCGCTGGGCCAGCTCCTCATCGGTCGCCGTCGTCTTTTCGTTAGGCGCAAAGCCCCAGGCTTTGGCCCACTGCTCTCGAGCGTGGCCGGCAAAGGGTGCCTGGGGCTTCGGGCGCGGAGTGCGCCTGGGCACGGTTTGATAGCCCATGGACTCTTCAATGGACACGTCGGGTACGGGAAAATGGGCATGGGAATCGATAATCCTCAAACCAGCAAACACTAAAATCCCTCCCAAGAAAGGTGTGAAAACTGAATGGAACTCTCCCTCAACTCCAGCACACCGGAAACAGCCCCGAGAATCGTGGCGTCTTCCTGCAGCTGCGACAGCTCAATCTCCGGCGGATAGGGGCTGAGCTGTTCCACAATGCTCCGGATGGGGGCCAGCAGCTGTTCACCGGTCCTCGATAGACCTCCGGCGATCACCACCTTCTCCATGTTCAGCAGAGAAGCCATGTTGGCGACTAAAATGCCTAAATACTCGGTGGCCCTGTTCACCACAGCCTGGCTGAGCGGGTCGCCCTGCCTGGCCGCGGCAAACACCTCCTTGGCAGTGATGCGCTCCAAGTCTCCTTCAACCATCTCCCTGAGGATGGCCCCGCTCTGGGGGCTGCGGCGGAGCTCTTCCCTGGCCTGCAGGGCAATGCCTGGGCCGGCGGCGGTGGACTCGAGGTGGCCGAAACCAGTGCGCTTTTCAATGGGTCCCAGGGCACCTAGGAGCCAGAAGCCCACCTCTCCCGCTGCACCTTGGGAACCCCTGTAGACGCGCCCGTCGATGACGATTGCGGCTCCGATTCCCGTACCGATGGTAAGGGCGGCGCCGTTGGCCACATGCCGCAGGGCCCCCCGCCAAACCTCGGCCCGGGCCAAGCAGTTCACATCGTTATCGGCAAAAATGGGCACAGGGAACCTCGCGCGCACCACTGCGCCGATGTCGAAATCGTCCCAGCCGATGGCCGGTGCGTAGCTCACCCGCTGGCCGTTGTTGGCGGTGATACCGGGGATACCCAAGCCCACACCGAGGAGCTTCTCGGCCGGCTGTCCCGCTTGGGCCCAGAGTTCCTCCATGAGGCTGACCAAAATGTCTGCCGATCGCAAGCCTTTGGTGGAAGGACAGCTCCTCCGCAGAACGATGTTCCCGCCCATATCCACCACGGCTCCTGACATGAGATTGGCGCCAATGTCCACTCCAATGAGGTAGCCGGCCTTGGGGTTAAACTGCAGCAGGCGCGCCGGGCGGCCGCCTGTGGAATCGGCTGTCCCAATTTCTTCCACCAGGCCCTCTTCCATCAGGCGCGAGATCAAGGTAGAAACTGCCGGGTTGCTCAAGCGAGTTCGTTTGGCCAACTCAGCCCGGGAAATGGGCCCGCTCTCCTTAATGGTCTCCAGGATCAGCGAGGTATTCAGTTTCTGCATGAGTTTGGCACTACCCTTGAGAACACGCTGTGGCATGCCGCACCTCCGCTCCGTTTAGTTTTTTAAGTTAAGTAAGATATGGAGGAAAAAAAGAGTGGCCGCGCCACGAGAAGCGCATACCAACCACTTCTTTATTTCTCCATCCAGTCCCAGATCCCTTTTTCTCAACAAATTTTTCCCATTTGTAAGGGCAGAGCGAACTGCCCATCTTCACCGTGCGCCCGTAACCCCCTACCTCGCCCAGTGCAGAGCTAGTACGGCTGCACAGACAAGAACACCTCCCGCCGCTCGGCCTGGAGCAGGGGAGGTGCGCTTTTCACTGCCTAGTTATCGGTTGTCGGCGCTGTAGACCAGCCTTTCACCGGCCAAGTCCACCTTGAAAAGCCTGTGGACGTCACCGGTAATTAGGCTTTCCAAACGCAGGTTGGTGCAAAACTGGGCGGCAATGCCGCAGTCAGAGCTCAAGCGTCTCGGTACAGGGAAAAGTTCCACCGGCACGCCGAGATTGCCAAGATACCTTTTGTACTTCACCGCACCGGAGTGCGTGAAAAAAGTGGCGATATACTCCATACTCTCACCTGGTGATGATCAGCAGGAAATCTTCCCCCTGTTCCTTCACCTGTGTCTTGTAGCCGCGGGATTCGGCAAAGCGCCGCACGTTGTCCCGGGATGTACTGTTACCCACCAGCACCTCCACACCTTCAGGAGACTGCTGCAGCGCCTTTTTAGTCAGCAGCACCGGTTCCGGGCAAGCCCTGCCACGGGCATCCACTGTCTTAAGAGCCAACGCTCATCTCTCCTTTCAGGCCAGCTTGCACACGCTCCATGTTCACCAAGCCAATAACGGCCACCACGATCAAGCCAACAATTGTAGCTGCCTTGCCGTTGGCGGTTGCACCAGCCCCTGAGGCGGCCAGGCCGAAGTTGTGGGCAAAGGCGGCACCAACCACCATACCCAAAAAGGTTACAGCGGAATCGATGTTCCCTTCTGCCGCCAGCACAATCTGCCTGAGGGGGCACCCGCCAAGCAGAACCGAACCTAAGCCGGCGAGGAGCATACCCAAGAAATTCCACAACCAATCGGTGTGGGCCACGGGCTGGCCGCTGAAGCCCAGTTTGAAGTTGCCGGTAAACAGGTTGCCGAGCAAGGCCACGATGAAAATGGCCGCAAAGCCCGTGATCAGGTGGGCGTCCTTGAAGAGCACCAAGTCTCTAATGCCGCCAACCATACACAGCCGGCTTCTCTGCGCCAAACCGCCCACAATCAAACCCGCTATCAGGGAAACTACCAGGGGTGCATGCAGGGAACCGGGCCCTTCTGGGCTGAAGAAGATAAAGGCTGGCGCTGCCACCAGGAGTACGAGCAGAGCCGCCTGGATGGCTGGAAACACAAAGCCTTCCGTCTTGGGCAGAGCATAGGTTCTCTGGAGGCTGAATCCGCCGTTGAGAAAAGCAACTCCAAGGAGAATGCCCGCTGTGAAACCCAAAAAGCCGAAAATGGCTGTCAAGTCTCCCCCCGCTAACCTGAGGATCATCCGCAGGGGGCAGCCCAGAAACATGAGTGCACCGATGACAACAAAGAAACCTAATACGAACCGGGTAAGCGGTGCTGAACCACCCCGCACCCTAAAGTCGCCGCCCTTCAGGGACATGAGCCAGGCACCAAGAGCAATGCCAATGATCTCTGGCCGTATGTACTGAACCGCCGCGGCCCGGTGCAGACCCAAAGCCCCCGCGGTATCCCGGATAAAGCAGACAACGCAGATACCCATGTTTACGGGGTTGCCAAAGGCCACCAAAGCCACGGCCAAGGCACCTACTATGGCTCCCGCTAAGGCCATGCCTTTTCTACTTCCCACAGCAATACCTCCTGCCATATGCATTTATTGATATTTTTTTGTCAATACCCGCTTCCATTATATGCAACCCAGCCTGCCCTTGTACAATAACGATTCCCTATAAAGCTGAACATTTGATAAAGCAATCCTATCTACTCCCCCCAGCCGCCGGTGTACAATGGAGTAAGGAGGCGTACTGAACATGAAGCGCATCTACCTGGATAACGCAGCCACATCTTATCCCAAAGCACCTGGGGTGAGCGAGGCGGTTAAGCACTGCCTGGATGAGGTTTCCGGCAGCATCAATCGCAGCGGATCTGCTGGTTTTTCCACAGCCCAGGAGGTGGTTTGGGAAACGAGAGAGCAGATCGCTGCTCTGTTCAACTTCCCTCAGGCGGAAAACGTGATCTTTACACTCAATGTGACCCAGAGCCTGAACTTCCTCCTCAAGGGCCTGCTGAAACCTGGTGACCACGTGCTGGTCTCCTCCCTGGAACACAACGCGGTCATGCGGCCACTGCTGCAGCTGGAGCAGCAGGGCGTGGAACACTCCCGGGTGTGGGGCAATAAAGAAGGGCGGGTCCAAACCGCCCAATTTGAGGAACAGATCAAGCCCAACACTAAGATGGTGGTAGTCACCCACGCCTCCAATGTATGCGGCAGTGTCCTGCCCGTGGAGGAGGTCGGCGCGCTGTGTGAGCAAAAGGGACTCATTTTCATCGTCGACGCAGCTCAGACCGCAGGGGTGCTGGAGCTGGATTTCCAGAAGATCAAAGCGGATGCCATCGCCTTCACGGGGCACAAAGGATTGCTGGGGCCCCAGGGTATTGGCGGCTTTGTGCTCACCGACGAGCTGGCGCAGCAAATGGAGCCGCTGATCAGCGGCGGAACGGGCAGCTTTTCTGAACACGAGCAGGTCCCGCCTTATCTGCCCGACAAGTTCGAGGCAGGAACAATGAACCTGCCTGCGCTGTATGGGCTCCATGCCAGCCTGCGCTATTTAGCAACAACCGGTCTGGAGGCCATTCGTGCCAAGGAGCTGGCCCTGACCCAAATCCTCCTCGACGGTTTTGCCGATCTGGACGGAGCCGTGCTGGTTGGTCCCCGCTCCTTGGATGAGCGTGTAGCTGTAGTCTCCGTAGACTTTCCCGGGCGGGACAACGGAGAAATGGCCTTTCGGCTGGACAAAGAATACGGTATCCAAACGCGGCCAGGCCTGCACTGCGCCCCTACGGCCCATAAGACTTTGGGCACCTTTCCCCAGGGTTCAGTGCGCTTTTCACCAGGCCACTTCAACACGGAGCAGGAGATGCACGCAGTCATTGCTGCCGTGCGCAGAATTCTGGCAGATTCTTAGCATAGTCCACGGTAAAGGCCTGGAAGGCCCTGGCCACAGGGCAGAGCACCCTGCTTTTATGGACCACGAAGTAGAAGCGCTGGGTAAGCTCGAAACCCTCAAGGTAAAAGGCCTTGAGCAGGCCCAAACGCACCTCCTGCTGAACGCAGAATTCCGAAAGCACAGTGATGCCCAAGCCTGCCATCACACACTGCTTAATGGTGTCGGGGTTTTCCATGGTAGCAACCACGTTAAGGTCTTTCCAGTCCAAGCCTTTTTCCTGCAGGCCGCGCAGGAAAATGGTCCTGCTTCCGGATCCCTCTTCCCTGAGTATGAACCGCTCGCCCCGCACTTCATCCCACCGAATACTGTCCCTGCTCACTTCTGCAAACTTGCCCTCAGGAGGCACCACAACCACCAAACGGCCCCGGCACAGCTCCACCGTTTCCAGATCACTGCAGGCCAGGCTGGTTCCTACGAAGCCAAAATCGACCGCGCTGGAGGTAATGGCCTGCACTACTCCCTGGCTGTCATGCTGATTTAGCTGGAAAGTCACCCCGGGGTAGTGCTGGCTAAAGGCAGTGAGCAGGCGCGGAAGAATGTGCCGTTGGGGCACGGTGCTGGCTGCGATTGCTAGTTCCCCTTCCAGCTTCCCTTCGTATTGGGCCAAAGAGTACAAAGCCAGCTCCCTGGTGTTCAGCATGTCTACAGCATACTTGTACAGGATCTGCCCCGCTTCAGTCAGCGTTACCTCCTTCCCGCAGCGGTTCAACAGCACTGTACCCAGCTTGTTCTCCAGGGACCTGATATGCCCCGTCAACGTGGGCTGGGTAAGAAACAGTTCTTCTGCTGCCTTGGTGAAGCTGCCATGCTTCACAATGGCCACCAGCGATTCAAGCTGTCTAAAATCCATGCCTTCGTCCCCTCCAACGCCCCCTGGGCCAGCCTACGACCAAGCTCAACGCTTGATCTTCTTGGCCCCAGGTTCTGCCTCCAGACGCAGCTCCAGGAGCTCTTCTAACTCCGCTGTATGGTCTTCTTGAGATCACCCGTTGCTTTACAGTGGTAGGCGATCACGCCCATTTCAGGACGCCGGAACTTATAGGCTTCCCGCAGTTCCTTTCTCCTTTGCTTGTCCAATTGCATCACCTCGATCCCATTATGCACCAAGTAGGCCAAAAGATAAACCGTCCCTCCTCCGGCAAACAGCCCCCCACAGCGCGTCCTATCTCTTAGACGAAAACCAGCAAAAAGGTAACCTTCAGTGCCTATTCACGCAGCGATTCCCGGCGTACAATTAAGAGAAGGCTTCTATAAGGGAGGTGCTCGTTGAACTAGGTTAGGTGGCTTTCTGTTCCCTGATTACGTGGTTCCTCGAATAGGCCACCTCAGACGCAAACTCAAAGCTTCTCTCAACCCAACCACGAACCCCGCGGCTTAAGCCGTGGGGTTTGTGTTGTCAGAGGCGCCGAAAAGAAAAACTTGCCGGGCCAGCAGGGTATTGTGACAAGCTAAACAAATTATCTATTAACAGCACCATTCCACAGCTCTAATGTTTAGGAGGGTTTCCAGTGCGAAGAATTCTAGTGACAGGGGCCTTAGGCCAGATCGGTTCCGAACTGACTGAGCGTCTGAGGGAGATCTACGGTGTGAGCAACGTGGTGGCCAGCAGCAAAAGTGCCAAGGACGGGCACGAAGAGCTCGTGGCCGCGGGTCCCTTTGAGGTTGTAGATGTAACCAACCGCGAACAGCTGGCGGAGGTGGTGAAAAAACACAAAATCAACACCATCATTCACCTGGCAGCCATCCTCTCCGCTGTGGGAGAACAGAATCCCCACCTAGCGTGGGAAGTGAACATCAACGGGTTGTACAATGTGCTGGAGGTGGCCAGAGGAGAGAACTGCGCTGTGTTTACCCCCAGTTCCATTGCGGCCTTTGGTGACTCCACCCCCAAAGACAATACACCACAGGATACCATTCAAAGGCCCTCCACCATGTATGGTGTAACGAAAGTGGCCGGCGAACTGCTCTGCGACTACTACTACCACAAGTTCGGAGTGGATACTAGGGGTGTGCGCTTCCCCGGCCTCATCTCGTACAAGACGCTGCCCGGCGGAGGCACCACCGACTACGCAGTACATATCTACTACGAAGCTCTGCGCAACAAGAGATACACCAGTTACATCGGTCCGGGCACCAAGATGGACATGATGTACATGCCCGATGCCCTCGATGCCATTATCCAGCTTATGGAGGCAGATCCGACGAAGCTGGTCCACAGAAACGCCTTTAACGTTACCGCGATGAGCTTTGCTCCCGAAGACATTGCCCGCTCCATCCGGAAGTTCATCCCCGAGTTTGAACTGGACTTCGATGTGGACCCAGTCAGGCAGGCTATTGCCGAATCCTGGCCCAACTCCCTGGATGATAGTGCGGCCCGGGAGGAATGGGGTTGGCAGCCCAAATACGATCTGGATGCCATGACTGAAGATATGCTGAAGAATTTGCGGGCTAAACTAGGCCTTTAATTCTCTGGAAAACCGCTTCTTGTACAGGGCTTTTGGCTGAGTGCCAAAAGCTAAAAGTGACTGTCAACTGCCCATCAGAGATGGAATCAGACACGCCGGAAGGCAGGCCGGCGAAGTCGAGCTTTGTGGTTTCCGCAAGATACTGGGCGTCGGGGTTCTCGATAGGGGTGGCTAATACTGCCCGTTCCATCTCAGGTACATCTCCAGGCTGTGGTGCCTCTACGCAGGTGCCTAGATTACTACCTACGGGCTTCTCCTCCCTGCAAACAGTGTCTATGGAAACTCACCTCCTCTAGGTTGCAGCCAACTCCTGGTTCAGTCCTTGGGGGCGCGAAAAGAGGAGCCAGCAGAATCAGCTGGCCCCTTTGCTCATTGCTTGGCCTTACAGCAAGATCACCGCCAGAACCAGCAGTACAAGCAGGGCAAAGGCCAGGATGGCGGTCTGTTCGATCACATCAAGTCGGTAGCGCACCTGGGCGATGGCGAACTCTACTGGTCCAAAGATCACCACCCGATCGATACGTCCATCTGTTCTGGCAAACAAACGGGCTCCGCTATTGCCGTCTACAACCCTACTGACGCTTTCGACTAGAGTGTCTCCCAAGTAGAAGTCCGCCGTGAAATCGAACTCGCCAAACGGGGAGGGCTCCAGCTCAAAGCCGAAGACGGATACGGGTCTAGACAGGTCCAGGGTCAGAACATTGGTCGGAGAGATAAGCACATAGGGGTTAGGATCTTCGGAAAACGGCGGCGAAGACCACGTCGACCAGCCGTCGGGAACTGGCCCCACCTTGGTCATGGGTTCACTAAAAGTTACGGTCAAGGTCCCATCGCTGATTGATTCATGAACGCTGAAGGGCGGTAGATCGGCGATCTCGATCTTGGTGGTGGCAGCCAGATAGGCTGCATTCGGGTTGTCGATGGGAGTAGCGGCAAGGCTCAGCTCCCCTTCAGCGTTCAGACCGTAAGCCACCTCAACGCTTGTACCCAGATTGGTGCCAACAGCCATGGGTTCCTGCAGATTTGCCTCGATCGTACAGTTCACCTCCTGTTAGGTTGAGGCCAACTTCCAGTACACAATTATGCTCAGCCCTGGTCAAAGGCAATGGCCGGCGTTTCCCGTTTCTGGGCAGCTGACTCTACCTGTCGGGCAGGCGATGCATCTCTGTCCATCCCACCGATTTCTCCCGCCTTTTGAAGGGCCAGTTTGGCAAAAATAGGCCCAGAGACTTCGTAGACCAAGACGCTGAACATGATAATTGTGGTGATGGCTACCGCGCAGTCGGGCAGATACTGCCTTACCAGCACAGAAAGGCCTACAGATATGCCCCCCTGGGGCAGCAGCGTAAAACCCAGGTACCTGGTTACTGTTTCTGGAGCGTTAGTGAGCCGGGCTCCCACGCCGGCCCCCAGGATTTTCCCTGCTGCCCTGGCGAAGATGTAGGCGATGCCCATGATGCCCACAGACATGAGGACGCGCAGATCAAGGCTGGCTCCGGCCAGGGTAAAGAACAAGACATATACTGGAGATGCAAAGTCGTTGACGGAACCAAACACCCGGATGGAATGGCGCATGACATTCACCAGGATGCTGCCCATCATGATATTTGTTAAGAGTGCGGATAAACCTAGAGCGTTAGACAGACCGGCAGCCACCGCAATCGCACCCAAAGCCATGCCCTGCAGCTCATCCCGATCCTCAGCCTTCTTGGCCACCGCGGCCAGCACAAAGCCCAGTACGGTGCCTAGGGCGAGAGAACCTGCGATTTCCAGGACAGGCCGCAGCAGCATGCGTCCTAAAGAGGCATCGGCACTGCCCGCAGACAGCCTAGCCACCGACATGGCCACACCAAAGGCGATGATCCCCAGAACATCATCTAGGGCGGCCACGGGCAAAAGCGTCCTGGTGACGGGACCATCAGCGCGGTACTGCCTGATGACCAAAAGGGTTGCTGCTGGAGCGGTGGCCGCGGACATGGAGGCAATGACAATGCTGAAAGCAAAAGGCTGGCCGAACACAAAGTACATGAGGGCGAACACTACCCCAATTGCCCCTACCACTTCCAGTATCGTGATCACCACCACAGACTTCCCCAGCTTGCGCAGATCATCCAGTACGAACTCACTGCCAATGCTCAAAGCGATTATGGCCAGAGCCACTTCACTGATCACAGCCAGCGCCTCAACATCCTGCGCAGTGATCAACCTGGCGAACGATGGGCCCAGAAAGAGACCGGCAACTAAGTAGGGGTTGCTGAACAGACAGATATCAGCAACACAAAGTCCCGTTTTGGTTGGAAAACAGCCAACTTAAAAAATGGGCAAGAAGAATTCGGAGCTTGCGCTCCAAGTTCAGCACCAACAGTTGCATGGCAATAACGGTCTCACAGGTGTCCTGGAGCCGTGTCAT
>JAAYMM010000012.1 GCA_012521335.1 Bacillota bacterium | reverse complement strand
AGCGGAACACTTCATTGCGAATGGGCTCCCAATCGTGAAAGGCTTTGAGGGCAGCATCAATTAACGCCGTATCGCCCAAAAACCTTTCATAGAGCGTGTCAAAATCAGCCAAGACTTTGTCGTTCAGTTCGTTCACCTTGTTGATGTGCTCCTTGCGGGCAGCCATATCCGTGGTCAGGATGAGGTCTTTCATCTCCCGGGCCATGGCAGTGACTCTGGCCTGAGCCTGCAGGGCGGTGGCGGTTGCTGTGTAAGGATGCCTAAACATGGTGTCAGTGTTGGATGCAATACGGTTCATGTACATAATGGCGAAACCCGTAACCACAGAGCTCACCAAAAGTACGAGGGCAAAACCTAAGATGAGCTTCTTCGCTAGCGTTAAATTGCGGAACATGTTGCTCTCTCCTTCGCGGCTTCTTCGAGTTGTCTAGTTTCCTGAGTTGTCAATAGTTGTGCTGTGTTGACAATGGGAATCAAGCGTCCTTCCAGTTTGCAGATGGAATCGATCACATTAGCATGCAGCCCCTGAATTGCATCCAAGCTTTCTACAGAACGCCGCGAAATGCGCAGCACTTCTGAAACAGTGTCCACCAAAAACCCGACCATGCCATCCTCCACTTCCACCAGGAGAATTTTCTGCTTGTCACCATCACCTATTGAGCCGCCTCCCATGGCAAATCTGGCTCGCAGGTCGATCACGGGCAGAATACTGCCGCGCACGTTGATGATCCCCACCATGGAAGAAGGCATATCGGGAAGCGAGACCAGTTTGGCTACTGCGATGATCTCCCTGACCACCGCGATAGGTATAGCAAACTCAGTGCCAGCAACAGAGAACACCACCACCTGAAATTCCTGCGGCTCTTGCCGTCCGTCCATCTCTGTTCACCTTCCCCCTGAATCCGCCCAGATACAGCCAGGCGGGTCTTTGACTGCCAATCATCTGGACACAGCCGCGTCAAGACGAACTGCGGACTTGAGGATGTCCACAATGTCTTGGTTAAACTGCGTCCCGGCATGCTTTTCCAGATAGGCGAGGCAGACGGACATACTCAACGCTCTGCGGTAGGATCTATGACTGGTCATGGCATCAACCACATCGGCTACCGTCACTATCTGCGCAAGCAGGCTGGGTTTTCGGCCCTGCAGCTCCTGGGGATAGCCGCCCTGCCCATCGGCCCAAAGATGGTGTTCCAGGATAATTCTGCTGACCGTTTCCTCCATCCCTAGACGCTGGGCGCACTCATACCCGAGTTGCGGGTGCATCTTGATGGCCTCCCATTCCTCTCGAGTTAAGGGAGCCTGCTTGTTCAAGAGCCCGGTGGCAGGAATTTTTTGCCAACATCATGCAAAAAAGCGCCTAGTCCTAGGTACCTTAGTTCCGAAGATGGAAGCCCCATCTTCTCGCCTAGGACGAGCGCTAGAGCCTGAACTCTTTGGCAGTGAACGAACGTTTGCGCATCCAACTCTGCAACAATTTGCATGACGAGATCATCATTCAGTGGCAAGAGCGATCCACATCCCCTGTCATAATTACACAACAAAAAAAGCCGCTTCCGACATGAGGAATGGCTCTTCCAACGCCAAAGAGAGGTGTCTGGGACACCACTGCGAAGAGCAACTCGGCCGTCATGGCTGCTGAGCAGCTTTAGACCCGGAGCTTTGCGTCCGCCCCTTTCGGAACGTTTGCCTTTTTTCTTCCTCAATTTGCTTTTCTGGCATATTGTTGCACTTAAACCGAATAAAATCAATGGGGCGCGCTTATTTTCATGGTCTATCAACGGATGGACAGTCTGCAGAACGAACGTCGTCTGATTCCGATCAACGGGGCCTTTATCCAAACCAGCGCGCTCCACTGGAAATTACTGTTTTTTTCAGCCATGCCAAGCCGCACCAAAGGACAATTACCGGGTGGCCAATTGGTGCCTCGGATGCCCAAAACAAGGGATTCCTTGGGGTTGATAGATCCTAGGTGCACATTCACAAATAGTAACTGCCATGGTAACCCCCGCGCACACAGAACAGCAGGATTGTTAATAAACATATAGAAGTGTTGCAGCAAAGAAGTTTGTTCGTTAATTCACACGGGTAGACTCCTGTTAGCGGCCAAAAGGTTTTGGGAGGTGCGAGGATGACCGGGCACAAGCTGGCTGCCGACCATGGCTTTGAGCGCAGAAAGCAAGCCCAGCCAGGAATGGGTGAGCTTGCAGACCGAGAGCTCGATGCGGTGACAGGCGGAACTGGAGAGAGGGGCCTATGGTGCGCTAACTGCCGGGACTGGACGATGTATCGTACAGTCCGCACAGAAAACCTGGAAGAACAGTATGTGTGCCGGCAGTGCAACCGGGAAGAGTGGATTTGGTACTAAAGAGGGTCAGTACTCCCGGGCAAACACCGTTCTTTAGTGAGCGGTGTTTGTTCTGCGCTGGGCTAGAGCCGGGAACCGAAATCCTCCACAGCTGCCCGCACCTCGTCCGCGGCCTCAGGTTTGACCAAGGATAGAATGCGGGAAGCGATCTCCTGCCACTCATTTCCTTCCATTCCTGCGCCGGATCCTTATTTCTTGGCAGTTTCCCCCAGGTGTTGTATGATCAAGTTGGGTACAGGCGTTAAGCCTAGAAAAGAGGCAGGAGGTTACAGATGCTGAAAAGGCGCGCAGACAGACTAGCTGTGACTAGGGAAAACATGCGGGGAGGCCAAGGGCCCGTTACCATGTTCCACCTGCTCGACGGCGATGAGGAGATGTACCGGAAAGGGCGGCTCTTTGCCCACTTCATCCTCGAGCCCGGCTGCTCCATTGGCTACCATGTCCACGAGGGAGAGTCGGAGACCTATTACATCCTGAAGGGGACAGGAGAATACAGCGACAACGGGATGGTCACCACCGTTCATGCTGGGGACGTGACCTTCACCGCCGACGGAGAAGGCCACAGCATCAAGAACATCGGTGAGGAGCCCTTGGAGTTTATCGCCTTGATTCTGTACAAGTAACATCAATGAAAAAAGCTGCTCCTGGCCTTAGGGAGCAGCTTTTTTCTGCCGCAGAAGTCTACCGTGAAGGCAGCAGCTAGGGTACCAGCACTTTAGATTGGACCAGCTTGAAGACGGCTTCCTCCAGCAGTGTCCGCACCACAAGGTTAATCACCTGCTGTTTGCCGCTTCCGGTCTCGAATTCCACTATGTTCTTGCCGAGGAAGGAGAAGAGCTGCACTCCCACCTTCTCACCGATTATCTCACCTCTCAGGCTTTCGGCCCAGATCACCTCGCCAGTGCTCAGGTGCGTTACGCGCAGATCTAACGCCACGGTAGCCTTGGCGTACTCCTGGGTACCGCCTTTCCCGCCTATGATCAGGCCGATTCCTCGGGTTTCCTTGCTCACCTGATACTCCGTGATCGAGCCGCTGATCATGTACTTGGGGCCAATCAGCGCCCCCAGTTCAGGCCCTTGGCCAGGTACCACCCTGTTACTGGCCACCAAGTTCTGCTCGTTGATCAAATCGCCAAACCGCACCCGATCCAGCACCACAAACTGCCGCGATCTCTGCAGGGCAGTAATGAGCATTTCCGTAGCCCCTTGGGTGACCACCGTGGAAGATGCTCCCCCATCGGCCTTAAACTGGCCTGTGCTGTCGGTTATGGCGTAAATGGCGATGGGTATCTTCTCTTCCGGTTCCGGCAGCGCTGCCAAAAGCTGACTTGCCGTCGTTACGTTGATTTCGGACATCAGAACATCCTCGGGGGCTGCCAGCACCGCTTCCATTTCCTGCACTATTTCAGTAGGTTGCGGGAGTGTAGCTTGATGGTTGGCTGCGCCTCCCAGCAGAAGTCCTAAGGCAAGTAGGCCAATCATGAGTATTTCCATGGGATCACTCCTCTAAATCTGGATCTCGTGGTCTACGGCCAACTAGGAGGAGCCGGTTGACTGCCGGCATCTATGGAAATCTCGGTCCAGCCGCCATCGGAATAATGGAAGATTCTCATGGTCTGGGTTGCTTCGTCCCAGGCATAGTAGATCCACCCGTCCTCTAACGGTATAAACCCATATCCCGGCGCGCCTGATTCGGGATCGTAGTAGACGATGTCCCGGATGGCCTTGCTCATCACCATGCGTTCTAAGCTTTCCTGAAAGCGCTCCAACCCCGTCTGTTCATCAGTCTCTTCTAAGAGCTGCTCTTGGGCGTTGGCCACATTGAGAGCCACCTGACGGGCATTGGGATTGTTGATCAGTTGAAATCCCCAGCTCATCGTGTGCACGGCCTGCACAGAGCCTGCGCTCAGTCCTAGGATCAAAAGCACAACCGTACCGAACAGGATCACTCGCTTCATGTTCTCACCCCTAGTAAGTCAGCTGAAAACCTGTGGCCAAAACCAAACCTTTACCGCCTATGCCGCCCGGCGGGTTCATATATCTCACTTCTGCGAAGAAGTTTTTTGTCACCTCTACACCAGCAAAAAGCTGGTATTTTAACCCCTTGACGTAACCCGCCCCGGCACCGAAATAGAACGGAATCGGGGACTTGTCCGCAAAGGGAAGGATCTTCAGGGAAGCAAAACCAGCCAATGTGTTATCCTCCCGCAGGTAAAACGTCTCGGTCACCAACCGCACTGTGCCGCTGGCGTTTAAATTAGGTTCTGCTTTCACACCAACGTCCATGAAACTCCCGCTGTTTAGGTTGGCCATGACCAGACCAACTCTCATGTGATCAGGCTGACGTTCCCGCAGCAGCATCTCCCGAGAGGCCAAAAACAGATCGATCCTCTCCTGCGCAACTACTCCCGATACAGCATCAGCCGCATGCGCGGAGGGTATGGCTAGCAGTAAAGCAAGAATTAGAACAGCAACGATCCGGCGCATATTCTACTCCCCCTTTGTCATCTCCTTAGCTGCCTCACAGTGCTAGCTTTCAGAACACCACGCGCAGAGTACTAATCACAGTATCATTCCCCATATGCACAACTCTCAGATCCGTTCCATAGCCGATCTGCACGTGATCGAAGGTATTATTGTGCCCGGTAATGGCCACATAGGCGGTGTGGTTGCTGCCTACCTGCCTGTGGTTGACGGCATTCCGTTCGCCTTGAACGCGCAGAACGGCCTCGTTCTGTGAACCTATCTGATCCTGCAGCAGCATGTTCCCACTGCCGATCTGCTGGAGGACGAGACGGTTGCCGCTGCCCATCTGGCTCTGGATTGCAGTGTTGTGGCTCCCCATCAGGTGTGCAAAGGCAGCATTAGCTTGGCCTTCCTGGATCTGAACAGCTGCGTTGCCTTCTCCAGACTGATAGACGAAAAGCTGATTGCCGCTGCCCAACTGGTACTGCACTGTGCGGCTGTTCTGAGCCTGTTGATAGACAACCGCGGCATTACCATCACCGAACTGGTAGATGAACGCTTCATTATAGCCCTGGGCAGCAGCGGGCAAGGCAGCACAGAAGAAACCGATACAGAGCGCGGAAACTAGCATTGCCGTAGAAAACGCGTGCTTACGGGTCATGGGCACCCTCCAATCAGGCTCGCATCGCCTGGAAAATGATGATCGGAACTTGGGGGGACGGGCGAAGGGAACACCCCTTCGCCCGTTTTCGTTTATTGATAGATCTTCCCGGTGTTGGAACTGCCCGACTGCACAATGGTTCCCACACTGTTGCCGCCTGCCTGGACGATCAGGCCGTCGTTGAGAGAACCTGTTTGGGTGATCAAACCGTCACTATTAATGCCAGTCTGGGTGATCTTGCCCACATTGAGATTACCAGACTGGTTGATGGTGCCTTCCATGGAGTAACCGTATTGATCTATCGCACCGTAGTTCCAATCACCCGTCTGGGTAATTGCAGCCAGATTTGTGTAAGAAGGCGGCTGATGAGTAGCATCGTACTGCGTCTCATAGGCCTGGTTGTGGCTGCCGTACTGATAGATGTACGCTGCATGGCCCCGTCTGGCAACCTGGTCCTGGCGGGCCTGGTTGGCATCTCCGTACTGGACTATGGTGGCCGTCATCTTCTCGCCTTCCAAATCCTTGTCTTGGCTTTGATATGCTTCGTTGAAATTACCAACTTGGGTGACCCATGCGTAAGCGGGGCCGCGGTTTTGCACTGTTTGGGCATAGTTGAAGCTGCCGCTCTGGGTAATCTCAGCCTCCAGCCCATTGCGCGCATATCTATGGTCACCCTGCACGATCCCTGCGTCGTTAGCTAGGCCATTTTGACGGATGGCAGCCTCGTTGTCTACCTTTTCATCTTCGCGCTGCAGAATAGAGGCTTTGTTCGAGATGCCGATCTGCTCAATAGCAGCCGTATTCACAGCCGCGAAGGCTACTTTCTGCAGGCTCTCGAGCTGGTTGATCTCGGCCTCGTTCCCTTTGCCATCTTGGAAGATTGAGGCCTCCGCCCGCCCCTTTGCAAACTCCTCTTGGTTAATGATGGCCTGGTTAGCCAAACCAAGCTGTTCGATTGCAGCCTCGTGCGCCTCGCCTCTCTGGATCACGTAGGCCAGGTGAGAGAGTCCATCCTGCTTGATCCAGCCGGAAAGGTTGGCACCCTCCTGGGTGATGGCAGCGTAGTTCAGCCCCTGGGCTAGGCCGACTCCGAACTGGAGGATGGTGGCCAGATTCCCGGTACCGGTCTGAGTCGTGTAAGCTTGGCTCAAGCCGCTAGCCAGACCGTAGGCATGCTGGAACACGACGGACACGTTTTTCTGGCCAGTCTGGGATACTCCGGCGAGAGTGGGGAAGACCAGCAGACCAGCGCCACCCTGGCTGACCTTGGCATCATTCTCACTCCCTGTTTGGGTTACGGTTGCCTGATCCCAAACACCCGCTTGCGATACGGTTGCCTTGTTCATCTGACCATCTTGGCTCACGGTACTATTGGCGAACCAGCCTGTCTGCCGCACATCAGCGGCGTTAAGAGCGCCCATCTGGACCACGGCGGCTGAGTTAAGTACTCCAGTTTGTGTGATCTCCAGAGCGTTCTGGCTACCCATTTGCGTGCCGTTCGCCTGTGCGTTTCGAGCATCCTGTGCAATGGTGCCAGTATTGCCAAAACCATCCTGGAACAGTTCAGCGCTGTTGTCCGAACCCGCCTGAGACGTATCGGCCTTGTTGGACGTACCGGCCTGATCAACAGCAGCCAGGTTGTCGTCTCCACTTTGGGTCACCAAGGCCTCATTGAACGACCCATTCTGGTTAATGGTACCCAAGTTCTGCGCATACGCCATGCTGGATAAGCCCAACAACACAATCAACACCAAAACCAGCAGCTTTTTCACGCCTAATCCTCCTCTTTGGGTTTGGATTCTTATCCTTGGTCGGTTTCACCCTAGCTCGCTACCTCCCATAGGTGACCAGTTGCGGGACGGTAGGTCTCTGCTTCCAAAGAGTAAGATAAACAGTAAACGGATCAGATGCTGTCTTGCGGCTTGTCCACCTCTGCTGCACACACCCCCCGATCGTGCACGAGTTAGCTAGCTTCGCATCCACGTTCAGGGTACGACAAGCATCTCTTGGCGAGCTAAAGTTTCTCTCAAAAAATTCTCAAACTTGGGAGAGCCAGACTACTAGCGTTGCTTGGTGTGAGAAGTTGTCTGCGGTAATGGGTGAAAACCGGAGAAGAGGTTAGGCAGGAAAAGAGGCGAGTCGTCTTTTCATGTGGTCCAGGTCTTGGCTGGATAGAACTTCGCAGTGAATGTGGGGAGCTACATCAAGTTTGCTTTCCACAGACGCTTTTAGCTTTTGGAGAACAACCTGGAGGCCGGCTGAGTCAAGTCCGGAAAGCAGAATCAAAATGACATTGGGTGACCACTGGCAGACCAGGTCAGACTTGCGCAAAGAGCGCTGGATAAGGCGGAAGGCGCTTTGAAACTGGCTTAAGGCCCAGTTGCTCGTGTGGTCGCAGCTCATGACCACCAGGAAGAAGGCAGCTCCTCCCCGCTCTAGCTTTCTTTCTTCTAGGCGCAAAATGGCGCGGAAGACGGCTTGATCTGCTGCATAGGCACCAGTGGGTTCGTGGTCTTTGAAGTCCAGATCTATTACCTGCGAACTGGCTGCCATCTTCTTCCGCACATCGCTCATTATGGCCTGGGTGTACGGATTCGGTTCTAGCTGGAACTCCCGCATCAGCATCTGGCAGCACTGACGGTAGTAGGCTAGTGCCTCTGCGTAACGGTGCTCTCCGCTTAGCGCCTTGATGATCACCTGGTAAAACTCTTCGCGCGTGTGATCCCTGCGCAGGGCTGTGCGGCAGATCTGCACAGCTTCATCGTATGCTGAGCTGTTAGTCAAAAGCTCCGCAGCACGCAAGGCTGCGGCAAAATACAGCTCCCGGTAATATTCCCTGCTGGGGGTAGTCCATTCTTCATACAGGTCATCAGCCAAAAAATCGTTGGTGTACAGAGACAGGGCGGCTCTGTAATGCTGCAGGGCTGCCTGCGCATCGGCCGCTTCGAGGCGCTTCGCTTCGGAAACATGCTTCTCGAACGCTTTGACGTCTACAAACAGGTCGTCATCCGCCTCGAGCCAATATCTTCCGGCGGCAGAGCGCACCACAGATTCACGTCCTGGGATGGCCGGTGCCAGCGTTTTGCGCAGGCACCAAGCAGTAGTGTGCAGACAGCGCGATTTGTCGATGTTATGCTCGCCCGGCCACAGGACTTCCGTGAGGACTTCACTGGGAATCTTCTTGCCCTGTTTGTGGGCTAGGTACTTGAGCATGGTGACAGCTTTTTTCGAGTTCCAGCGCGCAGTTGGTATTTCCGCGCCATTGATCTCCACGCGGAAGGAATCAAAAAGGTATATCTTTAGAGCCGGCAACCCGAGATTAGTCATAGCATCACCTCCCTTCCTCAGCCGGGAAAGGCTGCTCTGCGGCAGCCCTTGCTCCTTCCGAATGGCGCAGGAGTCTGACGCATAAAACCGAGTGGGCTTTCCTTTCCTTTCCATCTCTCGCCTCCAATCTCCTTCCCCTTCGTTTTCTTTTTATATTGTGCCCATATTCACAAGTCATCACTGAACTCCAGAGCCGGTAGAGCGGGAGACCCTTTGTCCCTGGACTTGCAGCCAAGCAACGGCTTGTGCCAAAGCCGTGTCAACCCCTTGGTGATAGTCGGCCAGGGTTTGCTCGGCAAACAGATGGGGCTCCCTCACTTGGTTCTCCAAATGGGCGAATTGGGCGTCGCGCAGTTCCTGAAACCCATACCTGAGCACATAGTTACCGCTGGGCAGCAGCACCGGCGTAGATAACCCATGGCCAGAAAGGGCGATTTCTGTTCCCACCACCACAGCCAGATCATGTTCCAGCACCGCCCCTACAAAGCGGTCTGCCGAGCTGAACACCAATCTGTCAACCAAGACCGCTGCGGGTAGGCTGCGCAGCACCCCCTCGCCTTTGGGCTGCACAGTCCAGTGATACCAGCTGCTGTAACCCGGTTCCCTCTCGCCGCGCCTTCGCCGGCCCAGCAGCAGGTCGTAAAGGGGCCTGAGCCTGTAGATTTCCTGGAAACGCGGCGATTCTCGATAGCGGTAAGCAGCCACCACAGTCTCTTCCCGGACCAGATAAGCCAGGAGCTCCCGAAAGCTTTCATTTCCCCCGCCGTTACCCCGCAGGTCCAAGACTACGCCCTGGACCCCTGCAGTCTTTAGTTCCTGCTCAATCGCCTTCAGCCGCGCACCGAACTCTTTGCTGCTCACGTCAAAGGTGGGGACTCTGATCAGAGCAATTCCTTCCTCTATGGCCAATTCAGGCAGTGGATCCAGCGGTTGAGCTGGTTCTGGTTGATCAGGTGCGTAAGGTTGGTGAGCGTTGAGCGTGAAACTCCCAAGGCGTCCGTCTGAAGATCGGAAGACAATCTCCAGTTGCCCGGGGAAGGGGCCACTGACCAGGGCCAGGTAATTGAGGAAGTACTGATCAGCCATCACCCGCTCCACAGCTGCACGGTCTGTAGCACCGTAGAAAAAGTGGCGGCTGGCTGCTTCCACCAGTTCCAGGAAGTTGATTCCGTTTATGGCCAAGATTTCCGCACCCACGAGGGGGAAAGGGAGTGCAGACTCCACGATAATGGGGCTTCCCTCGATGAGCCGTACAGCGAAAAGGCTTTTCAAAGCAGGGTCGAAGTCGTAGAGTTCTTGCTCCACTTCTGGCCTGCCGCGATAGGGATACAAAGCGGCATGGCCATCTCGCAGTTCCGATACGAAGGCACTGGCCAGTAGGAAGAAGTCTTTCTGGGTTTCCACCTCTTCCAGCCGCGCAGCGTAATGGGCATAGAGTTCATCCCAGTCAAAGCCTAGAAGCTGTTCCTTGCAGGGAAGATTCACGTAGTTGTCGCGGATCTCTTCATAGATAAACTGGAGGTCACGCGCGAAAACGTCCTCTAGGGATGCTTTCACCAGTTCTGCTTCCCTTCTGCCCACAGGCTGGCTTGGAGGCGCAATGCAGCCGGTGAGCAGCAGGGCGACGAGTCCGCCAATTACTGCTTTGCGCATGCAACCAACCTCCCAGTAGGAAGTGATTACTTGGCCGCTATCTAGGAAGGAACCCCGAGGGACGCCGTCTTCCTCTTCAGGGCCAGAACTCCCACCAGCATCACAAGGGGGAAGAAAAGGCCGGTCATTAGACCAACACGCAGGCCAGCCTGCTCCAGACCCATTCCCCAGGCGGCGCTCCAACTCTGCACCAGGTGAGAACTCTGGCTCAGATCTGATACCATCCCGGTTAACCAGGGACCAAGGGAAGCGCCTGAGTTACCGAAGACAGCTAGAATACCGAACATGGCCGTTCCGCCGCGGGGAAACTGAGCTGCGGTGAGGCTTAAGGTTCCAGGCCACATCAGGCTCACAGCCAAACCGCAGAAAGCCGCTCCCAGCAGTGAAAACAGGGGGGCCTGGGAAAACACGGTCAGTCCGTAGCAGAACATGCACAGCACGCCGCTTAAGGCCAGCGCATTGTGCAGGTTGATCTTCTGCCCCCAGATTCCATAGGCGGTGCGCCCCACGACCATGAAGAAGGCAAAGAGGGCGGGCCCCACCAAGTCACCTACCACTTTCG
This sequence comes from Bacillota bacterium, assembly GCA_012521335.1. Lineage (GTDB taxonomy): Bacteria > Bacillota > Limnochordia > Darwinibacteriales > Darwinibacteriaceae > DTU010. The sequence continues at coordinate 8,370 of JAAYMM010000012.1, read as the reverse complement.
GCACACCGAGCCCCATTTCCGCAAACAGGCTGGACCACTGGGACATGGTCAGCTCCGCGGCACCTGCGCACACCATGAGCACCAGTGCCAGGAAAAACAAGGGTGAGCGCACGAGCTGAGAAACGGACATTTCCTGCCCGGCGGGGACCAGCGGCCGCAGGGGAACGCGGATGAACTTCCAGATGTTGAAAAAGGGAATGAGCGCCCAGAGCAAAGGGAGATAGAACCAAATCTGAGAACCCCAGATCCAGAGCGCGAGGGTAGTAACGATCACCACCGCCATCTGCCCCCAGCAGTAAAAGGAATGGAGGAGGCTCATGGAGGCGGCTTTAGCATCGGTGGGCAGTGATTCCACGATAGGGCTGATCACAACCTCCATGATCCCGCCGCCGCAGCCGGACATGAACACGGCTAAACTTAAGGCCAGCTGCGTGTGGGGGATGATCCGGGGCAGTGCTCCCAATCCCAGGATGCCCGCACAGCTCAGTACATGGGCAAGAACGGCCGAGGCCCGATAACCGATGCGGTCCACGAACTTGAGCGACAGCACCGAAAAGGCGATTTGCGTTCCGAAGTTGAGTAAAACTAAGCGGCCCAGCATTTCAAAGGACAGCCCAAACTGCTCGTGGAAGATGACAAAGAACAACGGAGCCAGGTTGTTGTTGATTGCTTGGCTGATGAGGGCTACGTAGCAGGCGTGCAGCGTCGGTTTGTACTGGTCAGGCAACAGATTTCCTCCTTTGGTCACAGGTACGCAAAACGAGTATTTGCTATCGAAAACAGGCAGGCCAGCCCCGAGACAAGCCTGGGCCCCTACAGCAAAATCGCCGCTGGTTTGGCGGCCTGAGAGCATTCTCCCCGGCACGCCGGGCAGAAACGGGAAACATCCTTTCACACACTGATTCTGCGCCCAATCTTCTTGTCCTGCCTCCAACTCTGTTGATCGGCGCCCTTAACGCAAGAGGTAACTCAAGAGGTAACTCAGGGGCGCAGGAAGGAGCTCTTCGGCGGAGTAGTGCCTCGGTGAGGCGTTCCTCAAGCGTACTGCTGGTTCCAAGCGTCGCCGGGGCGGCGCGGAGTAGAAATGTGAGAAAGGAGGCCCTGGACATGGAAGGCGAACGGGAAAGAAGGCCTGATCAAGAAGAATCACGCGATGCTGTTACCGACCAGGAACTCGCTGAGTTAAGCGGCGGCACTCGCACGATAGGACTGCAGACCTTGTGCAAGGTCTGCGGGTATGACAACCTCCTAGGAGTACGCAAGTGCGAGAAATGCGGTAATCCCCTGGAGCGGTACGTGTAGACGGGAGCTCCCCTGGCATGGGCGGTTGTGTCTCAGCTGTCCACTACCAGGGGAGCACCCATTTTTCCCCTCTGCCACCTACACTGCGCTGGGCTTCTCATGCAGAGCGTTTTGGGCCGCCGCAGTCAGCAAGACCAACAGCTGAGCATGGGGCGAAAGACGCTTGAACTTCTGGACATCGGCAGAACCCAGCAGGGCTGCCACTTGACCTCCTTCTTTGATGCTCCCCTGGTCTAGGAACTCGTCATACTCCTGCTGATCCTGGGGATCCATGGAGGACAACTGCTTGCGGTGCAGATACATAAGTGCGTCAATCACAGACGTCAGCCTAGACCTATACTTAGCCATCTGGGGGAACAACTCTTCGATGTTTGATTTCTGTATTCTCGAGAGCAAAATGACGGCCAAAGACCGGTACAGGGCGCGGTGGAAGGCCGGCAGCGTGCTCTGGCCATCGAAGCCGGTACCAATTTTGGCTGCCACATCGCCGAGGTAATACTGAACCAGAAGGTCGATCATCTCCTCGCCAAAGCCCCGCTGCTGGATGAAGTGGGAAAAACTCACAAAGGCCTTCAGGTAGTGCTCGGGATGACCGTGTTCGCTCCTGTTTGGGGCGAGGATGTAGAAGTACATCCCCATGAAGTGCACGTTCTGCCGCGGCAGCCTGCGCTGGCTTCGCAGCAGCAGTCCCATTGACGGCATCTGGTGCAGCCTTGTCCTCCTTACTGGCACCGGGTTTGCCTACTGATGTGTAGAGCCAGATCGCCAGCACTACGGTAATCAGCATCCCAATCAGTTGCACAATCGTCCCCCTAACTGCGAGAATCTTACTTGTTGAGTTCGCCCCCAGAAAGAAAAAGCCTGCCAGAGCCCACTCGACAGAGCAGGCCCCGGCAGACTGCGCGTAGAGGTTCTAGTCCAAGGCGTTAATCACCACTAAATTGCCCGATTCGTAGCGTCTCAGCCCCCGGTAAAAGACCAGGCGAGCCGCCACAGCCAAGCCAAGGGCAAATACGAGAAGCATGCCCACGTGGGCTAGGCCAAAATCTTTGAGAATGCGCACGGGCAGGTAGGAAACAAACCCTGCAGGGATGGCTGTGTACAGCACAAGGCGCGTTGTCGCAGAAAAGATGCCTTCTGGGTAGAGGGAAAAGGTGAGCAGGGCTTCGGTTAACTGGCCCGCGAGCTGCTCGCTGTGCCCGAGCCAAAAGCTCAGAGAGTGGGCCAGCACGGCGAAGCTGGTGGTCACCACTCCCCCAGCCAGGATCAGGATGAGAAACCCCAGCAGCTGCCCTGGCGATGGTGCAGTGGTCAGAGCGAAAATAACCAGGGAGAAGGCCAGATCTCCCCAAGCTGAGGCTGAAGAGCGGGAGATGAGTACATGGAGCAGCACAGGTTTGGGCAGGGCCAGATAGAAGTCCAGCCTGCCCTCGGCCACAGCCCGGCTCAAAGAGAAGGACCCGCCAAACAGCAGGGCCTGGCAGGCGTAGGCTCCGCTCGCCACCGCATACAAGAGCATCACGTGCTCGAAACTCCAGCCGTTCAGAGATTCGATTTGGGTAAAGAGCACCCACCAGAAGAAGAGGAGCATGAGGTTGTTGAGGAACATGAAGACGACCTGGCTTAGAAAAGCCCCCCGATACTCCATGGCTGACTGCAGATTGGCGGAGAAGTACTGAAAGACAAATCGGACTACGCGTTTAGCCTCCGTGAACATGAACCCTGCGCACTCCTTTCCTAAACATAAGCGCAGCTAGAGAAGCAAGCAGGACTGCCCAGATCAACTGGCCGGCCAGCATCTGCCTGAGCAAGGAATAATCAAAATTCACCACCAGCCGGGCGGGTGCGGAGAAGCTGTAGCGCAGAGGCAGCAGATAGGAGATGCGCCGCAGCCCTTCAGGGTAGGCCTCGACTGGGACCAACAGGCCGCCAAAGATAAAGGTCATCTTGTTGAGGATCCAGAAAAAGGGCCGGGTTTCCTCCAGCCAGAAGGCCAGCAGAGCCACGCAGAAGCAGACCAGGAAGTTGACGGCAGCGGCCAAGACAAAACCCAGCAGCACCCAGCCCAATTTGCTCCAATCCACTGCCAAAGGCCCCCCGGCTAGATGGGCAAAGGCCGACCCAACGGTCAAGTTGGTGACCGCCCGGATGATGAACTCACCGCCGTACACCGCGAAGTAGTAGAGGATGTAAGAACAGGGCCGGACCAGCTTATAGGCTAGATCACCGCTTTTGACATCTTCACTCACCAGATGGTGCGTTCTCGGGGTGGACAGGGCAATCATCTCGGTGAACAGCATGTACCAAAGCATGGCCGTGCTGTTCAGCCCGGCGATCTCCTCGCTCGGCCCCAGGACAGTCTTCCAGAGCTGAGAGAAGATGAACAGGATCAGGATCAGGAAAATGCTGCTGGCGAAGTGATCAGCCAGATAGACAATCCTGTTCGTAAAGCTGATTTCTGCAACCTTGAAGTACTTGCGCCATGCGCCGCCACTAACCAGCTGCATGCTGCTCACCCTCCCCCGCGGGCCGGCCGTAGATATCGCGGATGACCTCTTCCATGGCCGGCTCTTCCACGCTGATATCCTCAATATCCGCTTGAGCAAACAGCTCTCCCAGAACTTCTTCGATGGAAGTAAAGCGGGTGTTGATGCGGAACTTCACGCCTTTCTCCGTATGCTTGAGGATCTCCGCATGAAACAGCCTAAGCTCGGGACAGGGCGCCGCGAACTTCACGTTCACAATGCGCGTCGTCAGGTAATTGTGCCGCAGGTAAGAGGTGGAGGTGTCCAGGATGATCTCGCCGTGGTTGATCACAATGACGCGCTTACAGAGCTGTTCAATATCCCCAGCATCATGGGAGGTGAGGAAGATGGTGGTCTTCTCCTCCTCATTTAACCGCTTGATCAGCTCCCGGATTTTCAACTTCGCCACCACATCCAAGCCGATGGTGGGCTCATCCAGGAAAATTACCTTAGGCCGATGCAGGATGCTGGCCGCAATCTCACAGCGCATACGCTGGCCCAGGGAGAGTTTGCGCACGGGAGTTTTGATGAACTCTGCCAGCTCGAACAACTCCACCACTTGATCCAGGCGTTTGGCCAAGTCTCTGCCAGCGATTTCATAGATGCTCCCCAGCAGACGGAAGCTGTCTAGGGCCGGCAGATGGTACCACAATTGGGACTTCTGCCCGAAAACCGAGCCGATGGTGTAGGCCAGCTGGCGGCGGGCCTCCCAAGGCACCAGGCCCAAGACCTGAGCGGTTCCCGCTGTGGGGTTGAGAATGCCTGTGAGCATCTTGATCGTAGTGCTCTTGCCCGCCCCGTTGGGGCCGATAAACGCCAAGAGCTCGCCCGCTTCCACCGCAAAGCTGATGTCTTTCACCGCCACCACTTCGCTGTAAGCGGGACGCAGCAGTGACCGCACGCTGCCGCGCAAACCCGGCTCTTTCGCCTTGGTGCGGAACACTTTGTGCAGACCATTTACCTCGATTACCGCCACGGTGAACACCTCTCTGGGTGAGTATTTTCACAAGTATAACAACGTCCAGAAATGGTGTCAAGAGCGGATCTTGTGAAAACTCCAGAAAAAAGGACCACAGCCATCGCTGTAGTCCTCTTGATGTGATCTCGATGAGTATTGTTCTCAAACAACCTGGAAGAGATAAAACTTCAAATATTCCGTTTCCGGAACGCCCCACAAAATCGGATGGTCTGGCGCCTGCTGCCGCGCTTCAATCTGCCGCAGAGAAACGGCTGCGTCTCTGGCTGCCTCAGCCAGCACTGTGCGGAAAAGATCGGCGGTCATGAAATGGCTGCAGCTGCAGGTGGCCAGGTAACCTCCGCGAGGCAGCAGCTTCATGGCTTTCAAGTTAATCTCCTTGTACCCCCGGGCCGCGCCCCGCACCGCCCGCCGGGATTTGGTAAAGGCGGGAGGGTCCAGGATGATCAGATCGTAGTCCCGGCATTTCTGTTCCGCCAGCGTAGTTAGAAGATCGAACACATCTGCGCACACAAAGTCCATTCTGCCGTCTAACCCGTTGCGGACGGCGTTCTCTTTGGCCAGATCGATGACCGCTTGCGAGATATCTACGCAGGTCACATGCTCTGCCCCGCCCAATGCTGCGTTAAGGCCAAAGGAGCCTGTATGGGTAAAACAGTCCAGAACTCGTCTGCCCTGGGCAATCCGGGCTATCGCGGCCCGGTTATACTTTTGATCCAGGAAGAAACCGGTCTTCTGGCCGTTTTCCACATCCACCAGATAGCTCACCCCGTTTTCCCAGATCTCCACCACTGCGGTTTCCGGAACAGCAAGGCCCTCCAACTCGTACCAACCCTTGTACTCAGGCAGGCCTTCCAAGGCCCGCACTGGGTTGTCATTGCGCTCAAAGATGCCTGTGATGGTCTCTCCCATTTCCATAAGCACATCCAACAGGGCCCGGTAAACCGTATCCTTCACCAGTTCCATGCCCAGGCAGGTAATCTGCACGGACAGAACAGTCCCGTAACGATCTACGGTCAGCCCCGGCAGATCATCTGCTTCACTGTGCACCAGGCGGCAGCAGGTAAAATCTGCCCCGGGCATCACCGTTTTGCGGTAGCGCACAGCGTATTCGATGCGGCGGCGCCAGAAACGGGCGTCAAACACGTCGTTGGCGTTGCGGGAAACGAGCCTGACTGCAATCTTGCTGTTGCTGTTGTAGAAACCTGTGCCCAAATAAGCTGTGCCGGCCAGTACATCCACCAGCTCTCCATTTTGGGGCACACCTTCTTGGTCCAGGATCTCTTCCCCATAGATCCACGGATGACCGCTCTTGACGCTGCGTTCCGCCTTGCGGGATATCTTCACCTTGGGATAGGGACGTTTCTGCTTCATGTTGATCTCCTCGTCGGATGAACTTCCTACTGCGCTGATCGTATTACATTTATTCTGTACCTGCAACCTGCGCCCTATGGGATCAAAATTCCGGGCCCGGTTGTACCCCCAGGCCCGACATTCAAGTTCCATACTTCCATACTACTTAGTGGTAAGCCAAATCCGTACCGAGTCCTCCAAAGCTAGCTTCAACCCCCGCGCGAACACGGCCTCTCTTTCTTCTAAGGACTCAAAGCTTCCTTCATGGAGACGTATGGCAGCGTCAAGCAGCTCTGGATCGGGATCATAGTAATTGGACAGGCGCCCTGTTTGTCCTCCAGGGTTATACATGGTATACAGTTCGGAAGCCTGGACCAAAGTCGCAGTCCCCTTGGCGCCTTCCGATCCCCTATAGAGATGCCAGCGGCCCTCTGCAGGATCCCCGTATTCCCAGATTTGAGCCGCTTCTACAGTTCCTGATACGTATTGCTTCTCCACTACAAACCCGATAGACTCTAGTTGACTGGCGATGTAGTCTCCGAAGCTCTGGCGCTCGTCGTCGGAACGAATCAGGAAGATGAGCTCTACCGGTTCATCGCCGTAATACCAATAACCGTCCTTCAACTCTGCACCTAAGCCGAGCATTTCCTCTGTAATGGTATTTTTGGCAACCTCCGGTGCACAAGCATAAGAACTCTTTGAGTTCAGAAAGAGCGTTTTCCATAAACTTGTAGTCATAGCTATCTCGCGTTAGGAACGTCCAGATGGGCTCAGCGTCCCCACCGGCAAGACTTGCCAAGTGGTCCCTGTCGACCAGCCAGTTCATGGCTTCCCGGATCTCAGCAGAAGCGAAGGGATTGAGTCTATCCGCAGCGTAGAACTCCATGGGATTAAAGGTCAAATCGAATCTGAAAAACCTATCGTTCGAAGGCGCGCCTTTATACTCTAAGACATCTCCAGGTCCCCCAATCCTGACCGCTGGCTCAAAGGTATACCCAGTAGCGTAGGGTATGACCATCGTCTCTGAGGCCTTGATGCGCTGCGCGGCAAAGCCCTCAGCTCAACACCTTAGCTCAAAAGCAAAAAAGACTGCAGACCAATCAGCTGCAGTCTTGTCAGGCCCAGAGGCGTGCGGGTTTTCTGCCGGGCTCACCCCTGGATGCGGGGATCCATAATGTCCCGGAAGGCGTCACCGATCAGGTTCCAAGACAGTACAAAAAGCACAATGGCCAATCCAGGCCACACCACCGTATACCAGTAGGCCAAGGGATTGTCAGGCGTGCCTAAGATCCAGTTGCGGGCAAAGCTGATCATCTGCCCCCAGTCTGCGTAACCCTCAGGGGCACCGAGCCCCAGAAAACTCAGGGTGGAAGCAGTAACCACAATCGACCCCATATTCATGGACGCCTGAATGAGCACCGGAAAAATGGTGTTGGGCAGGACATGCCGGAGCAGGATCTTCGGATGGGATACTCCACCAGCCCTGGCGGCCATCACGTACTCTTCTTGTTTGACTTGGAGCACATTGCCCCGGATCAAGCGGGCATAACCTGTCCAGCGGAACAGCACCAGGGCAAAGATAACCTTATCCAGCCCCCTGCCCAAGATGGTGGTGATTACAATGGCCGCAATCAGAAATGGAAAGCTCATGAACACGTCCACAAAGCGCATCACTACCTCATCGAACTTCCCGCCAATATAAGCGCTGGTTGAACCAATCACGATACCAATCAGGCAGGAGAGTCCCGTGACGATGAGGCCTACTCTAAAGGCGGTCCTAGTTCCCCAGACGATCCCATAGAAAATGTCATACTTCCCGTGGGTCAATCCCATAGGGTATTCCTTGGAGGGAGCTTGTGGAGTAGTGCCCCAGCCATAGCGCGGCACACGGTACGGATCATGATTGGGGTTGCTTGCGTACATCTCTGGTACTGGAGCTATCCAGGGGGCGAACAAGGCGACCAGGATGAAAACCAGCAGAATGATCAGCCCGGCCATGGACAGCGGGTTGCGCAGCAGCTTTTTCATTACCATAGTCCGATCACTCCAATCTCACCCTGGGATCAATCACCGCATAGAGAACGTCCACCACTAAGTTGACCAGAACCAGGAGCAGGCCGTAAAAGAGTGTGGTGCCCAGAACCAGCGTGTAGTCCAGCTGCTGAGCTCCGGTGGCGGTCAGAAGGCCAATCCCCTTGTAGTCAAAGACCGTTT
>JAAYMM010000011.1 GCA_012521335.1 Bacillota bacterium | reverse complement strand
GGATTACCAGGTGCGACTCTTCTTGAAAAGCTTGAAACCAGCTTGAATTGTTCGGAGCGCACAAACTGTAGCTTATTCTCTCCAAACACAGAACTGTGTTCAAGATCTGTTTGGTTGTCAAGGTGCTCTGCCACTGTGTTTCTGTGGGCAGCGAGCTTATCTTACCACAGAAGAGGCGTCTCTGTCAACGCCTCTATACAGCAATTCTGGAAAAAACCAGGCTTGGGCGAAGGGACCTTACTCGTCCTCATCTTCTTCCTTACCCACAATGTCCGCTACCCCCACCACGCGGTCGTTTTCATCCAGGCGCATGAGGGTTACGCCCTGGGTGTTCCTTCCCTGCCGGGAGATGTCGGCCACCTTGAGGCGGATCATGATGCCTTCAATGGACAGGAGCATCACCTCCGCGCCCTCCCGTACGGCCTGTGCTCCCACAACAGGACCAGTGCGTTCGTTTTTCTTAAGGGTGATCACACCTTTGCCGCCCCTGTTCTGCAGAGGATACTCGGTAATCGGGGTACGCTTGCCATAGCCTTTTTCCGTAACTACCAGGAGGTGCGCATCATCACTGGCCACAGTCAAGCTGACAACTTCATCCCGCTCATCGAGGCGGATGCCCGTAACTCCCTGGGCGGTGCGCCCCATGGGCCTGATCTGTTCCTCGGAGAAGCGGATGGCCTGGCCGTATTTGGTCACCAGCATCACTTCTGAGCTGCCATCGGTGAGCTGCACACCCACCAGTTCATCATCTTCGGCCAAGGTGATGCCGATGAGCCCGCCGCTGCGGTTGGTTTCAAACTCTTTGAGCGCGGTCTTTTTCACTGTGCCGTTGCGCGTGGCCATAACTAAGTACTGGTCATCGCTGTAATCGCTGATGGGAATGGTGGCCTGGATGCGCTCTCCGGGCTCGAAGCTGATCAGGTTGACCACGGCGAAACCGCGGGCATTGCGGCTGGCTTCCGGTATTTCATGGCCGCGCAGGCGGTACACCCGCCCTTTGTTGGTCAAGAAGAGCACATAGCTGTGGGTGCTGGCCACAAAGAGCATCTCCACGAAATCGTCGGCCTTGGTGTTCAAAGCGGTAATGCCCCGGCCGCCCCTTCGCTGTGCCCGGTAGGTGTCCACGGGGAGGCGTTTAATGTACCCGTGGTGAGTAAGGGTGACCACAATATCTTCCTCGGCGATCAGATCTACTTCGTCTAGATCTCCCACGGACAGCCCGATTTTGGTGCGCCTGGGATCAGCGTACTTCTCCTTGATTTCCAGCAGTTCTTCTTTGATGATCTGGTAGACCAGGTTAATGTCTCCCAGGATGGCTTTGAGCCGGGCAATGGTTTTCTGCAGCTCGGCATACTCCTGCTCGATCTTCTCCCGCTCCAGCCCGCTGAGCCGGCGCAGCTGCATGTCCAAGATGGCTACAGCTTGGCGCTCGGATAGGCCAAAGCGCGCCATGAGCCGCTCTTTCGCGTCATCGTAAGCAGCCCGGATGATGGCGATGATCTCATCGATGTTGTTCAGGGCGATGCGCAGGCCTTCCAGGATATGGGCCCGTTCTTCCGCTTTGTGCAGCTCGAAGCGGGTGCGCCTGATCACCACTTCTTCTTGATGCTGCAGATAGTGGCTGAGCACCTCTTTGAGGTTCATGACCTTGGGTTCGTTGTTCACCAAGGCCAGCATAATCACACCGAAGCTGTCTTCCAGCTGAGTGTGCTTGTAGAGGCGGTTCAGCACCACGTGGGGAGAAGCGTCCCGGCGCAGCTCAATCACGATCCGCATACCGGTCTTGTCCGACTCATCCCTCAGGTCAGTGATGCCGTCGATCTTTTTATCCCGCACCAGTTCTGCAATCTTTTCGATCAAGCGGGCTTTGTTCACCTGGTAAGGAAGTTCTGTAACGAGAATGCGGGTTTTGCCGCTGGACAGCTGTTCAATTTGGGTCTTCGCCCGCACGCGAATCCGCCCGCGGCCGGTTAGATACGCGTCGCGGATGCCTTCTCTGCCTTGAATGATGGCGCCGGTGGGAAAATCAGGGCCCTTAATGTGCTTCATCAAGCCTTTGACATCGATCTCGGGGTTATCAATGAGTGCGATTAAGCCGTCAATCACCTCACCCAGGTTATGGGGAGGAATGTTGGTGGCCATGCCCACAGCAATACCCGAAGCTCCGTTCACCAAGAGGTTGGGGAACTTGCTGGGCAGGACCACGGGCTGCTCCAGGGTTTCATCGAAGTTGGGGTAGAAATCCACCGTATCCTTATCGATGTCCCTGAGCATTTCCATGGCCAAGGGAGAAAGCCTTGCTTCTGTGTAACGCATGGCTGCAGGAGGATCGCCGTCGATGCTGCCGAAGTTGCCGTGCCCGTCCACCAGCATGTAGCGGTAGTTGAACGGCTGGGCCATCCTCACCATGGCATCGTAAATAGCACTGTCCCCGTGGGGATGGTACTTACCCATTACTTCGCCCACAATACGGGCAGACTTTTTGTGGGGCCGATCGGGCCTGTTGCCCAGTTCCAGCATGGAATAGAGGATCCTGCGCTGAACAGGTTTCAGCCCGTCCCGTACATCAGGCAGGGCGCGTTCCACAATTACGCTCATGGCGTAGTTGATGTACGAGGTTTTCATCTCGTCGGTTATCTTCACGGGGATTACTTTTCCACTACTCAGGTTGATGCTCAAATAAACACACCCCTCGGTTAAATGTCAATGTTGGTCGCTTCTGCAGCATGGGCCTCGATAAACTCGCGGCGGGGTTCAACCTTTTCGCCCATGAGGGTGGTAAAGATGTCGTCGGCCAAAATGGCATCGTCCACGGTGAGCTGCAGGATGGTGCGTTTTTCCGGATCCATGGTGGTATCCCACAGCTGCTCCGCGTTCATCTCGCCTAAGCCTTTGTAACGCTGGATCATCACACCAGAACGACCAATCCGCCCCAAGAGCTGCTCCAACTCTTCATCATCCCAGGCGTAGAAGATGTCTTTACCCTTGCGTACCCCATACAGGGGAGGCAGGGCGATATAGACATAACCTTGCTCCAACAGGGGCCGCATGTAGCGGTAGAAGAAGGTCAAAAGCAAGGTGCGAATGTGCGCGCCGTCCACATCGGCATCGGTCATGAGCACGATTTTGCGGTAGCGGGCTTTGCTGATGTCAAAGTCCTCACCAACGCCGGTGCCGAAAGCCGTGATCATGGACCTAATCTCCGCATTGCTGAGGATTTTATCAAGGCGGGCTTTTTCCACGTTGAGGATCTTGCCCCGCAGGGGCAGTACCGCTTGGAAGCGCCGGTCTCTGCTCTGCTTGGCTGTACCGCCGGCGGAGTCACCCTCCACGATAAAGATCTCGCAGAGCTCCGGATCGGTTAAGCTGCAGTCCGCAAGCTTGCCAGGGAGAGAGGAGACTTCTAAAGCGCTCTTGCGCCTGGTCAATTCCCTAGCCCGGCGCGCCGCCTGCCTGGCCCTGGCCGCCTGCATGCATTTTTCCACGATGCGCTTGGCCTCAGTGGGGTTTTCTTCCAGAAAACAAGACAGGGCCTCGTTCACCAGCGACTCCACAATGCCCCGGATTTCGCTGTTGCCCAGCTTGGTCTTGGTCTGACCCTCAAACTGCGGATCCCTGACGCGCACGCTGATCAAAGCAGTGCAGCCCTCCCGCACATCGTCTCCCGTGAGATTGTCATCAGAGTTCTTCAAGAGATTTCTCCGGCGGGCGTAATCGTTAATGCTGCGCGTCAGCGCGCTGCGGAAGCCCACCATGTGGGTTCCGCCTTCATGGGTATGGATGTTATTGGCAAAGCTGAGCATGGTTTCCGTATAACTGTCGTTATACTGGATGGCCGCTTCCACCTGCACATCATCTTTGGTTCCCGCGATGTAGATGGGGTTTTTATTGATCACCGTCTTGTTGCGGTTGAGATAGTTGACGTAGGAGACAATACCGCCTTGGTACAGGAAGCGGTGCTGGCGCTTGGTGCGCCGATCCTCAAAGGTCATGGTGATGCCCTTGTTCAAAAAAGCCAGTTCGCGCAGGCGGTAGACGATGATCTCCGCCTGGAAGTTGGTTGTCTTGAAGATCTGGGCATCGGGTTTGAAGCGGATGTATGTTCCCCGTTCCTCGGTAGCCCCTAAATCCTCCACCGGTCCCTGGGCCACTCCCCGGGCGTATCTCTGGATGTAGTGACGCCCGTTGTACCAGACCTGAGCTTCCAGCCACTCGGAGAGCGCGTTAACAACGGACACCCCTACACCGTGGAGTCCGCCGGACACCTTGTAGTGTCCCCCTTCCTGGCCGAACTTACCGCCCGCGTGCAGGATCGTGAGCACCGTTTCCAGTGTGGAGAGGTTGGTCTTGGAGTGAATCTCCACGGGGATGCCGCTGCCGTTGTCCCGAACCGACAAAGACCCGTCTTCGTGGATCACCACAT
>JAAYMM010000075.1 GCA_012521335.1 Bacillota bacterium | reverse complement strand
AGGCTGTCTACATCACCATACCCGAGTTGACCTTCGTTCTTGGGTCCATCATCCTGATGCGCGCGATCTGGAACGTCTACAAGTTTGGCGAAGTCTACCTGCTCAGCCGGCATGTGAACGTGCTGTCTGTCTACGCCTATGAAAAAGCGTTCGCCTCGTATGAACACGGCCTGGCCGCGGCCATCACGACCTCCATATTCCTCATGCTGCTGGGATTCATTATTCTGTATATCAGGAAGGTGCTCAAATGGTGAGGCGCTCGTTGTTCAGGAATCTTTGGTTCTACGCTCTGGTTGCTTTGACCGTTCTACTATCTGCTTTTCCTTTCTTGGTGATGTTCTTCTCTTCCGTGAAGATCGAGACGCAGCAGTATATATATCCGCCACGTCTGCTGCCGGCCAGGCTAAGCGACTGGACCTTGAAAAACTATCGGGACGTGCTCAACCCGAGCATCTTCCCGTTTACCCGCTATTTCGGCAACAGCTTTGTTACTTCTGCGCTCACGTCGGGCATATCGGTGCTGCTTGCCACCTTGGGTTCATATAGTTTTGCGCGCCTGCGCTACCCAGGCAGGCATTTCATCCAGCGCAGTGTGGTTCTGGTCTATATGTTTGGAGGCATCCTGCTGGTCGTCCCGCTGTTTCAGATCATAGTAAACGTGGGGCTCTATGACACCCGTGTTTCGCTGGTGATTGTCTACCTGATGCAGACTCTGCCCGTTGCGTTGTACATGTTAGGGAACTACTTCCGCTCAGTGCCGAAAGAGATCGAGGAAGCGGCGATTATCGATGGGTGTTCTCGGTTGTCTGTGCTGTTTAGGGTGGTTCTGCCACTGTCAGCACCGGCGATCGCTTCCGTCTTCATCTACACGTTCATGATTTCCTGGAATGAGTACTTGTTTGCATCTGTCTTTCTCATTTCACACGAGAAGTATACCTTGCCCATGGGCTTGAGCTCGCTATTCTATACGGAGCATTTCGTATGGGGGAGAATGATGGCGGCATCCTTGTTAACCGCAGTGCCCATCGTGATCATGTTCCTTTCAGTACAGCGCTTCATTGCGGCGGGGCTAACCGGCGGTGGTGTAAAAGGTTAACGGGAGGTAAGGCAACAGAAGAATGGATATGGGACTTTGCAGAAATACACTTGACTTAATCGTAGCACGGAGCAAAGAAGTGTTTTGGCGCTGTGCCACGCTCCAGGATGACCGTTTGGCTATTACAGCCGGTCCGGATGGAATATCTTACCCTTTTGTCTACACCAGGGATCTATCCATATTTATCCGCTATGTGGTGCAGACTGGTAACCTGCGCACCGCTCGCCAGGCGGTTGATTATCTCCTCTATGTTCAGTCATCGTGGGGAGAGTGGGTCCAAAGGTACGATGTGGCTGGCCAGCCGAAGAACGACAAGCTTCAAGAAGACAACACACCACTCGCTCTATGGGCCATTCTCAACTATCTTGCTGCCGCTGATAACCACGAAGAACAGCAGAGATGTGAGGGCGCCATTAGGCTTGGCGTGGAGTGGATCACCGCTAATCTCGATCGAAAAATGGGCCTCTTGTTTGCCCACTCATCGAATCACGAAGATGGGATTAACCAGGGGTTTGATCTGTGGACCAACTCAGCCTGCCTTCGCGCGGTTGAGCTCGCGGGCGCGATCTATGGTTGGGAGGAAGCCAAAGAGTTGGCTTCTGAGCTGCGCAGCGCCATTTTCAAGCATCTCGTCCATGACGGGCGATTCGTGAGAACCATTGATCGGGAGCACGTGCGCAAGACTGATGCGGATATAATCTTGCTGGCCCCCTTTTACTTCCAGATCCTGCCCGCCCAGCATGAGCTGTTAGCCAGCAGTGTGGATTTCCTCTGTGAACGCCTTTTTGATGCAGAGCTTGGCGGCTATTGGCGCTATGAACAAGACGTCTATTTTCCAGGGCCATGGATTCTCTACTCGGCAATGATCGCTCGTTACTTCTACACTGTGGGCAGACGGAACGAGGGAGATGCCATTGTTCAGTGGATCTTTGCCAACAGCCAACAAGGTTATCTTCCCGAGCATCTGCTGACCAAGGAGATGTTTTGGAAATACAGAGACCACCAAGTTCGGCGCGCGAACAACATGCCCGTTGAGGAGATGAAGGAGGCACGCCTCAGGGAAATTGGAAAACTGGATGAGCAGGCCCAGCAGTGCGATGTTCTGTACTACGCCTGCCCCTTGTTGTGGTCGCACATGGAGACAGTGGCAGCTCTGTTGGCCGGCGGCTATCTGTCCGGATTCGATCTGGAAAGAGACCTGTATGCCGCCAGTTCAGGATAGGCAGCTCCGCACAACCTCTGGTATCAACAGCACTAGACAAAGACCGCCCTTGCGGCGGTCTTTCTTAATCCTGAGGCTGTGACCGGCTATTTCTTGGTCACCGCAATCCACACTTCCCGGCGGTTTTCCGCAAGGTAGCTCTCGATAACCGGAAGATTCGCCGATCACTCCGTGGCATTTCCTCCGTATACCCTAGTCAAGAAAAAGCCGCCGCGGATTACCGCGGGCGGCTTTTCGTACGACGATCATCTTGTTACAGCTCATCGGCAGCACAGGCTGCAATGCCCAACATGCCTTGGCCTCCGTGCACGGCCAGGGAGGCGCCCATTTCGGCAATGAACACTTGGGCACAGCGCAGGCGTTCTTCGACGTTCTGCTTGAACTCTTCGGCTTTCTCCCGGGCATTGCTGTGCAGTACGGCGACTGTCAGCTTCTCTGTGGGGAACCGCTCTTCCACCAGGGAAATCATGCGCTGCAGTGCCTGTCCGTAGGACCGTTTTTTATCAACCGTCTGCACTAGTCCATCTTTTACACCCAAGATGGGTTTGATGGTTAACAGTGAGGCCACCATAGCCTGCACCCTACTGACCTTGCCGCTGCGGGCTAGGTACTTGAGAGTAGGTACTGCCACAAACACAGCCGTTCTCTGCTTAACACGCTCGATAATCTGCAGGATCTCTTCCCGGCTCTTGCCGCGCAGAGCAGCGCTGGCGGCGGCGAGGGCAGCGAATCCTTGTCCCATGCTGGCTGATTCCGAATCAACCACGGTGATGGGGATGGGGATGTGTTCCTTAACGAGTTCAGCTACTTGAACTGTTCCACTTTGTCTGGACGTGATGTGGATGGAGATTATCTCTTTGGCTTTATCAACGAGTTTGTTGTAGATGGCGAGGAAATCACCTGGTGAAGGCTGAGAAGTAGTGAGATTCTCCTTTTCCTCAAGGTGTGCATAGAACTCTTCAGGCGTTATGTCCACGCCTTCACGGTGGAACTGGTTATCGATCTGAATTCCTACTGGCACGATTTCCAGCTCAACCTCTCTGGCCAATTCTGGAGGCACACTTGCGGCACTATCAGTAACAATGGCGATGCGCTTCACGCTTTCACCAGCTTTCTAAAGAAACTTGCTCACTTGCTGTTATTCCCTTCATCGGGCACATATCCTGCATGGATATTGCTGCATCTTTTCTCACAAAGGAGCATGTGTTTGCCGAAGGCCGGCTCAGAGCAGGCCGCGGGCCGCAGCGGTCTTTGTTGACGCGAATTGTTTACAGGAATAAAATGGAAAAGAAATCTAACCTGTGCACAGTGAGCGGGATGATTTTTTATCCGTCTGCCTGTGAGCTACCGGCGCGGAACGGTGAGGGTTCCCAGGGCACCGAGTCCGATGGGGTATAGGTCATCATCACTGCCTATCTCCTCCAGCTCCGCCTCCCAGAACACGCTCTCACCTGGTGCAAAGCTGCCCGGGACTGTTTCGGAGTAGTAATCGCCAGCGTCGATTCGATCGTTGCCATTGACGTCGACCCAAGCGATCAACTGCCAGACGCCCGCTTGAATTTCCATAGTATACTCCCCTTGAGCTGGGAGAAGTACGTCCATCTCCTCGGCAACCTCCGTGATCCGATTGCCGCTGCGCAGCCCCTGCAGAACACGGACGCTTTCCACGGCCTGTACAGCCCAATAGGCGTTGACGAGACCGTGGCCATACTCGTACGGCTCGCCGATTTCATGGCCGTGCGCTCAAGAATGTCCCGGATGGAGCTGTGGTGAATTCCATTGGCCACCATGAGCCCAATGACCCCTGTGACGTGCGGGGCAGCCATGGAGGTCCCGGTCATGCTGGCGATGGGAAGACCGTAGTACACTCCGTCGATATAGGTGCTGTAGATGAGGTGGTCGCCCGCGCCGCCTGGCGCCATGAGGAGGTTTGGATCTCCATAGTTGGAGTAGCTGCCCCGTGTGGGCGTTTTGAACTCGCCTGATACCCAACCACTGTTAGTAGCACCGACCGCAATTACCTCTGGGTAAGCGGCGGGATACAGTAGGTGCGGTTGATTTTCGTTGCCTGCTCCCGCCACCAGAATCACGCCCGCAGCGCTGGCCAGCCTAACCGCTTCCTCAAGTGTCGGGCTGTTGCCCTCGGTTCCCAAGGACATGTTGATGACCTGAGCACGCTTGGGGTTTGTGGGCTTATCCGGCTGGCCGTTAAGAAGTCCCGCGGCGTAGAGAATACCGTTGGCGGCCATCCAAGTGTCCCCTTTGCCATTGCTCTCGAGGACCTTCACAGGAAGGATATCCACTTCCCACATCACGCCCGCCACCCATGCTCCGTTGTTGGTTACGGCGCCGATAGTGCCCGTCACATGGGTGCCGTGGCCGTGTCCATCTTCAGCTGTTCCTTCGCTGGTGAAATCCCAAGCGTTTTCCAGGTCTAGGTTAGCTGCCAGCTCGGGATGGTCAGTGTCAACACCCGAATCCAGTACGGCGACGCGCACGTTTCTGCTTCCGGTTGTAACGGCCCAGGCCTGGGGCAGCCGAATCTGATCATAGTGCCAACACTGGATGATGTAGTAGTAGGGATCATTGGGGAAAGCCAACTCCAGCGCATAGGCGAGTTGGTTCTGCTCAACGGCCAGCACAGCCGGGTTTACCTGCAGGGCTTCCATATGATGCGTTTCTTCCTGATGCGCGAAGAGAGCGTATCCCTTGGGGGTCACCAAGTGAGCTGCAATAACGTCGAGGGTGTCGAGAATCTCATAGCCCGCCTCGCTCAGGATTCTCTCCCGTTCCGCCCGGGGTAGGGCAGGATCCATCATAACTATGAACTGCCCGGGGACATAGGAGTTGATCAAACCGAAATCCAGCCCATGGTCTGCAAGAAGGCGCGAGGGTTTGGCTGTAGCGCTGGATTCCGGAAAATCCCCTTCTTCCTGGGCCACAGGGAAAGAGTGGAGGAAGTTCAGCTCCACTGTGAGTAGGCCCGCATCCGGCGTGCCGGTGAAGTTCAAGCTGCTGTCTGCCTGGGCAACCTCCCTGCTGGGAGGGGCGAAAGACCAGCCCTCTTTTTCGGGAGTGACGGTAACGGTACCCGTTAGTCCATCAGTGCCCCACGTTCCATCGGCCCCGGTTATGGCTTCTTTGGAGACTTCACCAGCGATCTTGATGGTGACATCGGCCAGCCCAGCGCCCTGCTCATCGCTGACAACTCCCGAGATGCTGTACTCCTGCGGTTCTCTGGTCGCCGTGAAGTTAATATCGTCAGCGGCTTTGTCCACCTTCTTGAAGGATGGAGTGAAAAACCAGCCATCAAGGCGGGGTGTGACGGTCACGATACCTTTGAGACCGTCTGCCTGCCACTTTCCTTCGCTGTCACTTGTAGCCACGGTCCCAGGAAACTGCGTTCCTGAGATTCCTATTTCTACACCCGGGACTCCTGTTCCCGACGCGTCTGTGATTTTTCCTGAGACGCTGTATTCTGGTGACTCCCCGCCGCCACCTCCACAACCAGTGATGAGCAGGCACATGAGGATCAACAGGGCATGTACACGATGGGTTCGACTCAATGGATCACTCCCGATCATATGGTCTATTTGGCAAAAAACGGTATTCTCTGGCACATCGAGCTGCGTATTTGACACCGCAAACCTCATACCTGTTGGTCTGCAGACTATTTTTGCCGGCATTCACTGCACCCCTGTTACGGCAGTATTCCATTGCCGCGACGGCAGGAACAAGGAGGCAGCGCAACTCCTCCTCGTTCGCGATCCGTTGGGGCTGCAAGACTGTCCCTAAGTGATATTGACCGCTCCATCCCCCTGGTTAGACTGGAAGTAGGAGGGTGGAAAGGAGTTAGTCGCATGCGCAGATGGTCTGCAGCAGTGTTGTTCGTGTTGACTATTGCTGCTTTGGTCATGTCTGGCTGTCGTTTTGGCGGTACAGGGGAGATTCAAACACTGGAGCTCGCGGCCAGCCAAGAAATCCTGGGTTTTGGCGAGACAGCCCAATTGAGCGCTGTGGGCAGAACAACGAAGGGCAAGAGAGTGGCGGTCATTGCTGACTGGGAGATTGCCCAAGGAGCCGGTACTCTCGGTGAATCCAGTTTCCAGGCCTCCAGTGTGAATTACGAGGGGCCAGTAGTCTTAAGGGCTAGTTACCAAGGGGTAGCGGGTGAGATAACTTTGACCATCAACGGCCTGTTAGGAGCGGATTATCCATTTCCGAATCCCAGTAGTCCTGAGGCGGCTCTTCCCGCGGCAACAGTTCCTGAACTCTGTGAAGTGGGAGAGCCACTAACTGAGTTCGTGGAAGCGATCTCCTACTTCGTAACCTATCCTTTCGTCGACCTGACTGCCATTAAGGACATCTGGAGCTACTTTGTGCGCGATGGGGTTATCCAGCTGCCGGAACTAATCGGTAGTGAGAAGAACCGTTATAAAACGGCCTTGATCATGGAGCGCATCTATGAGGAGGAACTGCTTCCCGAGATTCCTAGGCTGAGCCATCGGGTCCATTACGAACTGATCGACTCAGAGATCTTGGGCGGCGGCACCAGCTTTTCCCAGGCGATCGCCTACCGCCAAGGGACAACCCTGGAACAAGCCACCGCACTTTTCCAGCGCCTCTTTCCCACCATGGCGAACTCTTACGGTGTGGGCTGGAGTACCATAGCAACCCATCTAGCACGGGAAATCGGCAAAAAGACACAGGAAGTCGTAACCCTTGAACAAGACAGATTTGCTTCCAGCACTTGGAGCTTTGCCCGCCCCGATGATACCAAAGTCCATCTCCACAGTGCCTGGGTGAGAGTTGATACATTCTACCTTAGCGACAGCCAGGGATTTCCATTGGAAACATCACCCGTTTTTTCCAGGTACAACTTCAGTTCCTGCCCGGTGGAAATCCGCGGTGAAGTATTCTATGTGACCTGGTCTTTCTAGATGGAAGCGCAGCTCATGAACTGAGCGCAGCTTAGTGTTTTGCTCTCTCGGCGGCGGCTGTGTGCACCAGCTTGTAGATCGTGGCCGCAACCGGCACTCCAAACAGCATGCCCACAATCCCGCCCAGTCCGCCGCCGATGATCACGGCGGCAAACACCCAGATGCCTGGCAGGCCGAGGGAAGTGCCCATCACCTTGGGGTAGATCAGATTTCCTTCCAGCTGCTGCAGCACGATGATGAAGATGATAAACAGGAGGGCTTTGGCGGGGTCTGCTTGGAAAATCAGGAGCACACCTACGACCGCTCCGATATAGGCACCTAGAATCGGGATTAACGAGGTTACACCGATAAAGAGTCCCACCGAAGTGGCATAGGGAAAGCCGAAAATGAACATACCCAGGATACACAAGGCTCCGAGGATCACGGCCTCGGTACACTGCCCGGTGATGAAACTGGCAAAACTCTCGTTGGCCGCGGTCAGCACGGCATTCAGCTTGGCGGCCCACTCCGGCCGCAGAAAGGCCTGTTGGAGCTGCTGCGCCTGAGCCAGCAGCCGTTCTTTGCTGGACAGGAGATAGGCGGAGAAAGCCAGACCAACGGCTAAGTTGAACAGCCCTGACGTCAGGCCTGAGATCAGGTTGAGCGATGAGGTGAGGATGCCGCTGATGCCTTGGGGGGCACTGGATCTGAAGCCTTCGGCGATGCGGTCCCAGTTTAGGGCGTCTCGATCCAGCCACTCAGCAATGAAGGACCACTGTTCCCTATGCTCGTCAACCCATTGGCTGATTCTCGCCCAGTAATCAGGCAGTACCGCAGAAAGGGCTCTGATGGTATCCACCACCTTGGGCAGCACCAGGGTGATCACTGCCGCCAGAATCAGGAGAATCAAGACATAGGAGAGCAGCAGACAGACGGGCCTCCTGGTTTTGATAATCCACTGTTGTTTCGTTCTGGGGAAGTAGTACCTCTCCAGGAAGCTCATGAGTATGTTTACGACATAAGCAATGACCAAGCCTAAGATTAGCGGGAGTATAATGTCGTAGACGGCCTTCGCCACCTGCAGGACCTGATGGAAATACACGATAATCAGCACCAGCGCTGCCAGGAAAAGCGCTCTTTTGACAAACTGTGTGTTTTTAGACCTGCTTTCCAATTGTCTCCACTCCCATCCAGCCTATTGTCCAATCAGGCACCCGAAGGTGTATTCTCAACTGCAGGGCCGATATCCTCCACAGGCTGCACTGTGCACATGGGCCCTTCTTTTGCTCAATGTTGATGAACTGTCCTTGAGGTTTGGGGTTTGCGTAAGAAAACCAATTTATGAGGGAGGATTTGTCATGGAGAAGAAGGGCAAAGCTCAAGTGGAGAACCTTGTGGAGCAAGATTTGGAGAAGGTAACAGGGGGAGGCTCCCGGCCGCATTTTCTCGGTCCATTCTGTGAGGTTTGTGGGAAGGATCTCTGCAACAAAAAGCGGACGCCCGATGGTCTGTGCGAAGCGTGTGATGCGGCACGGCGCGCCAAGTAGCTCAAGGGGAGAGGTTTACAGCCTATGAAGAGCAAGCATGTGGTTATGTTGCTGCTGGCACTTAGTCTTGTGGCCGGAAGTGCTTGGCATGGGGTAAGGGGTGCGCTTCAAGCCAAAGCCAAACCTGAGATGATCATGGCAGTCGATCCGGAGCTCGGTGGAGCCCATGCCTATGGGAACTTGGGAGATAATCCCAACTCGCGCTACTATGTGAACCCAGACTTCTACAACATGACATCTGATGATCAGTTGACGATCATCCCCAAGTTTAAGACCATGCAGCAGACAACAGAATGGTCTAGCGCCAATGCGGCCGTACTCATGGTGCTGCATCACTTTGGCCATACGGATTTCACTGAACTGGAACTAGCGGAAATCATGCAATCCTCCACTGATCTGGATACGCCAGGGGCCAAACCAGGCAGTGCCAACAATTACTATGAATACGGGACAGACATTGGGCAGGTTTACCGCTTCTTCAGCAATCTGGAGGGCTTCCAGGTGCTGGAGACGAGTTACAAAGAAAACTATGGCCCGAACGATCTAGTCAGGGAGGATGAGGGCTTTCCTCCTGCCGATATGGGTAATCTAAGGCCGACCTTCGCGCTGAACAGCCTGTATACAGCGGAAAACGACGATGCCAGTGAAGATTGGGTTGATGCAGCGGAGAGCTTCTTTGTGACTTGGCTTACTGGCCACCTTCGGGCGAACCGCCCGATTATCGTGGCCTGGGGAGACTGGGACGGCCACTGGCAGGTGATCATCGGCTACGACGCCAATGGTACACCAGGGATTGGCGATGATATTCTCATCTTTGCCGACCCTTACGACACCTCTGATCATTGGCAGGATGGTTACTACTACTATCCTCTGGAGCGCTGGTTTTTCATGTGGATGGATCGGAACTTTTCACCAAAACCATACCAACTTCAGCCGTTTATCGTAGTTGATGTGGTGAAGTAAAGCGGCAGGAATGACGTCGGGGCTGCAACGCCGAGTTGCGGCCCTTTTTTCTTGGCGGAAGGAGGTAAATAAACTGGATCTTGTTAATATGCTTGCGTAACGTTTGTTCTTGCAAAGGCACTCTATGTAATGCGCGTTGAAATTCTGAAGAAAGGCTTTGTTGTTTTGCCCTTTATCAGTGAAGTTGTTCTTGCCTAGTTTGTATTCATGCATTCTGCCGGGACGTTCGCTGGCTACTGCGGCCAAGGCTTGATTGACCTGGCTAAGGAGAAGTTCGATGCCTTGATCGACGCTGGTATCAAGGCCACCGATCCGGCGGAACGCGAGAAGATCTACCATGAGCTGCAGAGACTCTATGTTGATCTGGCCATCGGCATGCCCTTCATGGAGCCGACGACACACAGGGTAATGCGCGATTGGGTGCAGGGCTTCGAGTACTGCCCGGCCTACGCTGCCAACTACGACCTGTACAAGATCAGCAAAGTCCAGAAGTAGTTGGGTGATCGATTGCAAGAGGAGTAGGATTGCCCTGGGCAATCCTACTCCCACATTTTCGCTAGGTAAGGGGTAAGCATATGTTAACCTACATCGCCAGGCGGTTGCTTTTTCTGCCGGTTGTTCTCATAGGGGTCACGCTGCTCATTTTTGTGGCCATGTCTTTGTTGTCGCCCTATCAGCTGGTCAGCACTTACATTAAGAGCCCGGAGGAGCTGAAGAACCAGAGCCTTGACGATCTAGTCCGCAAGTACGGCTTAGACCAGCCGGTTCATGTACGCTACATCAACTGGATCAAGAATGTGCTCAGGGGAGATTTGGGCTACTCGGTTTCCGCGAACATGCATGTGGCCGAAGCCATTGCCAAACGGTTTCCCGCAACCCTTGAGCTGGCTTTGTTTGCCATCATCCCCGTGATCCTGGGTGGGATTTGGCTCGGTACCATATCGGCCAAGAACTACAACAAGCCGCTTGACCATTTTAGCCGCGTCTTTGCCATCGTGGGCTGGTCGTTACCGGACTTTGTCTTTGGACTTATTGTGCTCATGATTTTCTACGGTGTGCTCGGTTGGTTCCCTCCCGGCCGGCTTTCCATGTGGGCTGACTCCATTGTGCTGACAGGGGATTTTGTGCGCTACACGGGAATGAACACCGTGGACGCCCTGCTCAACAAAAGGCTGGATATTTTCTGGGATTCCGTTCGCCACCTGATTGCTCCTGTCATCACCCTCTCTTATCTGTGGTGGGCCTACCTGTTGAGGATCACCCGGTCGAGCATGCTGGAAGTGATGAACAAAGACTATGTGCGGACGGCTAGAGCCAAGGGCCTAACCGAGAGGGTGGTTATGAACCGCCACGTGCGCCGCAACGCCTTGATTCCAGTAGCTACCGTCTCCGGCTCCATGGTGTTGGGCCTGCTCGGCGGCGTGGTTATTGTGAAAACGGTCTTTGACTACAAGGGGATTGGCCTTCTGACCGCCACCGGAGCTCAGCAGCTGGACTACACGCTGGTTCTGGGCACCACACTCTTTTACGGCCTGCTCCTGGTTCTGGTCAACTTAGTGGT
>JAAYMM010000074.1 GCA_012521335.1 Bacillota bacterium | reverse complement strand
GAGGAACTATCGAAGCTGAACACAACTGTGAAATGCTTTATAGAACGGGTTTCTGGCTAGCCGTTGCATTTGCTATTGCACTTTAGAAATGTTATATTAAAGAAAGAGAACTCAGGGAGGAGTGGCCATGATGGCCAAGGAGCTCTTGTCCACCAAGGTGCTGGAGGACATCCTGCAGCGGACCAGGATGGCCTTGGAAGAGGGGCGCTCCCAGATCTTTGAGGTGGCAGAAGCTGCCCAGCAGGAGTGCACCCGCACGGAAGTGGTGCTGCAGACTGTGCAGGCCGAAATGGAGCAGGCCATTGCCGAGGTGGAAGATCTGACCAGGAGATTTGCCCAGATCCGCGTGGAACTGCTCAAATCCAATCGCGATTACCTGGAGTACAGCGAAGCCCAGAAGCGGCGCATCTACGAAGAGGCCGAACAGGTCAGAACTGCCCTGGCTGCAGCCAAAGAGCGGGAAAGGCTGCTGCGGGTGCGCCGGGACAATCTAGAGCAGACCCTGGCCAAGCTCCGGGAAATCGCCGCCAAGGCAGAACGCCTGGTGTCTCAGGTGGGCATGGCCTTAACTTACCTCTCCGGCAGCTTGGATGATGTGAACAAACAGTTGGAGCACATGTACATCCGTGAGCAGGCCGGGCAGGAGATTCTTTTGGGGCAGGAAATCGAGCGCAAGCGCATGGCCGGCTCTCTCCACGACGGTCCGGTCCAAGATCTGGCCCATTTAGTAGTGCAGCTGGAGATCTGTGAGCGGCTGTACCAAGCAGGGCGGCAGGAGGAAGCCCTGAGCAAATTCGGAGATCTCAAGGCCATCGCCCAGGGGACCATGGCCGATCTCCGGCGCATTATCTACGACCTCAATCCCATGACCCTTGATGATCTGGGCCTGGTGCTCACCATCAATAATTACTTGGACGACCTGGCTAAACAGACCGGTGTGGACATCCGCTTTATCCTCCTTGGGCAGGAACAGCGCCTGGAACCCCAGCTGGAAATGGCGGTGTTCCGCATAGTCCAGGAAGCGGCCAACAACAGCATCAAACACGCCCAGCCCCGCGTGATCGAGGTGACTTTGGAATACCGCAGGCAGCATATCAGTGTTTCCGTGCGCGATGACGGCATCGGCATCGATGCCGCCGCAGTGCGGGAGAAGTTCAAATCCGGCAAGCATTTCGGGCTGCTGAACATGCAAAGCCGCGCCAACGTTTTCGGCGGTTCGCTGCAGTTCCACGGTGAACCGGGCAAGGGAACGCGCGTGCTGGCCACTATTCCGCTGGTCAACGGTGAAGGAGGAGAGGTGAAGTGACAAACACCATCGCAGTACTCATCGTAGATGATCACCCTCTGCTGCGGCAGGGCCTGAAGACGCTCTTGGAATTGGAAGGTGAGATCAAAGTAGTGGGGCAGGCCAGCAACGGGCCTGAAGCGCTGCGCTTAGCGGAACAGCTCCGGCCCCATGTGGTGCTTCTGGACATCAACCTGCCCGGGATGAACGGCATCGAGGTGGCCAAAGCCCTCCGGGAGCGCCAGCCTGAGGTGGCCATTTTGGTCTTGACCATCCATGACGATGAAACCTACGTGAAGGAGATGGTCCGCAGCGGCGCCAAGGGCTATCTGCTCAAGGATGCCGAACCTCGGGAAGTGGTAGCAGCCATCAAGAAGGTGGCCGCGGGGGAGTCCGTGTACCCTCCGGACCTAATGGAGCGGGTGATGGAGCACTACCATGACTTGGAGGTCAAATACGGGAGGCTGCAGACTGCGGCAGCCATCAGCGATCTGTCCCTGACAGCACGGGAGCTGGAGATCCTGCAGTACATAGTGGACGGGATGAGCAATAAGGAGATTGCTGCAGCCTTGTACATCAGCGAAAAGACGGTGAAAAACCACATCACCAGTTTGCTGCGCAAGCTGAACGTGGAAGACAGGACCCAGGCTGCGGTCTTCGCCGTCAGCCAGGGCATCTTCCCTCAAGAGTGACGCAGACTTAGGTTGCCCAAGAACTCTAGATTGTTGATGACCAAGCGGAAGCGGCAGCCCAAGACGGTGGAGGCCTCTTTGCACATTTCCATCCTAGTCAGGTAGATCTCAAAGAAGTCCATGATCTGGCAGACGGTCTGGTCGAAGGAGATCTCCAGGGTGATGGTCTTGTCCTCTTTGCTGACGTAGAGTCTGCTGTCGTTGATGGCTAGGTTGACTCGATCGTGAATCCCAGGCCGGCGGTCATCGGCGAGGCGGTTGACACGAGTGCGGTGGGCATCGCTTTTGTCGGCTAGGATCACCGCAGCGCTCACCGGGCCCACAGCCCGGCCGTTGGCCTCTTCGTGGTTGCCGATGGCTCCTGTAATGGTGCAGATTTCGTCCACGTCCATGCCCAGCCGCCTCAGCTCCTGGTAAACCAGGATGGCTCCGGTGATGCCGTGATCTTTGCGGTTGAAGAGGTTGCCCACATCGTGCAGGTAACCGGCAATGGCCGCCAGTTCCACGGTGCGCTCATCGAACCCCAGCTGGGCCAGGATCTCGGCCGCTTTTTCTGCCACAAAGGTAACGTGGCGGAGGCCGTGCTCGGTGTAGCCCCTGGTCTGGAGGTAGGCGCCGGAACGCTCAATCAAAGTCTGGAGGACAGGGTCTTTTTTAATGTCGGCGAGAGTAAGCATTTTATGGCCCCCTTTTTGTAGTTGACTCAGTATAACATAACCAAGACCAGCCGGACAAGGGGATCTTTGCCCGATGGTCCTAGAAAAAACGGGACCTTTGGCTAATTCTCTGACAGGGGAGTTCATGTTACACTACAATCAGAACACAAACGGAAAAACAGTAGCCACCCCCAACCCCAACCCCCGGCTACTGTTTTTTCATTATGTGTACACTTTTGTGGACACCCGTGCACGCTGGAGAATAAAATGAACAAACCTGCAAATCAGTGCAATGGGTAGGAGGGTGTCCCATGGCGAAGCAGAACCTTTCTCTCCTTACCCCGCGGGAGCGCGAGGTCTTAAAGCTCATAGCTCAGGGAATGTCCAATGCGGAAATCGCAGCCGCACTGTTCATCAGCGAGCATACGGTGAAGAACCATGTGAGCAACATCTACCGCAAGCTGGGGGACAACGATCGCACCAGGGTGGCGCTCCTGGCCCGTGCCGAGGAACTTGCGGAGAGAGAGTAATACTGTGAAGGCGGCATTTATGTTCCATAGGTGTCGCTTTCTTCATGGGCAGGATTTGGCGCCCCAGGGCTAGAATAGCTACCAGGCCCAGGGATTGCGGGAGGAGTCCATGCAGAAATTACAGATTTTTGTCTACAAAATAAAGGGGAATTGGGAAGCCGGTTTGGTCAGAAACCCGGAGCACCTGCCGGCACTGGGTTTGGCAGCGGCGCAGGATGCTGCTGTGGTCACCCCGCCGCTGCCCTCTTCCCAGGCGTACCAAGCGCTTGCTGTGTGGAAAAGAAGGATCCAATCTCCCCTGGGCCGGCTGCGCCGGCGCCTTGTGAGCCGTCCTGACGAGCGCCTGCCGCGGGCTGCGGAAAGCAGTCTTGAGGAAACCGATGAGGCGCTCGGGATCCGCCTGTGCGAACTGCTCGCGGGCAGGATCGTCCCCGAGCATCGGCTCGTTGGCGTGCTGCGGGACGAAGGATTTTGGCCGAGCCAGATCAGCCGTGCTTTAGATCGGGCCGTTTTTCGGGGCGAGATCATCCAGCTGCCGGGCTTCACGGCGCGCCCTTGGGGAGAGCAGGCCTGCAGCCGCTGCGGAAGTACAAGGGCCCGGGCGCTGCCCTGCCCCCGCTGCGGAGGGCTGGAGTGCCTGCTCTGCCTGGAGTGTTCCAGCTTGGGAGAGCACCGCGGCTGCAGCACCCTGCTGGCTGTGCCCGGCTCTGCAGCTTCGGCCGCCCTAGGGGAGGCAGCTCTCGTGCTTGACTACGAGCTCACTCCGGCACAGCAGGCGGCTTCCCTGGAGCTCGTGGACTTTTGGGAGCAGCGGCAGGAACGGGCCCTGGTCTGGGCAGCCTGCGGCGCTGGGAAGACCGAGGTGACCTTTGCCTTAATCCAGCGCGCTCTGGAAGAAGGAGCGGAAGTGCTGTTTGCCATTCCCCGGCAGGACATCGTCCGGGAGATGGCCCAGCGCCTGCGCAGTGCCTTTCCGGAAGTGGAGGTGGCCGCCCATTTCGGCGGGCAGCCCTGGTTGGCGCCGGGCCGGCTGGTTGTGGCCACCACCCATCAAGTGCTCCACTTCTACCAGCGTTTCGGGTTGGCTATCCTGGACGAAGTGGACGCCTTCCCCTATCAGGGCAGTGAGATGCTGCGCTTCGGGCTGCAGCGCGCCCTTCATCCCCAAGGCCAGCTGGTGGAGATGACCGCCACCCCCACAGGCCCCAGACCCCAGCGGGTGATCACCATTCCAGCGCGCCACCACGGCCATCCTTTGCCCGAACCGCAGATCATAGTGGAGAAACTACCTCCCTGGCCTGAGCTTACTGGGGCCGCGCTGCCCCCTGCTGTGGTGGATAGCCTCGCGGGGTCCGAGCATCCCTGGCTGGTGTTCGCACCCACCATTGCCGCCTGCACAGCACTTGAGCAGGTGCTTGCCCAGGCCCTCACCCGGAAGGTGGGCCTCTGCCACGCCAAGCTGGAGGGACGGCGCCGGGTGGTGGACGAGTTCCGGCGGGGCCTTCTAGATGTCTTGGTTACCACCTCCGTTTTGGAGCGGGGAGTAAACTTCCCAGGCGTAGGCGTGATGGTGCTCTATGCTGACCATTCCCTCTTTTCGGTGAGTGCCTTGGTGCAGATGGCAGGCCGCGTCGGCCGCAGCGCAGATGCTCCCAGCGGCCCTGTGCTGTTTGTGGCTGCCAAGCGGACCCCTGCCATGCGGGAGGCGTCCGCCTTGATCCGGCAGCTGAACGAAGAAGCAGAGCGAAGGGGGTTGTTGACCGGTGCAGGTACTGAGTGAGTGGGCCCGAGCCCTGGAAGAATTGTTTTTCCCGCCGGAGCTCACCTGCGGGTTCTGCCGGGAACGCCCCGCCCTAGATGTGGGGGCCTGCCGCGGCTGCCTGGATGCTCTGCACATCCGTTGGGAGAAACGGGTGCTGCACGGCTATCCCTATTTCTCCCTCTTTCCCTACCAGGGTTTTGGGCGCAGCCTCATCCACAACCTGAAGTTCCAGGGGCGCTATGAAGTTGGGGTCACTTTGGGAGTGTTTTTGGGCCTGGCTTGCCGGGAAGAACCGGAACTGGCCAAGGTAGATCTGCTGGTCCCAGTACCTTTGGCGCCGGGCCGGCTGCGGGAGCGGGGATTTAACCAAGCGGCCCTTCTTGCCGATAATATAAAGGGGGTGTGGAAGCGCCCGATCTGTCATCACGTGGCCAGAACGCGCGAGACCAAGCCCCAGAGCGGCCTGCCCCTGACGGCCAGGAAGCGCAACTTGCACAGGGCCTTTGCCCTGCTGCCGGGGGCAGACTTCAGGGGCAAATGCTGTTTGATTGTGGATGATGTGATTACTTCCGGCCAGACGTTTTACGCGCTGGCGCGGGTGCTTGAGCAAAACGGGGGCAGGCCTGTAGGTTTGTTTGCCGCCCGTACTGAAGCTTTCGGGAGTGAGTTAGGTGCTGAAAAACTGTGATGTTTGTGGAAAGGTGTTCGCCCATCCAACGCGGACACTGTGTGAAGAGTGCTACAAAGAAGCGCAGGCAAGGTTCCAGGCGGTGAAGGACTACCTGCAGAGAAACCCGGGCGCCACGGTGGCCGAAGTGGCGGAAGCCACCGAGACCGATGTAGATGTGATCTACCAGTACATTCGGGAGGGCCGGCTGAGCATTGTGCCCAGGGATGCGGGACTGCAGTGCGAGCTCTGCGGCGCTTCGATCCAGATCGGCCGCATTTGTTCCCGCTGCCTGGGGAAGCTGGAACAGGCTGCGGGCAAAGGTCCGGTGCAGGAATCGCGGAAAGAGGCTGATGATTCCAAGGTGCGCTACCTGGATCAAATAATGCGCCGGCGCTGACTAAAGCTTTCTGGTTAATCTGCCGACAAAAGTAGCGAGGGGAGAAAGGGGTTATCGCTATGATTATCTTCAACAAACCGGCTATCCAGCGTGTGGCGCGGATCTATGCAGAATACAAACAGTCCAAGCGCGTGCAGCAGAGCACCGGCAATACATCAGTTAGTGATGAGGTCACTCTCTCCGCCGAAGGCAGGGAGCTTCAGGCAATGCTGCACAAGCTTCAGTCTGCCCCCGATATCCGCCCGCGGGCAGAGGAGATTAGAGTTGCCGTAGAAAACGGCACCTACAAAGTGTCTCCTAAGCAGATCGCCGAAGCGATTGTAAACGCCCAGAAGGGGAGCTGAAGAGTATGACCGTCTGGGACGAGTTTGTAGCAGTGCTTGCCGAAGAAAACACCCTACTCGAAGAACTGATCGCCCTGGGGACTGCCAAACAGCAGCAGATCAACGACGCTCCGGAAGTGGCCCGCATCGCCGAAGCCGAGCAAAGAATCTTGGAGCGGCTGGAGGCAGCGGACCGCCGCAGAGCAGAGCTCTTTGACGTTGTGGCCGTGGGCAAACGCTTGGAAGACTGGCTGCCCACCCTCAGCGCAGAGCAGACAGCGGTGGCTGAACCGCTGCTGATCAAGTTAGCTCAGAACCTGGCAGAGCTCCAGGCTTTAAATGATCTCAACCAGCAGCTGTTGACCCAGGCTTTAAGCTATGTGAACTATTCGCTGAACTTGCTCACGGGAGATGAAGCAGCGCCCACTTATACGAGGCCGAAAGGCACTGCTCCGGGCAGATCCTTTTTTGATCGGAAGGTGTAAGCCATGAGGACTACATTTAGCGGTATATACATTGCACTGCGCGCTTTGCAGGCGCAGCAGGTCTCCTTAGACATTACGGGGCACAACGTGGCCAACGCCAACAACCCCAATTATTCCCGCCAGACTGCCGTGCACACGGCTACCAGGCCCTTTCCCACGCCGACCATGGGGTATACGTCTTCCAACGGCCAGGTTGGCACGGGTGTGGAAATCAGCCAAATCGTGCGCATGCGGGACTCCTTTGTGGACATGCGCCTGCGCCAGCAGATGCAAAGCAGGAACTTTTGGGAGACGATAGAACAGGGCTTAAGCCAGGTGGAGCTCTTCTTCAACGAACCCAGTGAGAACAGCATCCATTACGCCCTGGATCAGCTGTGGGATTCCCTGCAGGACCTGAGCCGCGATCCAGAGCTTATGGCCGTGCGGGAAGTGGTTGTGCAGAGGGCGCAGCTGCTGGTGGAGTCCATTAGGGGAACCAGAGAGCATTTGCAGAGGCTTAGTGAGAACCTGAATGACAACATCCCGATCAAGGTTGGGGAAGTGAACATTTTGGCCCAGCGGCTGGCAGCCCTGAACGCTGAGATCGGGAAGGTCAGCGCCACAGGGAGTATGCCTAACGATCTCTTAGATACACGGGATGCCCTGTTGGAGGACTTGTCTAAGCTGGTGGACATAGAGGTTGTGCAGGACTTCGGCAATATGGTTACCGTGACCATTGGTGGAGCCACCTTGGTGCACCGTGGCAAGGCTTACGAACTGAGCACGGCAACAGAAAAGGATTCCGCCTTTTCCTACGACAAAAACCAAATTGTCTGGAAGGATACCGGCTCTAAGGCGCAGATCAGCGGCGGGGAGATCGGCGGAATGCTGAAGCTGCGTGATGAGGAGCTGCAGTACTTCATCGAGCAGCTGGACCAATGGACCTGGGAGTTTGCCGTAGAGTTCAACAAAATCCATCAGAATGGATACGATCTCTATGGTGATGGTGGGGCATACGATCCTTCAGATCCGAATTCCCAGGTGTTCAGGTTCTTCACTTTTGATACGTTGGAAACGCCCCCAGATCTGGATTCACCACACGATGCGCGTGCGACGTTTGCCGCTGCCAACATTAAGATAAACGCGGACATTGTAAAAGATGTTGGCAAGATTAGGGCTAGTTCGCTTCCGGACGCCAGAGGCAATGGGGACAATGCCTTGCAGCTTGCTAAGTTGCGTTCGGAACCGCCGGGAACAAGTACCGTTACCCTGGGTGACAAGTTCAACGCTATTATAGCCAACTTGGGTGTAAAGGCCCAAGAGGCCATCCGCATGACCGAGAATCAGGTGGTCTTAGAGAATCACCTGCTGAACTTAAAAGAGTCCATATCGGGAGTAAGCCTGGACGAAGAAATGGCCAACATGATCAGGTTCCAGCATGCCTACAGCGCCGCAGCGCGGATGATGACAGCTGTTGATGAGACGCTGGACATTATTATCAACCGCTTAGGCATAGTGGGACGTTAGGAGGCGACTGCTTGTGCGTGTCACCAATAAGATGATCAATAACAACCTGCTGCTCAATCTCAACCGCGGCTTGTCCCGTCTGGAGAAGATCAACAATCAGCTGGGCACCAAGAAGAAGATCAACCAACCTTCTGATGATCCGGTGAAGACAGGCGTTATCCTTCGCACCAGCAGTTCCATCCGGGAGGTTGAGCAGCTGATCCGCAATGTTGATGCAGCAGTTTCTTGGCTTGATGCCACAGATGTGGTGCTGCAGGATGTGGTGAGTGTGATCCACAGGGCTAAGGAGTTGGCCGTTGCCGGTGCTTCAACCCACTTAGATGATACGGCCCGGAAAGCCCTAGCCGATGAAGTGGCCCAGCTTTTTGACAACGTATTTCAGTTGGCAAACTCTACCCACGGCGGGCGTTATATCTTTGCTCTCCAGTACACCGATGTGAAGCCTTTTACGAAGGTTGATGAAGCGGCACCTGTTTCTCAGGTTGAGTTTCTAGCGGGTAAAAGCCTCGCAGATGTTCGTCCAGTTCAGTTTGATATCGGTGCTGAAAAGCCCATGGAGGTTAGCTTAAACGGTGGAGAAATCTTTGGTCCCATTTTCGATGCCCTAAGAACCCTTTATGACGGTTTGAATAATGGCGATGGCGCTGCCGTAAACACTGTGATCGGTTCTTTGGATACCGCTCTTGATAACGTCTTGCGCAAGATTTCCGAGGTGGGCGGTAAGCAGAACCGAGTTGAGCTGGCTAGGGAGCGATTTACCGACTTAAAGCTCAACCTCACAAGAATTCTCTCGGAAGACCAGGATTTGGATTACTCGGAAGCCATCATGGAGCTGAAAATGGAGGAGTTTGCCTATAGGACCGCCCTGTCAGTGGGGGCCCGGATAATCCAGCCTTCCTTGGTTGACTTTTTACGCTAAGGTAGGGTTGGGACATGCTGCAGATAACCACGGTCTATCCTCGTTTCAGTGTTGACTATCGCTGGCCTTGGGCCGAGATCAAGCAGCAGGTTTCCCAGGTGCAGATTGAAACCGAAGGCCCCACGATGGAAATTGATCAGCGGCAGTGTTGGGCAGAGTTGGGGATGCCCAGACTTCCGGATTTTTGTAAGCAGGTTAGGGATGAAGCCCGAGCCAAGACATTTGAAGCTATAGGCAAGCTTGCCGCCGAAGGCGACGAAGTGTTGGAACGGGCCGGCCACTGGCGGAAAGAGATGATCTTTGCCGACCAGGCCAAAAGACGGATGGATGAGCGCATTCCCGAGTTGAACATCAGAGTTGCTCCCAACACACGGCCTGCGATCAGGTTCAGTTATGACTTGAATGTGGAATGGATTCGGGGTGGGGTTGAGATAAGACACCATGTATATCCTCCCACCATAACCTGGCAATTGGGTGGGGTGTATGTGGATGTACGCGGCTGAGATGAGGTGGGGGTAAGGTGGAACTGAAAACTAAGTTTGGGGCAATTTCAGTAGAAGAAGATCAGATCATCTATTTTCCCAGAGGGATTCTGGGGTTTGCCGATTACCATAGATACGTTTTGGTAGAAAGGACCGATAGTGTCTTCAGCTTTCTGCAGTCCGTTGATGAACCGAGTTTGACCTTTGTAGTGATCATGCCTGAACTAGTGCGGGCAGACTATGCCGTGGATTTGAGTGAAGAAGAAATCGAGCTTTTGCAGATCAGTTCGCCGGAGGACGGAAAGGTGTTCGGGATTGTGACCATTCCCGAAAACGTGGCCGAGATGACGGTGAATTTACAGGCCCCTGTGGTGATCAACACCAGGGAACGGTTAGGAGCGCAGCTCATCATTGCGGGGGATAAATACCACACCAAACACAATGTGTTAGCCGAAATGCACAAGAATGCCTTTCTGCTTCAGCAGAAAGACCAGGCTCAGCAGGGCGCGGAAGAGGTTCCAGAATCGGTCTAAATCTGGACTTATCCGGGCAGAATAAGGTCCAGGGAGGGACAGACATGCTGGTACTGACGCGTAAAGTAGATCAAAGCATTATGATCGGAGATCACGTCCGCGTTGTTGTGGTGGATGTCCGTGGTGACCAGGTAAAACTGGGCATCGAAGCTCCGCGCCACATCATGGTTCATCGGCACGAGGTTTATGAAGAGATCCAGGCCGAAAACAAGCGGGCCGCACTGAAGAAGGAAATAGACGTGAGTACGTTGGAACAGGCGCTGCGTGAAGCCCGTCCTAACGTCAAAAGGGAGTTTTGAAAGACAAAGGATGATCAAGGAGGGTAGCGTATGAAAGTACAAGGAACGCTGGATCTGAACAGGACGGGGTTCATCTCACAGTCTCCTGCTGTGCAGAGTGTGGACATGGGTCCCCATGCTGGGCGGGAGCTGGCCCCGGAGCCG
>JAAYMM010000073.1 GCA_012521335.1 Bacillota bacterium | reverse complement strand
GGTTGGGCACCGCTGCCGCAGCCCACGGCCTCTACGATTTTCTCCTCCTGAGTCAAGTGGTGCCTCCTTGGACCGTTGTGCTGCTCGTTGCTGGCCTCCAGGGCCTGCTGTTTGCTTCCATAGGCAGAGCACTCCAAGTTCCCTTCCGGAGGTAACTGTTGTCGTTGGCGGTTGCGCTGTGCTACAATAGTTGGCGGAAAGGAAGTGACACTATGGCAGGACATTCCAAGTGGGCCAACATTAAGCACAAGAAGGCCAAAGAAGATGCCAAGCGCGGTCAGGTGTTCACCAAACTGGCCAGGAAGATCACCGTGGCCGCTAAAGAGGGAGGCCCTGACCCAGACAGCAATGTGCGCCTACGGCTGGCCATAGACGAGGCCCGGTCCTTTAATATGCCCAATGATAATATCGAACGGGCTATTCAGAGGGCAGTGGGAGGCCTGGAAGGAGTGTCCTACTCTGAGGTTCTCTACGAGGGCTATGGTCCCAATGGCGTGGCCATCATGCTGCACGCCTTAACTGACAACCGCAACCGGACCGCTAGTGAGGTACGCCATCGTTTTTCCAAATACGGCGGTAATTTGGGCGAGAGCGGCTGCGTGGCCTGGATGTTTAACCGCCGCGGCCTGCTGGTTATCGAACGCGGCGAGAACGTGGACGAAGATGATGTGATGATGCTCGCCCTGGAAGCGGGTGCCGAGGATGTGGTGGTAGAAGGTGATGTGATCGAGATCCACACCGACCCCAGCGACTTTATCCGCATCAAGGAAGACCTGGAAGGGCAGGGCCTGAACTTCATCGGGGCCGAGATCAGCTATATTCCCCAAAACACCGTGCAGGTTAACCAGGAGCAGGCCGAGAAGGTAGAGAAGCTGATCGAAGTCTTGGAGGAACTGGACGAAGTCCAAGAGGTTTACGCCAACTACGAAGTGCAGTAATAAGTAGGGAATATTATCCACGCCCGGGGGCATACTTGTTCGCAAGGGGGGAGTGTATGCGCCGGGCTGTGATATTGGTTCTGCTGGCCATTGTCTTTTTCATCGTGGGCTTTCTGCTGTCCCGCAGGCTGTTTCCGTTAGTTGCTGCTGCTCTGGCAGGTTAGGGCAAGCGCCTCAGCCCCATGGGTTGAGGTTCTTTTTTTGCTCTCGCCCGGGCAAGGACTTGTTTAGCTAGATGTCGAATAGAAAGGGCGAGGTGTGATGCGGTGATTGTCTTAGGAATAGACCCGGGCATTGCCATCACGGGTTTTGGGGTGGTTCGCGTGGAACAGAACCGCCATATTGTGTTGGGCTATGGTGCCATCCGCACGTCGTCTCAGGAGACCACTGCCCGGCGCCTAGAAGCCATTTACGGTGGGCTCAGCAAGCTGATAGCGGAGTTCGAACCCGACTGCTTGGCGGTGGAAGAGCTCTTTTTTAATAAGAACTCCGCTTCGGCCATGCAGGTGGGACAGGCCAGGGGTGTGGCCATTTTGGCCGGAACCCATGCAGGCCTGCCCGTTTTTGAGTATACGCCGCTGCAGGTAAAAACAGCGGTGACCGGTTACGGCCGGGCTGCCAAGGAACAGGTGGCCTATATGGTGTGCACGCTCTTGGGGCTGGAGAATCCGCCGCAGCCCGATGATGTGACTGACGCGCTGGCCATCTGCATCTGCCATGGTTATAACGCCAATAACTGGGGGAGGAGAGAGCGATGATTGTTTCCCTGAGGGGCCGGCTGGTAGAAGCCACGGAAAGTACAGTGATTCTGGAAGTGCAGGGCGTGGGCTACGAAATCAGTGCTTCTGCCTCGGTACTGAAGTCTCTACCTCCTGTAGGCCAAGAGCTGCAGGTTTATACTTACCTGCAGGTGCGCGACGATGCGCTGGCGCTCTATGGGTTTTCCTCCTGGGAAGAGCGCCGCCTATTCGAACGGATTATCGGAGTGGCTGGCATCGGGCCCAAGAGCGGGTTAGCCATCATCTCCAGTATCTCTCCCCGGGAGTTCATCCGGGCGGTGCAGAATAAGGATCTCAAAACCCTCACCAAACTGCCTGGTGTAGGCAAGAAGACAGGTGAGCGGATCCTGCTGGAACTGAAAGACTCTTTTTCATATGTAATCTGGCTGCCTGAGGACGGCGGACAGCCTGACCTTCCGCCGAATGTTCTTGACGATGCGGTGGAAGCGCTTATTGCCTTAGGATACAGTCCTGGCGAAGCGGAACGTATGGTGAGCCAGGCACAGCAGCAGCTGCCTGAGGATTGCGATCTGCAAGAGCTGTTGAAAGTGGCGTTGGCGCAGAACAGCCAGCAAAGAGGTGAACGTGCGTGGAGACGGAACGGATAGTGAGTGCCTGGAAAAGGCCAGAAGATTGGGACGTGGATAGGTCCCTGCGCCCCAAGACCTTGGAGGAGTACATTGGGCAGGATAAAGTGAAGGAGCACCTGCGCCTGTTCATCACCGCAGCAAAGCAGCGCGGCGAAGCCCTAGATCATGTGCTGCTCTATGGGCCGCCAGGCCTGGGCAAGACCAGCCTGGCCCACATTATTGCTGCCGAGATGGGCGTGGGCATCCACACCACCTCTGGTCCGGCCATCGAGCGTCAGGGCGATCTGGTGGCCATCCTCACCAGCCTGCAGGCCAAGGATGTGTTGTTTATCGATGAGATTCATCGCCTCAACCGGCAGGTGGAAGAGGTGCTGTACCCTGCCATGGAAGAAGGGGCAGTCGATATCATGATCGGCAAAGGGCCAGGCGCCCGGTCGGTGCGCATTGATCTGCCTCCCTTTACATTGGTGGGAGCAACCACCAGAGCTGGTATGCTCACATCGCCCCTGCGGGACCGCTTCGGGATGATCAGCCGTTTGGAACTGTACAGCACAGCAGACTTGCAGGCCATTGTGCTGCGTGCTGCCCGTATTCTCAATGTGGAGATTGAAGCCGCTGGAGCGGAGGAGATTGCCAAGCGGTCTCGGGGCACGCCGCGGGTGGCCAACCGCCTGTTGAAGCGGGTGCGTGATTACGCGCAGGTGCGGGCAGATAACCGGATCTCCCACGCCGTAGCACAAGAGGCATTGGGCATGTTTGACATCGACTCCAATGGCTTGGATCCCATGGACCGGCGAATCCTGCACACCATCCATGTGGTGTTTGGCGGAGGGCCAGTGGGCGTGGACAGCCTGGCAGCAGTGATCGGTGAGGAAGCCGCGACTATTGAAGATGTGTATGAGCCATTCCTGCTCCAGCTGGGCTTGGTGCAGCGCACCGCCCGAGGCCGCTGCTTAACAAGATTGGGCTATGAATACCTGGGTATTCAGCCGCCAGAGACCGCAGGTGAAGAGAGTTGATGTGGAAGGTCGAAGGAGTAGTGCTGCGCGTTCGCAACCTGGGGGAAGCAGATCGGATCGTCACCCTCTTCTCCAGAGAGAAGGGCAAGCTCAACGCCGTGGCCAGAGGTGCCAGGCGCATACGAAACCGTCTGCTCAGCCCAACGCAGGTGTTTACCCATGGACAGTACCTGGTCTTTCCCGGCCAGGGCCTGCATAACCTGAGTCAGGCGGAGATCGTCCACAGCTGGCAGGGGCTGCGCGATGACCTGGAAAAGTTCGCCTATGCCTCCTACATAACAGAACTCTTGGACGCGCTCACGGTAGAGGAAGATCCGTCCGAGCAAGTCTTTTCTTTGCTGGCCAGCACGTTGGCCCTAGCGGACCAAGGTCGGCTCAAACTAGCGGCGCGGGCTTTCGAGGTGAGGCTGGTGCGGGAGCTGGGCTACGAACCGGAACTGTATGTCTGCTTGAGCTGTCGGGAGCCGCTGGAGGACAACCTCTTCTTTACGGAGCAGGGAGGTATGCTCTGCCAGAAGTGCGCTCCCCAGTTTCCCGGGAGCATGCCCCTCTCCAACGGCGCCTGGGAGCTGCTGAAAAAGCTTTTGGAATGGGACTTTTCCAAGCTCACGATCCTGCACCCCGCAGCCAAGCTGGAAGACGAGCTGAGGAAGGCTATGCGTAAGTACCTGGATTTCAGGCTAGAATATCCTTTGAAGTCCCTGGACTTCCTGGAAACCCTCACTGCCGTTCCTCCAGGGTCTGATTGACAATTTGTGGTGGATTTGGTATAAATTAGACGATAAACAGCGCCTTTAGGGCGCCGCAGACGAGCCTCTGGAGAACCTTTCGTCCCTGGTCGTTGGGTGAAAGGTTTTCAAAATAAGAGAGGGGTGGCTGAGTGAACCTACAGGAGATGATCTTAAAGCTGCAAGCCTATTGGGCCGCGCAGGGGTGCATCATTTATCAACCATATGATCTGGAAGTTGGTGCTGGGACGATGTCGCCAGCAACTTTTTTGAAGGCGCTGGGGCCCGAACCTTGGAATGTGGCCTACGTGCAGCCAA
The DNA here is from genome assembly GCA_012521335.1 of Bacillota bacterium. Taxonomy (GTDB): domain Bacteria; phylum Bacillota; class Limnochordia; order Darwinibacteriales; family Darwinibacteriaceae; genus DTU010. Next base: position 9,937 of record JAAYMM010000073.1, on the reverse strand, counting down.
GCAGGCGCCCCACCGACGGCCGTTATGGAGAGAATCCCAACCGTGTGCAGCACTACTACCAGTTCCAGGTGATTCTCAAGCCCTCGCCCGATGATGTGTTGGATGTCTATCTACGCAGTCTGGAGGCCCTGGGCATTGACTTGCTCAAGCATGATGTGCGTTTTGTGGAAGATGACTGGGAATCCCCCACCCTTGGGGCCTGGGGACTGGGCTGGGAAGTGTGGCTTGACGGCATGGAGATTACTCAGTTCACCTACTTCCAGCAAGTGGGCGGTATAGATGTGAAGCCAGTCTCCGCGGAGATCACCTACGGTGTGGAGCGTCTGGCCATGTTTATCCAGGGTGTGGATTCCATCTTCGACTTGGTTTGGGTGGACGGGGTTACCTACGGAGATGTTTTTCTCCAGAACGAAGTGGAGTACTCCAAGTTCAACTTCGAGGCTGCGGACACCGAGAAACTGTTTACGCTGTTCGATCTTTATGAAGATGAGGCCAAGAGGCTGATTGACCTGGGATTGGTGCTTCCCGGCTACGACTATGTGCTCAAGTGTTCCCATACCTTTAATCTCCTGGATGCCCGGGGGGCTTTGAGCGTGAGTGAACGGACCCGTTTCATCGGGCGAGTCAGGGCTCTGGCCCGGCTGGCAGCCCAGGGATACCTGGCCGAGCGGGAAAGGTTGGGCTTTCCACTTTTGAAGAGAGGGGCTGTCTAGATGCAGGATCTTTTGCTGGAACTAGGCTTTGAAGAACTGCCTGCCCGTTTTATCGCAGGTGCGCTGAAGCAGTTGTCCGAAGCGGTCACCACTAGGTTAACCCAAGAGCGCTTGAGCTTCGGACAGGTCCGCGAGTTCAGCACCCCCCGCCGGCTGGCCGTACTGGTGGAAGGGCTCCAGGAACAGCAGGAGGATCTAGTGGAAGAGGTAAAAGGGCCTCCCTTGCGGATCGCCCGGGATGAGCAGGGCAACCTGACCAAGGCGGGTTTGGGGTTTTTGAGGTCCCAGAACGCTGAGGAGAAGGACATGTTCGTTAAGCCTTTCCAGGGTGCCGAGTATATATATGTACGAAGAGAAGTACGGGGCCAGAAGACCTTCGATCTGCTCAAACCTCTCCTAGAAGAGGTGATTGCCCACCTGAGTTTTCCCAAGAACATGCGCTGGGGTGATTACGATCTGCGCTATGCCCGGCCTCTGCGCTGGATTGTAGCCCTCTACGGCCGCGAGGTGGTTCCCGTCGAAGTGGGCCCCCTCAAAGCGGGCAGCATCAGCTGGGGGCACAGACAGCTCAGTTCCGGGCCTGTGGCTATCGCCGAGCCGCAAGCCTACGCTGCCAGCTTGAAAAAGCATTATGTGCTGGCTGATCTGCAGGAAAGGCGGGCAGCGGTCTGGCAGCAGATCCAGGAGCTGGCCAAGGGGGAGGGAGCCGTGGTGCACGAGGATGAGCGGCTCCTCCAGGAAGTAGTCAACTTGGTAGAGTATCCCACGGCCTTTAGGGGCCGGTTTGCTCCCGAGTTTTTGGCTGTACCCGCGGAAGTCTTGATCACTTCTATGAAGGAACACCAGCGTTATTTCCCCCTGCACAGCGCAGATGGTACGCTGCTGCCAGGCTTTATCGGAGTGCGCAATGGCGCCGACAACCATCTAGACCTGGTGATCAAGGGCAATGAAAAGGTTCTCGCTGCGCGCCTAGCCGATGCTAAGTTTTTCTACGATGAAGACTTGAAGGTGAAGCTAGATGATCTGCTTCCCAGGCTCGAACAGGTAGTGTTCCAAGATAAGCTGGGGACCATGGGTGATAAGGTGCGGCGTTTGGAAAGGCTCACTGCCCTCTTGGCGGAACTGCTGGGGCACGGAGATAGACTGCAGACGGCACTGCGCACAGCTCGCCTAGCCAAGTGCGATCTGGTCACCCAGATGGTTTATGAGTTCCCAGAGCTGCAGGGAACTATGGGTGAGAGATATGCCCTAGCCCAAGGCGAGGATCCTGCGGTGGCCGCGGGTATCAGGGAGCACTACATGCCCCGTTTCGCGGGTGATGCCCTGCCCGAGACGGTGGAGGGTACTTTGGTGAGCCTTGCTGACAAACTGGATACTCTCGTAGGTTATTTCGCGTTGGGCAAGATCCCCACAGGCTCCCAAGACCCCTTTGCTTTGCGCCGCCAGGCGCAGGGGGTTGTGCAGATGCTGAGGCGGGGAGGATATGATCTTCCCTTGCGTAAGCTCATTGCCGCGGCTGAGCAGGGTTACAGCGATGTGAACCTTGACGAGGACAAGACCCAAGCCTTGGTGGACTTTTTCCTGGCCCGCCTCAGAGTGATCCTCCTGGAGCAGGAATACAGCTATGACACCGTTGATGCGGTTCTGGCGGGAAGGGATGAACGCATTCCGAGCCTGGAGAAGAAAGTTCAGGCGCTGGCCGGCTTTCGCCAAGAAGAGGCGTTCGCCAATCTGCTTACAGGATTTGAGCGGGTGGCCAACCTGGCGGCCAAAGGCCGAGGAGCGCAGCTCGCACCTCAAGCTTTCCAACCTGCCGATATGGAGTTTCACGGGGCATTACAAGAGCTGGAACAGGTCTGCCTGTCCTTGGCAGAGCAGGGAGAATACTCGCTGCTGCTCCACAGACTCGCAGAGTTCAGGGGTCAGGTGGATCGCTTTTTCGACCAGGTGTTGATCATGGATCAGGATCCCACGGTGCGCGGCAACCGTTTGGCTCTGCTCAATCAGGCCCTAAGGTTGTATCAACTGTGTGGTGATTTGAGCCTAGTTGTTGCAAATAAGTAAAGAAGCGGGTCCGCGGAAGGAGAACCGCAGGGCATAAAGAATAGTTTAGGTTGGTATTTCAGCCAGTTATTTCCGCATTCCAAAATGCGTTCCCCCATGGGGAATTATTAGAGTAAGAAACGTAGAAGGAGGATGTGCATGAGCACCAAGTGGGTTTACTTTTTCGGAGACGGCCGCACAGAAGGCCAAGAGGGTAACCGCAATCTAGTTGGTGGTAAAGGTGCCAACTTGGCAGAAATGGTGGCCCTGGGAATTCCTGTACCTCCAGGCTTCACCATCACCACCGAAGCATGCACCGCTTTTTATGCCAATAATGAGCAGTGGGCAGAAGGGTTGGAAGAACAGGTGATGGAGAACCTGGCCAAACTCGAGCAGGCCATGGGGGCGAAGTTTGGAGATGCGGAGAATCCTCTCCTGGTTTCCGTTCGTTCTGGCGCCCGCGTATCCATGCCTGGCATGATGGACACCGTATTGAACCTGGGCTTGAATGACGTTACAGTTGAAGCCCTGGCCAAGAAGTCCGGCAATCCTCGCTTTGCCTGGGATTCGTACCGTCGTTTTATCCACATGTATGGCGATGTAGTTATGGGTGTACCTCATGAGCTGTTTGAAGAAACCATCGCCAAAAAGCGCGCCGAAGAGGGCGTTGAACAGGATAACGAGTTGAGCGTGGAAGCTCTCAAGGCCCTGGTTCAGGAGTACAAGGCTATCGTCAAGAACGCCGCGGGTACTCTTTTCCCCGATGATCCCATTGAACAGCTGCGTGGAGCGATCAACGCTGTGTTCCGCTCCTGGAACGGTGCTCGCGCCATCCGCTACCGTCAGATCAACAATATCCCCCACGATTGGGGCACAGCTGTAAACGTACAGGCTATGGTCTTCGGGAACATGGGCGAGACCTCTGGTACCGGCGTAGCATTCACCAGAGATCCTTCCACTGGTGAGAACGTGTTCTACGGTGAGTACCTCATGAATGCTCAGGGTGAAGACGTGGTAGCCGGTATCCGTACTCCTCTGCCCATTGCTGAGCTCAAGAAGGGTATGCCAGAGGTGTACGCAGAGCTGGAGAAGATCTACAAGCTCTTGGAAAACCACTATAAAGACATGCAGGACATCGAGTTCACCATTCAAGAGGGTAAGCTGTACTTGCTGCAGACCCGCACAGGTAAGCGGACCGCCACAGCAGCCGTACGCATTGCTGTGGAAATGGTGGAAGAGGGCCTCATTGACAAGCGAACCGCTGTCATGCGTGTGGAGCCTGAACAGCTCGATCAACTGCTGCATCCCATGATCGATCCCAAGGCGAAGTACGAAGCCATTGCTAAAGGGCTTCCGGCATCGCCGGGTGCCGCTGCCGGCCGAATCGTCTTTACCGCAGAAGAGGCCGAGGAGTGGAAAGAGCGCGGCGAGAAGGTTATCCTGGTGCGCAATGAGACTTCGCCAGAGGACATCGGCGGCATGCACGTGGCGGAAGGCATCTTGACCGCTCGCGGCGGTATGACTTCTCACGCAGCGGTAGTTGCACGCGGCATGGGCAAGTGCTGTGTAGCCGGCTGCTCTGCTGCCTTGATTGATGAGGAAAAGAAGACACTCACTTTTGGAGCTACCGTGCTCAAAGAAGGTGACTGGGTCACCCTGAACGGCAGCACCGGTGAAGTGATTGTGGGTCAAGTACCCATGGTGGAGGCACAGGTCAGCGGTAATCTGGGCACGCTGTTGGGATGGGCCGATGAGATCCGCGCTCTGGGCATTCGGACCAATGCGGATACTCCCCACGATGCACAAACCGCTGTGGAATTCGGCGCCGAAGGTATCGGCCTGTGCAGAACAGAGCACATGTTCTTTGAAGGCGACCGCATCAGTGCAGTACGCCAGATGATTTTCGCCAAAGACCAAGCAGGTCGGGAAGCTGCCTTGGCCAAACTTCTGCCTTATCAGAAAGGCGACTTCAAGGGCATCTTCAAGGCCATGGAGGGCAAGCCAGTGACCGTCCGGCTCCTGGATCCGCCGCTGCATGAGTTTGTACCCCAGGATGCCGAGATCATCCGCAAACTGGCGGCCGATATGGGTATGCCTGTGGACGAACTCAAGGCTCGCATCGAAGCTCTGGAAGAGATTAACCCCATGCTGGGGCATCGCGGCGTGCGCCTTGGCGTGACCTATCCTGAGATCTACGCGATGCAGGCTCGAGCCATTTTCGAGGCCGCAGCTGAATTGACCAAAGAGGGCGTACAGGTCTTCCCCGAGGTCATGATTCCTCTGGTCGGTACTGTACAAGAGCTTAAGATGATGAAGGAGATCTGTGTACAAGTGGCCGAAGAGGTCATGAAGGAGTTTGGCGTTCAGTTCAAGTACCTGGTAGGTACCATGATTGAGATTCCCAGGGCTTGCGTTGTGGCCGATGAGATCGCCTCTGAAGCTGAGTTCTTCTCCTTCGGCACCAACGACCTCACCCAGATGACCTTCGGCTTCAGCCGTGACGACGCTGGAACATTCCTGCCCAAGTACATTGAGAAGGGCATTCTGGAGAAAGATCCGTTCCAGAGCCTCGATCAAGTGGGTGTAGGTTCCTTGGTCCAAATGGGCGTGGAAAAGGGCCGTGCCGTAAGGTCCAACTTGAAGGTCGGCGTGTGCGGCGAACATGGTGGCGACCCGGCTTCCATCGATTTCTTCCATCGTGTTGGCTTGGATTACGTGAGCTGCTCGCCCTACCGCGTGCCCATTGCCCGCTTGGCAGCTGCTCAGGCCAACATCCGCAACCCACGATAGTCCTAGAGGTTAGAACAGAAGGAAAACCTCTTTGCGCGGGGAACCCATACTATGATAGTGTGGGTTCCTCTGCGTTCAGATGGTAAGGAACAGGAGGACAGTGTGCTGGAGAGGAGTGAGACTGTGCATTTCGTAGAGTCCATTTTGGAATGGGAGGAGAAGTATTTGTCTCCCTACGCCGCCAAAGCGCGTCAGAGCAGGGGGAGAGTGTATCCGGAAGAACCGAGCACCTACTCCACTTGCTTTCAGCAGGACCGGGAGCGCATCGTCCACTCCAAGGCTTTTCGGCGCCTGAAATCCAAAACCCAGGTGTTTATCTCGCCCGCGGGAGATCACTACCGCACGCGCCTAACCCATGTGCTGGAGGTAACGCAGATTGCCCGCAGCGTGGCCCGAGCCCTGCGTTTGAACGAGGATCTCACCGAAGCCATCGCGTTGGGCCACGATCTGGGGCACACTCCTTTTGGCCATGCTGGTGAAGCGGCACTCCAGCGTCTGGTGGGGCATTTCAGGCACAACGAGCACAGCCTGCGGGTTGTGGATGTGCTGGAAGAGTATTCTCCAGATTACCCTGGCTTGAACCTCACTTGGGAGGTACGGGACGGCATTCTCCACCACACCGGCGACACGCTGCCCCAGACTCTCGAGGGGCAGGTGGTGCGCTTCTGCGACCGCATTGCCTATCTGAACCACGATGTGGAAGACGCTGTGCGCGGGGGATTGCTCAGGGAAGATGATCTGCCTGAGCAGGTACTCGAGGTTCTGGGACGCACCAGCAGGACAAGGATCCACACTATGGTCACCGATATTCTGCACACCAGCTACGGCAAGAATCTGGTGGCCATGAGCCCGCTGGTCCAGGAGACCACCGACCTTCTGCGGCAGTTTCTCTTCGACAACATCTACCTCAACTCAGCCGCCAAGCAGGAAGAGTCCAAGGTGTACGGCGTAATCAGCATGCTCTACAACTACTATCTAGAACACGGCGAAAGGTTTCGCCAGGCACCGGATCCCCAGGTGGAAGTGGTGGATTATATCGCGGGCATGACGGACAGTTTTGCCGCCAGGGAGTTTCAAAGGTTGTTCCTGCCGCGAGGCTGGGGAGGTGATGGGGATCGCTCGCTTTTCTGATCAGTGGATCGAGCAGGTTCGTTCAGCGGTGGACATCCTGGAAGTAATCGGCCGCAGGGTGGAGCTGAGGCAGACGGGAAAGAACTATGTGGGCCTCTGCCCGTTTCACAGCGAGAAGACCCCTTCGTTTACGGTGAACCCCGAAAAGCAGTTTTACCACTGCTTTGGGTGCGGCAGAGGCGGTAATGTCTTCAACTTTGTGATGGCCGCTGAGAACCTGTCTTTTCCGGAGGCCGTAGTCAAGCTGGCACAGGAGAAGGGTATTCCCGTGCCGGAGCTCTCCCCCCGGGACCAAAGGCGCGAACAGGAGCGGGAACAGCTGCGCCAAATCAACCAGATGGCGGCCCGCTATTTTTACCGCAATCTGCGTTCGCCCGCCGGTGCCCAGGCCCAGGCCTACCTAGACAGTCGTGGGATCTCCAAAGAGTTGGCCAGAGACTTTTTTCTGGGTTACGCCCTGGACGCGTGGGATGGATTGGTGGCTTTTCTCCAGTCCCAGGGAGTGGACCTGAAAGCGGCTCAAGCGGCCGGTTTGGTTACCCAGGGTAAGAATGGGCCCATCGATCGGTTTCGGGCGCGGTTGATGTTTCCCATCTGCGATCATCTGGGACGATTTGTGGGTTTTGGGGGACGCAGCCTCACCGACGCGCATCCCAAGTACCTGAACACAGGCCAGACGGCGGTGTTCAACAAGGGCCAGATCCTCTATGGCCTGAACTGGTCCAAAGAGGAGATCAAGGCCTTGGATCAAGTGATCATCGTGGAGGGGTATACTGATCTAATCTCGCTGTTCGCGGCTGGCCAGCGCAATGTGGTGGCTTCGCTGGGCACAGCCTTCACCTCGGCTCATGCGCACCTTCTGAAGCGCTTTTGCTCCCAGGCTGTGATCGCTTTCGATGGCGATACCGCGGGGCAGCGTGCGGCTTGGCGCGGTATGGAAGTCCTCCACGCTGCAGGCCTCCAAGTACGGGTGGCTAGCCTCCCTGCAGGGCAGGACCCAGACACGTTCGCCCGCAGCCGCGGTGCGGAAGGAGTAGCGGCTTGGTTGGATAGGGCTCAGCCTTTCCGGGAATACCAGATTGATAGAATTATTTCCCAACACGATGTAGAAACTAGAGAAGGAAAACTAGCCGCATCCACAGAACTTGTTACATTGCTGGCTCAGCTGACCAGCGCTGTCGAGCGCGATGAGTACGTTCGTTATGCTGCGGAGAGGCTCGGGGTGAGGGAGGAGTCCTTGGCGGCAGAGGTTCAGCAGCAGCTGGGCATACCCAGGGTTTCCCGGGTGCAAAATAGGCGTAATGTAAGAAGTGAAGCCAAAAGGCGGGTTGTCCCCCGGTTGCGGCTGGCAGCTGGGGAGGAGCTGCGAGAGCGGGAGGTACTGCGCTACCTGCTGCAGAAGCCCGATTTGTTGAAGGTGGTGCAGCAGCGCGGCGTCACGGCTGAAGACTTCCAGCATCCCGAGTACCGCCGCGTCTTTATTTCCTTGAGTGAAAGCGTCTCCGATGAGCAGGGCACGGCTGTCGCAAGCCGGCTGCTCTCTCTTCCGGCGCCAGCGGCCAGCTGGGATGAGTGCTTTACTTCATTTCTTGCTGATTTGAAAAGACGAAGATTGCGGAAGATAGAGGAAAAGCTTTCCCTTTTGGAGAATGATAGAAAAGGTTTCGATGTCCGCATGGAGCTGTACCGGTTGCTGAAGGAATATTACGGCATTCATCGCGATTCCTAACAGAATTGCCGGACAGAAAGGGGGTATTCATGTTGAACAAGAAGGAAGCAAGCACCGTGGCAGACAACATCCAGGCAGTGAACGAACTCATGGCGAGAGCGAAAAAGCGCGGCATGGTTACCTATCGCGAAGTCATGGATAGTCTTCAAGACGTGGATCTGCTGCCTGAGCAGATCGATGAGATATATGAGAGTTTCTCCGCCATGGGTGTTGACGTGATTCCCCACACCAACTCTGAGCACGATGATGAGCCTGGCGACGCAGTCCCAGAGGAAGACGATGTGACTGCAGATGATGACCAGGATGAATATGATCTGTCCATGCCGGAAGGTATTGGGCTTGATGATCCTGTCCGCATGTATCTCAAAGAGATCGGCAGGGTCCCGCTGCTGACGGCCGAAGAGGAAGTGGAGCTGGCCAAAAGGATTGAGCAGGGCGATCAAGAAGCAGCGCGCAAGCTGGCCGAGGCCAACTTGCGTTTGGTGGTGAGTATTGCTAAGCGTTATGTGGGCAGGGGCATGCAGCTTTTGGACCTTATTCAGGAAGGGAACCTGGGCCTGATCAAGGCGGTGGAGAAGTTTGATTACCGCAAGGGGTTCAAGTTCAGCACCTATGCCACGTGGTGGATCAGACAAGCCATTACCCGATCCATCGCGGATCAAGCGCGCACCATCCGCATACCGGTCCATATGGTGGAGACCATTAACAAGCTGACCCGGGTTTCCAGGCAGCTCCTTCAGGAATTAGGAAGGGCTCCTACACCGGAGGAGATAGCTGAGGCCATGGACATGCCTCCGGAGAGGGTCCGGGAGATCATGAAGATCGCCCAAGAACCCGTTTCCCTGGAGACACCGATCGGTGAAGAAGAAGACAGCCACTTAGGCGACTTTATCGAGGATCAAGAAGCTACTGCTCCAGCGGAAGCAGCAGCGTTTACCATGCTGCAGGAACAGCTGGAAGAAGTGCTGGAATCACTGACCCCTCGGGAGCAGCAGGTGCTCAAACTGCGCTTTGGCTTGGAGGATGGCCGGGGGCGGACTTTGGAAGAAGTGGGCCAGGTCTTCGGCGTAACCCGGGAGCGCATCCGCCAGATTGAGGCTAAGGCCCTGCGGAAACTGCGCCATCCCAGCCGCAGCAAGAAACTGAAGGATTTTCTGGAGCAGTAACGGTCCCCTTGACACTACCGGTCTGTTCCCCTATAATTAATCAGTGCTGGACCCCTAGCTCAGCGGTTAGAGCAGCGGACTCATAATCCGTTGGTCCTGGGTTCGAATCCCAGGGGGTCCACCAAGTCCCATCCGCCGTCTCATGGTCTTTGAGGCGGTATCTTTATGCAGCGGCTTGCAGTTGGCGCTGAACATGTTATACTATAGATGACATGCTGAGTGAACCGGATGATCGCGAAGGGTTACCCTTTGAGGAAAGTCCGAGCTCCACAGGGCAGGATGCTGGGTAACACCCAGTGGAGGCGACTCTAAGGCTAGTGCCACAGAAATATACCGCCTTGGTGGTTTTCCGCCGAGGTAAGGGT
>JAAYMM010000072.1 GCA_012521335.1 Bacillota bacterium | reverse complement strand
CTCGTATTTGCGGTCTACCCGCCACAGCCTGCGGATTTCGTCCTGGTCCTCCCAAAAGCCCACAGCAAGACCTGCCAGATAAGCTGCGCCCAACGCTGTGGTTTCGAACACCTGCGGCCGCTGCACCTGGGTTTGGGCCACATCGGCCAGAAACTGACAGATGAAGTTGTTGACCGAAGCTCCTCCATCCACCTTCAGTTGGGTGAGGGGGATGGCAGCATCTTCAACCATAGCATCCACAACCTCTTTGGTCTGATAGACTATGGACTCCAGGGCCGCCCGCACCAGGTGCGCTTTGCCTGCGCCTCTGGTGATGCCCATAATCATCCCCCGCACATAAGGATTCCAATGGGGAGCGCCCAGGCCCACGAAACTCGGGACAAAATACAGGCCGTTGGTATCCGGCACGGAAAGGGCCAAAGCTTCCGTCTCCGCGGCGCTCTTGATAATCCCCAGTCCGTCGCGCAGCCACTGCACCGCTGCGCCGGCGACGAATACACTGCCCTCCAGGGCATACTCCACTCGGCCGTTCAGGCCCCAGGCGATGGTGGTGAGCAGCCCGTTCTTGGAGGCAATCAGCTCGGGCCCTGTGTTCATCAAGATGAAGGCCCCGGTGCCAAAGGTGGCTTTGACTGTGCCCGGCTCAAAACAGGCCTGTCCGAAGAGGGCGGCCTGCTGATCGCCAGCCGCGCCGGCGATGGGAATACCCGCGGGCAGGACTCCCAAGTCCGCCGTGTGGCCATAGACCTCACTGCTGGAACGCACTTCAGGCAGCACTGCCTCGGGAATATCCAGGATTTCCAGCAGTTCCGGATCCCACTTCAGTTCGCGCAGGTTGAACAACAGGGTGCGCGCGGCGTTGGTGTAATCGGTGCAGTGCACCTGGCCTCCCGTCAGTTTATAGATCAGCCACGAATCAATGGTGCCAAAGGCCAGGCCGCCCTGGCGCGCCCGCTGCTTCAGTTCAGGATAATGGTCAAAAATCCATTTCAACTTAGTCCCGGAAAAATAAGCGTCCAGGACCAGTCCTGTTTTTTCTTGGAAGGTGGGTTCCAACCCCCGGCTGCGCAGCTCATCGCAGATACCGGCAGTGCGCCGGCACTGCCAGACGATGGCTCTGGTCACCGGCTCACCTGTGCGCCGGTCCCAGAGTACAACCGTTTCCCGCTGGTTGGTGACACCGATGGCCGCCACCTGGGAGGGCTGAACGCCCGTCTCCTCAAAAACGCGCTCCAACAAGTTCTTAGTGCCTTCCCAGATCTCCTGGGCATCGTGCTCAACCCAACCGGGCCGGGGATAGTGCTGGGTGAACTCCTCGTACACTTTGCCCACCATTTCCGAGCTGCGGTTGAACAAGATCACCGTGGTTCCCGTGGTCCCCTGGTCAATGGCCAGCACATATTTTCCCGCCATGATCAGTCCTCCTTCTGCACTGTGCAGAGTTCTGCAGACTGGGGCTTATTTCCTCCCGATAAGCCCCCGCTCGGTGGCTAAGAAATCCACCGGCCGATCCCAGGGGTCCGGCTGGAAGGAGCGGAGAAAGGCAGTGTACACCAAGCCCACCGTTGGTACGGTGATCTCAGCCAGCAGCCGGTCGTAGAAACCGCCGCCGTAGCCAATGCGGTAGCCTTCTTTGGTAAAGGCCAAGCCTGGCACGATAACCAGATCCAGCTCGCGCGGCGCGACCGTGGGCGTGCCAAGGGGAGGCTCCAGAATCCCGAAAGACGCGGGCACCAGATTCTCCCGGCTGGTAAACAGCGTAGGGATGAGCGCGCGTGGGTTCTTCTGCACCACCGGGACGTAAACCTCACTGCCCCGCTTCTGCAGCTCATCCACTATTCCCCAGGTGTCCACCTCCCAGTTGATGGACAGGTACACCAGTACGCGCTGTGCGGCCGCGAACGCGGGCAGGTCCTTGAGGGAACTCCTGATCTCCGCATCCCACACCGCCCGGGTGGCCGCCGGCACCTGAGCCCGTTCCTCCATGAGCTGCTGGCGCAGCTGCCGCTTAGCCATGGTGGTTCACCGGCCGGAGGATAGACACGCTGGAACGCTCCCAATCCAGTAAATCGGCCAGGGCCGCCTGCACATCCTGGTGAGAAAGCTGCTGCAGCACCTCCAAATACCTGTGGTAGGGAGTACCTTCGAAGTACTGGGCGGTAATGCGGTTAGCTGTGTATTCAAAGGAATCCAGCGCCCCCAGGAACATGCCGTAGAAGCTCTTTTTCAAGCGCTCAATCTCAGCCTGCTCCACCCCGCCCGCCTGCAGCTGCTTGATGATCTCCGCAAGCCGTTCATGGAGGGCCTCTGGGTTATCCGTTTCGGAACTGAAGACGGTATGGGCAAAGCGGGGATGGCCCCGGAAACTGGCAGAGAACGAGTCATCCACAAGCTGGGCTTCGTAGAGCTGGGCAAAGGCAGCCGAGCTCCGACCGGCAATCAGCCGCAGGCCCAAAGCCATGGCAATCTGAACGCGCAGCAGTTCCTCCCCCTGCCAGATGGGATCGTGCTTAAAACCCAGCATATAGCGGGGCCGAGAGATGGCCAGCTGCTCTTCAGCCCAGGGCTTGACGATGCCGGAGGGTTCCTCTGGATCCAGGCGTTCTACTTTCTGACCAGACCAAGCGCGGTCGGGGTAACTGCGGCGCACCAGTTCAAAGGTTGCCCTGGGGTCCACATCGCCTACCACTACTAGGGCCATATTCCCAGGCTGATAGAAGGTGTAATAGCATCGCTCCAGTTCAGCCAGGGTGATCCTGCGCACCGATTCCACCGTCCCCCCGATATCCAAGCGCACGGGATGCTCGTGGTAAAGGTTCTCCAGCAAGGTGCTGTGGATCCTGTGGTCAGGATGGTCTGCGTACATGCGCAGTTCCTGTTCGATAATCCCTTTTTCCTTCTCCACGTTTTCTTCTGTTAAGTGGAGCCTGTTCACAAACTCTAAGAGGTAAACCAGGCTTTCCTGCCAGTGCTCAATGGTGGTAAACAGGTAGCTGGTCTGGCTGTAGCTGGTGTACGCATTCACCGAGCCGCCCCAGGAAGCAAAGCGGTCGAAAACGCTTCCTTCTTCCTCCTCAAACAGCTTATGCTCGAGGAAGTGGGCAATACCTGGCGGGACTTCCACTGCCTCTTCCCCCGGCAGCTGGAACTTGTAATCCAGCGAGCCGTAATTCACCGAGAGCATGGCATAGGTGCGCAGGAACTGCTTCTTGGGCAGCACCAGCACAGCTAACCCGTTATCCAAATACCCTGAATATATTGATTCGCCGCCTGGGAGTCTAATTTGTTCCATGGCCTACTCCTTTCTGCGGAGAAGAGCGGAGGATATAGGTCGTATCCAGCTGCACTTTTTGCATGGCCCGGACCACATCATCTCGGCTCACCGCGGCAATGGCTGCCACCACGTCCTCGATACTGCGCAGCTGATCATGGACAATACCGATGATGTTGCGGTCAATCAGACCCGAGGGGTTGTCGTTCATGCTGTTCATGGACCTGATCAATCCCAGCTTGGTCTGCTCCAGCTCTTGGGGGCTGATCTGACCCTCCTGGACTTCCCGGACCTGCTCCTGAATGATCTGCACCGCCTGTTCCTGCTTTTCACCACTGATGCCAGCGCTGATCGTGAGCAGGCCCTTGCTGCCCTCGATGGCGGAACTAACGTAATAGGCCAGATGAGCCCGCTCCCGCACATTGACAAAGAGCTTGGAATGGGCAAAGCCCCCCAAGATGCCGTTGCCCACCAAAAGGGCGTAGTAGTCAGCATCGGGGTAGGTTATCCCGGTGCGGTAACCCATGACCAGAACAGCCTGCTGCACATCCAAGTTGTCCTCAAAGAACCTGGGTTCGTCTACTGCCACCTGCTGGGGCCCCCGAAGTTCAATGCCGCCTGCGCGGCCAGAAATCAACCCAGAGAGGACTTCAGCTGCTTGTTCCGCCTGAGAGCCCACGACGAAGATATCCAAAGGATAGCTGCCCAGGAGTTTCTGGTAGTGGCCATATACATCGCTGTTGGCCAGTGAACGCACCGTCTCTACATCGCCGTACTTGTAGATCCCAAAGGGCTCTTGAGCGCACATGAGGGCGGTGCAGCGCACCAGGGCGTAGGTACGCTTATCATTCACCAAGCCCTCCAGCTCTTGGGCGAGGATGTGCTTTTCCTGTTCAAAATAGGGTTCGTGGAAACTACCATCTCCGTAGGGGCTGGAAGCAATCTCCCAGAAAGCTTCCAATCCTCGGCGCAGAAGTTTTCCGCTCTGGGGCAGGTGGGCCGGATCCACCATCTGAAAATGAAACTCCAGAATCTGGCGTTCCCCAATCTTCAGCACGTCGGAGCCGAAGTCGGCAGCATAGAGCTCTTCCAGTTCCCGGGCAATGTCCAGGGTGGTTGGCAGCTTCTGGGAACCCCGGCGCAAAAGGAGGGGCACAAGCGCTGTGCTGGCTGCTTCCCAGGGCTGAAGATCTTGTTGAATAAAAGCTTTGCAGGTCAGCGTCTTGAACTTATCCGTTGCACAGAGGTGCAGCCGCACCCCCGGCCCCAGCTGGTGCTGGGTGAATTTCATAGCAGTTCCTCCTCCAGCAGATCTTCCTCAACATCTGTAGTCTCCCCAAACCTGCCATCCTTACCAGCGTTCCAAGCATGCAGGCAGTAGTAATTTTGGCGGCACAGCGCGCAGTTGTCCCGGGGGAGAAAGGCCTGAGCCCCCAATTCTGCGCCGCGGATAATGCGCTGACAGGTGTCTACGATCCACTGCTCTGTTTCGTCGGCATCGAGCAGCTCAGGATCCAAAGCATACAGGCGGTTGGGGATCAGGAAGTAAGCCTGGGAGCTCACCGCTGGCCGCCCGAGCTCCCGGGCCATGGCCCAGGCATACAGCCGCAGCTGCACAGCGTAGGCCGCGCCCACCTCTGGTACCTGATCCGCGGTGATCCAATTCGTCTTAAAGTCCACAACTTCAACACCCTTTTCCCCCACAAAAACCTGGTCCACCAGGCCGTTGACGATAAAGTCCCCCGCGGCCCGGAAGAAACTGCGTTCTTTGTACAGCTGGCCGGCGGGCTCAGCCTGCACCCGGGCGAAGAATTCGCTGCGCAGGTAAGGGAGGATCATCTCTTCCAACTGGGCCCTCTGCCGGGCATCCAACTCTACCCCCTCCAGGGCGGCGGCCTGTTCCACCAGCACGCTCAAGGCCGCTGGATCTTTGATCAGCTCTACCACCCGGTGCACAATGCTCCCCCGTTCTGTGGCGCTGAGGCCGCTGGAAGCGCCCAAGGCTCCCTGCTTGTCCCTACTCCTTTCGGGCAGGCCCAAGATATGGCGCAGGTAGTAATAGCGGGGGCAGCGGTCATAGTTCATGAGCTCCGTCACGGAAAAGACCACCTGACTGTACTGGGGAGGCAGGGGTTGATAACGGGACAGTTCCAGGCGCGCTGTTTCTCCTTGGGGCTGCGGCTCCAGCGGCGGCAGCTCGCCGGGCACCAGTTGGTAGAGCTGCGGGTCAATGGATTCCAGATGGGCCTGCAGCCAACTCCACCAGCTGTCTGTGACCTCCCTGCCTCTGCGGGCACACCAGTAAAGTTCTTCTTGGGCCCTGGTGAAGGCCACGTACAACAGCCGTTTGGATTCGCTGATCTCCGCCGCCTTTTCCTGCTCCTGAATCAGTTTGTAATCGCGCATCCCCCGCCAGGCAAGCCCAACCTCCGGATGGTAGAGCGCCTTGCCTTTCGGGGCTCGCACCGCCGCGGCGCTGGTGTCCGCCAAAAACACTACGGGAAACTCCAAACCCTTGGCGCTGTGGATCGTGCGCAGAACCACCACATCGGCATGCTCCGCATCGAGCTGCGCTTCCCCTTCCTTCTGGGCCTCCCGCGCCAAAAGGCGCAGGTACCTCACCTGCTCGGGGATGGTGTACACGTTGCGGGCAAAAAGATCCCAGCTCTGCTCCAAAAGCTTTTCAATGTTGGCCACCTTCTGCGGGCCAAAGGGCAGCTTCCAGGTCTTTTCCACGTAGTTGGTGCGCCGGAGCAGCTCCGTGATCACCTCGGGGGCGGGCCGATGCTTGGCCAAAAGCTGCAGCGCAGCGTAGTCTTGCGCGGCCTGGGCCAGTGCTGCCTGCTCTTTGGGGCTGAGCTTGTCCTCGCGGCCCTGGCGCAGCCAGAATAGTCCTGAGTCAGAGATGAGGTAAAAGGGCGAGCGCAGCACAGCCAGCCTGGCCACTTCATCACCGGCATCCTCCAGCCAGCGGAAGTAGTGCAGCACATCCTGGATCTCCTGCTTGGAATAAAAACCGCGCCCACTCAGGTTCACATAGGGTACTCCCGCTTCCTTCAAGGCCCGCTCATAGATGTACACACTGGTCATGGCCCGGAAGAGAATAGAAATCTGCTCGTATCTGTACCGTCCGCTGTCCACCAGTTCCCGGATCTTCAAGGCGATCTGCCGGGCTTCCAGGGCCCGGGCTTCGTCCACAGCCAGATCATCGGCGGCCACCTGGAGGATGCTCACACAGGGGCGGTGGGCGTGCGTTCTGTGGTGACAACTGGCGTCAAAGCCGATCAGCTCTCCCTCCAAGAGCTTGGCGAAGAACGCGTTGCCAAACTGGATCAGTTCGGGAGTGGAACGGAAGTTGGTGTCCAGCACAATGCGCCGGCCTTTCCCCTGAACTTCCTGCTCAGCCTGGAGAAAGACCCCCACATCGGCGCCGCGAAAACGGTAGATGGACTGCTTCGGATCTCCCACCACAAAGAGCAGGGCGCCGCGGGCTGTGAAGGCATCCACTATTCTCTTCTGCAGGGGATTAGTGTCCTGGAACTCGTCCACCAGAACATGGGAAAAAGGATAGTCCGCCGCCACCAGGGGATCCTGCAGCAGTTCGCACGTAATCCGCTCCAGGTCGTTGAAGTCAACCAGTCCGCCCAGGCGTTTACGTTCGGAGTAGAGCGCATGGATCCGCTGCAGCACTTGGCCCAGGTAGGTAACCACTGCCCTGCCCTTGCCCTCTGCAATCAGCTCTTCGGCAAAGGCGATGAGCTCTTTCAAGGCCCTAACCTCCTCGGCAAGCTTGCCGCGAATCTTGCCCACCTGCCGGCGCAGGATCTCCAGGGCCTCCAGGCGCAGATTGTCATCGGGCAGGCGCAGCAGCTCTACCAAGTAAGGCCATTCCTCGGCCAGTTCCGCCAAGACTTCCCGCTGCCGCACCGTGCTGGGCACAATCGCTAAAGCCTTCTTCACTTCGGCTTCCAACGGCAGCAGGGGAAACTCGGCGAGAGGTTCGCTGAAGGCCCGCTCAAAACGGAGATCGCCCTTGCTGAGCATTTTTTCATACAAGCCCAGCACCACAGAGCAGACATCCCCAAAGGTGCCCAGGTCACTGGGGGGGGCCGTTTCCTGCACCACTTCCTCAATCACCTCGGCCAGCAGCAGCCGGGTCTCCCACTCTTCTCCCACCCGAAAGCGGGGATCCATCCGGGCCTGCAGAGGATGCTCCTGGATGATGCGCTGGCAGAGGCTGTGGACAGTGGAGATCTGGGCCCGTTCCAGATCGGGGATGAGTTCCGGCCTGGCTTTGCGCAGGCGTTCTTTCATCTCCTGGGCGGCCTTCTTGGTGAAGGTGATGGCTGCGATTTCATCCACCTTAACGCCTTTGTCCAGCAGATAGAGATACCTTTCCACCAACACCCTGGTTTTGCCCGAGCCTGCCCCGGCCACAACCGCAACCGGGCAGTGGATGGTGGTGATGGCCTCTTGTTGGCGCTCAGTTGGCTTAAATTCCACTTAGGCCCACCTCCTTGCGGCAGATGCCCTGGAAGGGACAGTAGCTGCAGACCCGGGAGTCGGCCGGTTCCACGGGGAAGGCGCCCTCCAGGATAGAGTCCACCAGCTCGCTCAAGATCTGCTCGAACTTGGCCAGCTGCTGAAGATAATCCTCCCCAGCCATGGTGCTGCCTCTGGCCGCGGCCAGTTCGTCACGGTAATCCTGGTGGAAAACACCCCGCGGGGAACCGCCGTCGATCGGGTAATAGGCCGCGCCCACAGCTCGGCCTTGGGGGAGTAGGGTCTGGGCAGCCACCAGGTAAGCGGCGACCTGAACGTCCTTACCTTCCCGCACAGACTCGTTGCTGGGAGGATCCCCGGTTTTGTAGTCATAAAGGACGTAAGCTCCATCGGGATGCCAGTCGATGCGGTCGATCCTGCCCCGCATGGGCACGGGGCCGTGGGCACTGGGGATCACTACCTGCCCAAAGGCCCTTTCTAAGTAGGCTGGGCGGAAACCCTTCTGTACCCGCTGGAGATCCTGCCGGATAAAAAAGCGCAGAGCCCGGACCAGATCCGCGGGGGGCGCAAACCCCCTTTCCCGGTAGGCACTGGTGAGCAGCTCTTCCAGCAGCAGCTGGGCCTCCTCCAAGGAAGGCAGGGGGCCTTCCAGGTGTCTTGCCCAAAAGGTGCGCAGCACGCTGTGGACGATGATCCCCTTTTCTCTAGCATCCAGCTCTAAGGACTCTTCCTCCAGCGCCTCCAGATTCAAGACGTACTCGCAGAAGAAACGGTAGGGGCATTTGGCGTACGTATTGAGCTGGGAAACGCTGAGCCCCTGCTTGAGCACTTTCTCCCTCAGCTGCTCCAGAAGATCCGCATCGTTCAGCAGCCCGCTGCCGATAAACAGCGAAGGAAAGTGTACAGGCTCCCGGGCGGCAGCCTTTTCCTCTGCTTCAGCAGGGTGAAGAACCGTGGCAGGCAGGTTCCGCTTACCCTCCCGATCCACCTCGGGGTAATAGAGAAAAACATGCCGGGCCGATCCAGTAAGAGCCGTAAAGAGCTGCTCCCTTTCCACCTCAGCCCGTGCCTTCGTAAGCCAGTGGGCCCGCCCGTGGGGAGGAAACTGTCCTTCCACCAGGCCGCCCACAAACAGATAGTCGTAAACGAACCCGCCCAGCTGGTCCGTGCGCAGCACCTGGACCCGCTCGCTGAACACGCGCCGGGGGCGGATCAGATAGCTGCCTAGAAGATCTTCCAAGAGCTGCAGGAACTGTGCCGGAGGCAGGGCGCAGCTGAAGCGCCGCAGGGTCTGAGCCACATCCAGCAGGCCATCCCATGCTTTGACCAGCTCAGCCCAGGTTTCCACACTGTCTGCCGGGGTGACCCACAGCTGGGGATCAAGCCTATCGAGAAGGCTTTCCAGCCATGCCCCATACTCGGACAGGGGGCGCAGCCTGAGTTCAGCCTCCACCTCCGCCATAACCTGGAAAACAGGCTCCCACCCCTCCTGCTGCCCGAGGTAACTGCGCCAGCTGGCCAGCCCCTTCAAGGGCGGAGCCAAGCGCAGCAGCCTGTGCGCTTCCCCGCTCAGGCCAAAAGGAAAACCCCAGCCCGGCGCGGTGAGCAGCTCCAAAGAACGCTTGTCCCAATCAGCCAGCGTCCCGGCGATGAGGATGAGCAGCGTCTTGCCCAAGGGAGTGTTGCGCAGGCTGGTCCCCGGTGCCTGCCAGGGAATGTGCAAGCGGGCAAAGGTGGGGATGATCAGGGGCAGGTACTGTTCGGGGCTGGGAAAGGCAACGGCCACGGCCTCGAGGGGGGTGCCCCGCTCAATCTGGCGGCGCAGAGCTTGGGCCATGAGCTCCACTTCATCCGCAGGATCCTGCGCCTTAGTCACCTTGAGCACAGGGTCCTGCGCCTGCCGCTTGACCACTTCTACCTGGCGCCCTGCGGTAAACGCGGCCACAAAGGCCTGTTCCAGAGGCCTGAGTTCGCCCAACCCCTCCAGGATCACGGTGTCCACTTCGGGGAGCACCCGTCCCTGCCCCATGAGCTCCAGCGCCAGTTTGAGGCGGCCTGGAGCCGTAACAACTCCGTGCTCCTCCAGAATTTCATGGTAGCGCCTGTGGAGAAGCTCCAATTCCGCGCGCCCCGGCTGGGGCATGGCTCCGTAGATATCCTCACCGTAATCCAAGCGGCCGAACAACCACTGCAGTTCCTGCCTGAAGCCCTTGAACTGGGCGATGGGCGCGAAAAATTCCAGGCGCTCCTCCAGATCCTGCACGCACTGCCAGACGGCCACCCCTTCCAACAGGCGGTTCTCCTGGTAGGATACCATCCCGGCGCGCAGGATTTGGGCCGCCAGCCCCCCTAGCGTTGCCGCCAAAGCGGGCTGCCCCTCCCGAGACAAGCGGCGCCTGGTTTGACGCAGATATGTACTAGGCACAAGGTGCAAGACAGTCAAAACCTCACCTCCCCTAATCAGAGCAGGAGCTCTTCAATGATGCGGGCCACGCCATCTTCATCGTTGCTGGGGGCAATCATTTTGGCCTGCTCCTTTAGGAGCGGTGAACCGTTTTGCATGGCAATGCCCAAGCCGGCCCAGAGGATCATCTCCAGGTCATTGATGTTATCGCCGATAGCCACCGACTCTGCAGGAGAGATACCCAGGCGATCGGCCACCAAGGCCACACCCGCCCCCTTGCTGCAGTGGGCCGGCAGCAGCTCAATCCCGCGCCAATCATCCCGCTCGGCGCCGAAGAGCAGCGCGCTGACCTGCTGGGCATAGTCCCTCTTGAGGGTAGTATACAGGGGATCCACCTTAGCGGGTTGATCGATGATGGCCAAGCGCACTGGCGGGCTGGAGATCTCGATCTCGTCCACAAATTCGGCCGCTTCTCCCAAAAAGTAAGCCAGGAGATTGTCCGGCTCCTGCCAGCGTCCGCTGGGTGCCAGCACTTTCTCGCCGGCAGATTCCCCGGTGTAAACCACGTAGTTGACCGACCAGGCATTGAGCTTGTCCACAAGTTCCCCAGCCAAAACCGGGCAGATGCCCGATTGGATCACCGGCTGACAAGTGACAGGATCGACCACCACAACGCCGTTGTGCACCACCATGAGCTCGCGCACGTTCAGCTCCTTGGCCAAAGCCAGGGAATTGCCCAGGCGGCGTCCGGTGGCCAACACCACTTTGATCCCCCGCTCCTGCGCCTTCTGCACAGCAGCAGCAGTGTTGGGAGTGAGCTGGGAACTGCTGTTGAGCAGCGTACCGTCGATATCTATGGCCAGCAGTTTGTACTTCATGGTTCACCTCAATCCTACAGCCAGATGGAAACCTCGTCGCGGTCCATCAAGCTGATGCATTCCCGCAGCTTTTCGTGGAGCACGGGATCATCGCCCGCGGCATTGCGCACCTGTCTGAGCAGGTCAATGCCCCGCCGGAAGGCGAAGACGAGGTCGCCTTCATCCACAGAGGCCTCCTCAATCAGCTTGGTGAAGCTTTCCCCGTTGCTCCAGCGGTAAGCCAGCGCAGCTACATGATCATAGAACCGCACGGTGGTATAGCCCAGCATGTTCTGTTCCAGCTTAAGGAGTCCGTGGTAGATGCGCAAAATGGGCCCGAAATCCAGCCTGTGCTTGATGCGGAACTCATTCTTGCGGGGTTCGTATCCCACCGCTACCAACGCCGCATTCAGCTCCGCAGGAGGATAGGTGTGGAAGAGCCCCTCCATGAACACTTCCGTGAGCATGAGCTCATGCCCGTGAATCTGGCTGGCAAACAACCCCGCCGAGGTGAGCTGATCCTGCTCCAGGTAACCTAAGGTTTCCAGCAGTGCTTTCTTATCCTCAAACTCCTGGATGTACCGTTCTAGGGGGTTGAGGGCTTGCTCCCGCAGGAGCAGGCGCTCGTAGGCTTTGAGCTTTCTGCGGTAGCGGCGGTTCTCCCTGCGCAGGGAAGCCCGCTCCCTGCCTGGGTAAGCCCGGTAGAAGGCGCTGTCCAGGCGCTGCGTGAGGGCACGGATTTCCCGCTTCAGCCTGGTGCGGGTACGCTTATTATACGCCGTATTGAGCTGCCGTTCCAGGTCCAGGCGCTGCCGCAGAGTGCTGATAAAGCGCTCCCGGCCCCGCATGTGCTTGATGTAAGGGGCCAGCTCTTCTTCCAGCAGCTCCATTTCCACCAGCACCCCCTGGCGCTCCGCGGAGGCCTGGTAAGTGGCGAAGTTCTGCCCTAAAATGCGGTAGATCTCTTCTTCGCTGTAGTTTTTCACCAAGTTGAGGATGGAGTTGTAGGTCAGGCTGAACTGGCTCTGCAGGGGCTCCACTTCAGCCTCATTCATGCTGGGAAACTGGCTGGGATCGAAGTAGTTCAGATCCACCAGCATAAAGGCAAAGCCTTCCGGGTCAATCCCCCGGCGGCCGGCCCGACCTGCCATCTGGAAGTACTCCCGGTTGGAGATGGGCCTGAAGGTCATGCCGTCCCACTTGGTGCTGGAGTCAAAACACACCGTTTTACAAGGGAAGTTGAGCCCCACGGCAAAGGTTTCGGTACAGTACAAAACCGCGATCAACCGGCGGGTGAACAGCTCCTCCACAATATCCTTGAGCACGGGGAGCATGCCCGCATGGTGATAGGCGATTCCCTTCATGAGCAGGCGGCGCAGATGGGGCCAGCGCCCGCTTTCCATGGCGGGATAACGCTCCAGCACCTCGTCGATCACCTGGCTGACCTGCTGCTTCTGCTGCCGATCTAAGAAGTCCTCTTCTTCACCCAGCTCCAAGGCGTTGCTTTCACATTTGCACCGGCTGAAGGTAAAGAACAGGCAGGGCAGGTACTCCTCCTTAATCGCGCTGATCAGGTCGAGATGAGTGGTAGCCGGCACTTCGAGCCGGCCGGAAGGGTTCTGGCCGGCGAGCCGCCTGTACTTCTTCTGCAGAGCGCGCATGTTGGTAAAGCCTAAGGAGCGCTCGAAGAGGGCATGCTTGAGAGGAACCACGCGGTGGAAATTGGTCACCACCTTAACTTCCTGCTGCTGCACCTCGGAAATCCAGCTGGCCAGCTGATCCACGTTGGGGATGGTGGCGCTCAGCCCCAGAAAGCGCATGGACGGGGGCATGAAAATCAGACTCTCTTCCCACACGCTGCCCCGCTCAGGATCGTCGATATAGTGAATCTCATCGAAGATCACATAACGCACATCGCGAACCCGCTCCGGGTCCTCGTGCAGCATGTTGCGGAAGATTTCCGTAGTCATGATCAGGATGGGGGCATCGGGGTTGATCACCACATCGCCGGTGAGAATGCCCACCCCTTCTTCACCCACAACCCCTTTGAACTCCCGGAACTTCTGATTGCTCAGGGCCTTGATGGGCGCGGTGTACACCACCCGCCCGCCTTCCCGGTAGATCTTTTCGATGATATAATCAGCGATCAGCGTCTTGCCCACGCCTGTGGGCGCGGCCACCAGGACGGACTTGTTCTCATCGATGTAATCAACGGCCTCCTGCTGGAAAGGGTCCAGCACGTAGCCGCGATAGGTACGTGTCGCTGTGTGCTCGGTCAAGGTCTGCCTCCTGTCTAGGAAAAAGTCATCCCGATCCTATGTTTTCACTTTCGGCCGAGAAAAAGACGGAGCCACCTGCAGGCAAGGCAGCTCCCCTCAGCTTCTACCTTCACTTCCCCAAAAAGCGCAGCACTTCTGCCCTGGTGGGCACGGAAGGCTGAGCTCCCCTGCGGGTCACCGCCAGAGCCGCGGCCGCGTTGGCGTATTCCACTGCCTCCTTCAGGCTGCGCCCTTCAGCGATCAGGGCCGCTAAAGCTCCGGTAAAAGTATCACCCGCGGCCACTGTATCCACTACATCAACGGGATGCGCCGGGAAGTGAAACTCGCCGGACAGCGTCAAGCCGTACGCCCCCTGCGCGCCCAAGGTGATGACCACGGCCAAAACTCCCCGGTCCAGCAGCACTTGGGCAGCCTGCCGTGCCGACGCCAGATCGGACACTGCCACGCCCGTGAGCAGCTGGGCCTCGCTTTCGTTAGGGGTGATTACTGTAAGACAGGGATAAATGTCCAGGGGAAGGGGCTGGGCCGGTGCGGGGTTGAGAATCACTTTTGCGCCCTGAGCATGGGCAGCGCGCACCGCGGCCAGCACCGCTGCTAAAGGGATTTCCAGCTGAATCACAACACAGGAACACTCTGCCATCACAGGTTCCAGGGCTGCCATGTCCTGGGGGCTTACAGCCCCGTTGGCTCCCGGGACGACCATAATCCGGTTATTGCCCTGGGTATCTATGACAATGAAAGCTACTCCCGAAGAACACTCTGCATCGACGAGCAGATAGCTTGTATCAATTCCTTCCGCCTGCAGGGCAGCGATTTGATCCCGGCCGAAGGCGTCAGCCCCTACGCGGCCGGCCATGATGGTGGGCGCCCCCTGTCTGGCGGCAGCCACGGCTTGGTTGGCTCCTTTCCCTCCGAAATAACGGTGGAATTCACTGCCTAAGACGGTTTCGCCGTCACGGGGAACCCTAGGCACCTGCACGACCAGGTCCATGTTCAGACTGCCTATAACCAACACCTTGTTGCGCTGCATGCAAATCCTCCACTGTGCTTGCGGCTTGGAATGTATACTGATTTCGGTATAGTTCGCCATCTTCCTGCCCGCGCATACTAGGGTCAGGAGGTGGACCATGCAGACCAATGAGTTTGGTTTCAACTTCGATCATTCCTATGCCCGCCTGCCCCCTGCGCTCTTCGAGGAAAACCCCTATCAAGCCCTGCTGCGCCGGGTGATCGAACAGCAGGCTGTGCTCATCGCCCGGTGGATGCTCGTGGGTTTTGTGCACGGAGTGATGAATACAGATAATATGGCCATCAGCGGCGAAACCATTGACTATGGGCCCTGCGCCTTTGTGGATACGTACGATCCCAATACTGTTTTCAGTTCCATCGACTACCAGGGCCGCTACGCCTACGGTCGGCAGCCAGCCATCGCCCTTTGGAATCTGCAGCGCTTTGCCGAAACACTGCTCCCCCTCCTAGACCCTAACCAAGACAGGGCCGAGGAAATGGCCGCTGTGGAACTGGCCCGCTTCCCCGAACTCTACCACAAGCACTATCTCGACGGCATGCGCGGAAAGCTGGGACTGGTAGATGCTGAACCAGAAGACGAGAGCCTAGTACGTGACCTGCTGCGCCTGATGCATGCCTACCAGGCAGACTTTTCCGGAACCTTCTTGGATCTGACCTATGCGCGCCTGGAAGGAGGGGAGCTCTATCGTTCGCCAGAATTCGCCCAGTGGAAAACCCGCTGGCAGGAGCGGCTGGCCCGCAGCCCACTGAGCAGAGACGGTGTGCACGAACTGATGAAACGCAGCAACCCTGCGGTCATTCCCCGCAACCACCGGGTGGAAGAGGCGCTGCGCCCCGCGGTGCAGGCTGGCGACTACAGCCTAGTGAAGAAGCTGCTGGACGTGCTGAAAGACCCGTTCGCCCACAGTGCTCAGCAGCATGAGTATGCCCAACCGCCCGAGCCTTCCCCCATGCCCTACCGCACCTTTTGCGGAACCTAAGATGCGCCAGATTCGGCATGGACTTTGCAAAACATTAGGTGTATACTTAGAAAAGAAGACGCCCAAGGAGGTGTGGACATGCGAGAACGAGTAGAGGCGGTTCTCAATAGAATTCGTCCAGCTATTCAAGCCGATGGCGGGAATGTGGAGCTGGTTGAGATCAGCCCTGACAACGTAGTTAAGGTAAGACTGACCGGCGCTTGCGTGGGGTGCCCCATGTCTCAGCTGACTCTCAAAGCCGGTATTGAGCGCATCCTCAAGCAGGAGGTTCCCGAGGTCGTCGCGGTGGAAGCAGCCAACTAGATATACTGAGGAGAGGAGCGGCAGCTCCTCTTTTTTTACATAAGGCCAGTGAGGGGAGGTTCCGAAATGTCGCAGATCCTAGAGAGCCTGGCCGAAGTGATCTGGGAAGCGGAATTTGATGCGTTTGCGGTTATGCCGGCGCGGCCGCTGAAGCGCATGCTTCCCCTCCTGCGGCAGGCCCAGGAGGAAGGCCGCTACCCGGATTTTGTGGAGCAAAATGTAGAAAAGCGCATTGATCCCAGGCACCTGCAGGCCAGCGCCAAATCTGTCCTTGCCCTAGCCGTGAGCTACAACACCGGGCCGCCTGGACCGGCTGAGCCCCTGCACGGAACTATCTCCCGCTATGCCTGGGGCTTGGATTACCACCGCGTCCTCCACTCCCGCATGGATAGGCTCATAGACTACCTCAGGGAACGCTTGGGAGCCCGGGAGTGCACCAAGGCCGTGGACACCACATTCCTTGTGGACCGGGCCTTGGCCGTAGAGGCAGGGTTGGGTTATCCCGGCAGCAACTGTGCGGTATATGTGCCGCCCTTCGGGTCCTGGGTCTTTTTAGCTGAGATCCTGGTGGATGTGGCTCTGCCTCCCACCAGTCCCCCGGGGGGTAACTGGTCATGTCCAGTAGGCTGCGATCTCTGCGTGCGCGCCTGCCCCACCGGCGCCCTCCTCGCTCCCGGCAAGATCAAGCCCCAGAGGTGCCTCTCTTACCTAACCCAGATGACAGGCCCCATTCCCCTGGATCTGCGCGGCAAGCTCGGGAGCAGGCTCTGGGGCTGCGATACCTGCCAGCAGGCCTGCCCCATCAATCGGAAGGCACCGCACACCCGCCATGCCGAATTCGCGCCTTTGGTGGGCCCCCACGTTCCTCTGCTTCCCCTGCTGGATCTGACCAACCAGGAGTTCAAAGAAAGGTTCGGCCCGACCGCACTGGGATGGCGGGGCAAAAACACGCTCCAGCGCAACGCATGCATAGTACTGGGGAATCAGCGGGAGCAGGCGGCCCTGCCCACTCTGCAAAAAACAGCCCAGGAACACCCCAGCTCCGTGGTGAGGGAAGCTGCGGCCTGGGCTGTACAACGACTCACTTAACTCCTCGCTTCTTGTTTGGCTGCCTCCAGTGCCTTTTCCAATTCCCGCCGGTAGGGCCCGTTCCTTTTGGCCGAGGTCAGCGCCTGCTCCAGGCAGGCTACCGCATCCTCGCCTCCGTAGCGGGCAATGGAAAGGGCGATGTGGGCCTTGTCCTCGTTCTCATCGGGGTAATGCTCGAAGATCTCCTTGAGCAGGCTCCACCGGCGCTTACTGGGCGGGCCGCTGCTCAGAAACAGAGCCAAATACGGCAGGAGCGGAGAATCCGGGTGCGCCCTGACAAAACGGCGCATGGCGGGCAGGGCTTTGCCCGCAAAGGATTTGAGCAGCACCCAGGACTCATAAAAGAGCGGATCGTCCCAATCCAGCTCGGCCAACAGTTCCAGGATGACATCGCTCACCTGGCTCAGCTTCCAGCGGTTGCAGTACACCAGCAGCCTGAGCAGAAAACGCCCGTCGATGCCGGGATGCACCAGGCGAGCTTCCAAGACGGCCTTGATCAGATCGGTTGCGGTCCGGTCCGGCTCCACGTCCAGGTACTGAAAGCCCGTGTAGAAGCCCTCCAGAAATGTGTCGTATTCATCCCGCTCAAAGGGAATGTTCAACTCAGTGAAGCCTGAGCCGCCCTGCCGGAAGTTGCGGAACACGCCCAGATCCGCGACTACATTACCCTTGACCTTTCGGCGCTTCTGCCTTTCGGTAGCCAAATCGGCCAAAGGGTAGTTGAAATATGGGGTGACGCGCAGGTTGCTCACCAGCGTCTGCAGGCCCGAAAGGACCACCTGCACCCGCGGATGGCTGATCTGCAGCCAGACCGGACGCAGGCGGACTCCCCTCAGCATGTGCGCCCCCACCTGGGCCAGCACTTCCACTAAGCGGGGCCTGTTTTCGGCCTCCGGCCCCCGCAGGAGTTGATGGGCCTGGCAGAGCAGGGCGTCCAGGTCCGCCGGCGCTTCTTCTCCTAAAAGGGCATAGGCCCGGACCATCTCCAGGTAGATACCGAGCCGCCAGCGGATGCGCGGCGCTGGGCCGTGCAGAAACCGGTCCACCACATACTGTATGTCCAACGGGAACTGGTACTTCCCCAGCTCCTCCAGAAGAGTGTCCACATCGAGCTCTACTTCCGCCCGGGCCTTCCCCAAATCGCGCTTGCTCTTCAGGGCGGCATTGAGCAGCGCCACCACCGTCAAGAGCTCCAGTGAAGCAGTGTAAGCTGCCAGCATGAGATCTAGTTCATAGAAAAACAGGCTTTCCTTAATCTCCAAACAGGAAGAAACAAAGCCGTCGGCCGTGGTAATCTCCTTGATCTCTGCCAGTAGTTCTTGGTAGTCTCTCTGCATTGGTTGCTGCACCCCCTAACGCTTCGACGCAATGGCAGCCCGGGCGAGCGCATCACACCGGTTATTATACTCATTGTCGCTGTGCCCTTGCACCTTGATCCACTCCACCTGGTGGATCTCAGCCAGGGCAGCCAGCCGCTGCCAGAGGTCTGCGTTGCTCACCGGCTTTTTCTGCGCGGTAAGCCACCCGTTGCGGCGCCAGTTCTCCAGCCAGCCCTGCTTAAAGGCGTTGATCAGATAGGCGCTGTCGGAGTAAAGCCTGACCCTACAGGGTTTTTTCAGAGCCTCCAAACCCTTGATGGCCGCGGTGAGCTCCATCCGCTGATTGGTCGTGTCAGGCTCAAAGCCGGAGATCTCCTTTTCGTGCTGGCCGGACTTGAGAATGGCTGCCCAGCCCCCCGGCCCTGGATTGCCGCTGCACGCACCGTCAGTGTAGATTTCCACCTGCGGCCTCAGAGTCATCACTCCTTTTGCCCAGCTCCGTGAATTGGCACCGCTGGGACAAAGTGTTACAATAATAATGATACCATACTATACGATCTTTTGGATTTTGGGGAGAGAATCTATGGCTGGAAAAGCGGAAAAAATCACCTCGGGAGAAGCCCACGTTGGGCAGCCCTGCGTCCTCTGCCAGAAGGCCATCACGGCCCAAGATGAAGTGGTCGTCTGCCCCCGCTGCCGCAGTGTGCAGCATGTGGAATGCTGGAAGAGCAAAGGAGGCTGCGGCAAAGCCGGCTGCCCCCAACTCGCCCAGGCTATCCTCGGGGAAAAGCCCAAAGGAGACGGCCCACCGCCCCCTGTATCCAAGAAAGTTATCGCTGGGGCCGTGCTGGTGGTGGCTGCCCTTATTCTGTACATGATCTTCCGGCCTCAGCCGCCGGATCCGGCCATGGGCCGTGTTAAAGTTGTGTTCCTTGCTGAAGCATCCTACGACTTAGGCGAGATCATGGAGCAGCTGGCAGAGTCTTGGAACACATCCCATGAGGAGATCTACATTGACCTCCAGCTCCTGCCTACGGGCACCCTAGATCCCAAACTGCTGGTTATGGTTGCTGCGGGTGAAGCCCCCGATGTAATCGCCCTGCCTGAGAACCGCTTCCCCTATTTCGTGGAACAGGGGGCTCTCTTGGCCCTGGACTACGATGAGGAGGGCCAGCCCATCTACGGGCTGCAGCATCCGGCCCAGCTGTCTCAGCTTGTGGTGTGGGGCAGTACCGCCCATCCAACGGAAGCCCAGGAGGTACTGCACTATTTCCGCAGCGGCATCCCTCCTGTGGATCTAGAAAACCTGCGCGAGCGGGGAACCTTCCCGCTGCCCATGTTCGGCATGTAAACAAGAGGCACTCTCCGCAGAGAGTGCCTTTGCTTCAGAACCGTACCTGGGGAACCTCTTGTGCGCTGGGCGCCGCCTCGAAGAAGCGCTTGGGCTCTTTACCCAGCATGCTGGCAAGAAGGTTCATGGGGAATTTCCGGATAGTCGTGTTCCAGGTCTGCACCGACTCATTGAAGCGCATGCGCTCAGTGGCGATGCGGTTTTCTGTGCCGGCCAGTTCATCCTGGAGGCGGATAAAGCTGGTATCGGCCTTGAGCTGCGGATATGCTTCGCTGATGGCCAAGAGCCTGCCCAGCGCGGAGTCCAGCCCAGCGTTGGCTTCCATTTGCTCCTCGGGAGTCCTGGCTGCCAGTAAGCGGGAACGTGCTTCGGCTACGTCGGAGAAGACCTGCTGTTCATGGCTGGCATAGCCCCTAACCGTCTCCACCAAGTTGGGAATCAAATCAGCACGCCGCTGCAGCTGGTTCTCCACCTGTGCCCAACGGCCCTCTACGTTCTGCTCCAGCTCAACCAGTTGGTTGTAGCCGGAAATCACTCTGGCGCCTAGTAACACGATGATCGCTGCGATGATAATGAGGATTATAGTCCCTTTTTTCATCCTCTCACTCTCCTTTTCCTTCCTTAGAATCTCCTTCCTGCGCCGCCTCCGCCGCTGCGGCCGCCGCCAAACCCTCCGAAGCCTCCGGACCCCCTGCCTGTGGGCATGCGCGGCCCGCCAAATGTGGGCCCCGGGACAAATACGGTTCGCCGGCCCGAGCCTCCGCCGCCAACGCCGCCTCCCCTGGGCGGGTAGAAGCGGTTGCGGCGCAGCAGCAGCACGATGAGCACAAAAATGAAGAAGGAGAACAACCAGCCAGTATCTACTTTCCTCTCTCCAGCAATTGCGAACTCCTCACCGGCTAAGATGGCCGCATAGGCCTTGGCCATAGCGGTTAGCCCTGCCCCATAGTCCCCTTTGGTGAAATGGGGCATGCCCTCCTGATCGATTACCGCCCCAATTAGGCCATCGGGCAGAACCCCTTCCAGCCCGTACCCGGGCTCCACTTCGATGGCCCGTTCAGCAACGGCCAAGAGCATAAGCAGACCGCTGTCTTCAGGGCCTCCGATGCCCCACTCGTTGAACAAGGCCGTGGTGTACTCCTTGGGATCCAGGGGGTCAGTGGTGGCGACGGTCACCACAGCCAGTTCGATCCCCTGATCTTTGCGGAGCTGTTCCGCTAAGACCTGCAGTTCCGATTGGCTGCGGCGGTCCAGCACATTGGCAAAGTCGTTGACAAAGCCCTGGGGCTGGGGAAAGGCCGCCCACACCGCAGCTGTCAAAGCAAACACACAGACCAAAACAATGCCCAACCCGACTAGCTTGCGTTTCTTTTCCATGTTCTACCTCTCTCTTTTCATCCACTCCCCGTGGCGCCCCAGTACTTCCCCTACGCGATAGTAGCCATTGAGCCCGTACACCAGGGCATCGGCTTGGCTCAGATCGAAGCGCCCGGCGGCCACATACTCCTCAGCATAGTGTACTGCGAGGACTTTCCCCAAAAAGAGGTCGTGGCTGCCCAAGGGCACAACCTGGACAACTTGGCATTCCAGGTTCACCGGGCACTCGGCGATGAGGGGCGCATCTACAGACTGCCCCGGCACCGGTGTAAAGCCGCAGTGGGAGAACTTGTCTACCTCCCGCCCGCTGGCATTGCCGCAGAAGTCTACCTGCTCCACCTGGGAAGCTGTGGGGATGTTCACTACGAACTCGCCAGATTCTTTGATTATACCATAGGAATAGCGCTGCGGGCGGATCCCCAAGCTGATTATTGCTGGATCGGAGCAGGCCACTCCCGCCCAGGCTAGAGTGATGATATTAGCCCGGCCTTCATGCCTGCAGGTCACCAGAACCGGCGGCAGCGGATAGAGCATAGGAGCCCCGGCGCGGGTCAGTTTCTTCACGTTACTCCCTCCCATCAACTGGCTTTAGGCCCCAAAGGGCTCACCTTTCTTCTTCCACGGGCACCGCCCGGTACACTTCCTGGCCTTCCCTCCAGAGGAACTCGTTGGCCGTCAGTTCCTGGATGTTCTGGCGCAAGCTTTCTTGATCCTGGGGCAGGAGCAGCACGTGGAAGGTTACCTTTTCCAAGTATTCCGTATCTTTGAGGACAATCCCCTGCGCGAGGAGTTCATTTTGGATTCTGCCCGCATGCACGTAATCCACCGTAATACCTACTTCCCTGGCAGGGGCCATGCGCACAATGCCCGCGGCCTTCAGCGCCTCACGGGCCGCTCCGCCGTAAGCTCTGACCAGCCCGCCCCGGCCCAGGAGAATTCCGCCGAAGTAGCGGGTGACCACGATGGCGGCATTGACCACATCATGGGCCTTAAGCACCTCCAGGACAGGCAGGCCCGCCGTGCCGCTGGGCTCATTGTCATCACTATATTTCTGTATCTCCTGATTCATACCGATGATATAGGCCGGGACGTTGTGGGTGGCATTCCAGTGCTCTTTGCGCACTTCCTCGATGAACGCTTCCGCCTCTTCCCGACTCTCCACGGGCCTGATGCGGGCGATGAACTTGGACTTCTTCTCAATAAGGGTGATCTCTGCCTCCCGCGCCACCGTCCTATATTCTGCCAGCATATTACCACCTCAAGCAAAGGTTCCACATTGCTTTGCTTCTTCCTTCCAGTTCTGCTATTCTAATCTGGAAGGAGCGATTCAGCATGGAGATCATACAACAGCTCGCGGCCGAGCTCAAACTCAGACCAACCCAAGTTAAGAACACGGTGCAGCTTCTTGATGAAGGCAACACCATCCCCTTTATCGCCCGCTACCGCAAGGAAGCAACGGGTGAACTGGATGAAACGGTCATCCGGGCGCTCGCAGAACGGCTGGGGTATCTGCGGAATCTACACAGCCGCAAGGAAGAGGTAGCGCGGCTGATTGAGGCGCAGGGCCAGCTCACTCAGGAGATCACCTCCGCTATCCAGGCAGCAGCCACCCTGCAGGAACTAGAAGACCTGTACCGGCCGTTTCGCCCCAAACGCAAAACACGGGCCTCACTGGCCAAAGAAAAAGGGCTGGAACCCCTGGCCCGTCTGCTGTTGGCCCAGGGGGCAGAGGATCCCAAACAAGAGGCAGTCAAGTTTCTGACTGAAGAAGTAACCAGCGTCGAAGAGGCTCTGCAAGGAGCCCAGGATATCCTCGCTGAGCAGTTTGCCGATGATCCTGCGCATCGAGCCCGGCTGCGCAGGTTCACCCACGACACAGGAGTCTTGGTGGTAGAACGCGCCGCTGATGAGGAGAGCCCGGAAGCCGATGAGTTCCACATGTACTTTGCCTACAGCGAAGAGGTGGCCAAAATTCCGCCCCACCGCATCCTGGCCATCAACCGAGGAGAGCGGTTGGGTATCCTGAAGGTCAAAATTGAGGTGGATCTGGAGCGCATCCACGCCCTGCTCATGAAGGAGATCATCACCAACGGGGCTTTCCCCGCGGCTCCTTTGCTGCGCGCCGCCATTGAGGATGGCTATGCCCGGCTTTTGGCTCCCAGCTTGGAGCGGGAGATCAGGAACGCCCTCACGGAGAAGGCGGAACAGCACGCCATCCAGATTTTCGCCAAAAACCTGCACAACCTGCTTATGCAGAGCCCTGTGCGGGGCCGCAGAGTGCTGGGCATCGACCCGGCCTACCGCACCGGCTGTAAAGTGGTGGCCGTGGATGAGTTTGGCCAGCTCTTAGAGTATACCACCATCTATCCCCACGAACCCCAGAACAGGTGGGAAGAGGCCCGGAAGGTTTTGGCCGCTTTGGTTCAGAGGCACGGGATCACCCTGATCACCATCGGCAACGGCACCGCCAGCAGAGAAACGGAACAGCTGGTGGCCGAGCTCATCCAGCAGCACTGCCCCCAAGCGCAGTACCTGGTGGTCAGCGAAGCAGGAGCCTCCGTCTACTCCGCCTCAGAGCTGGCCCGGGAAGAGTTTCCTGAGCTGGATGTATCCATGCGGGGAGCCGTGTCCATCGCCCGCAGGGTACAGGACCCTTTGGCGGAGCTGGTGAAAATCGAACCCAAATCGCTGGGGGTGGGCCAATACCAGCACGATGTGAACCAAAAGGAGCTGGCCAGCGCCTTGGACACGGTGGTGGAAAGTTGTGTCAACCATGTTGGTGTGAACCTGAACAGCGCCTCCAGCGCGCTGCTGAAATACGTATCCGGCCTGTCGGCCAAGACCGCCCAGGAAATCGTGAACTACCGCGCCGAAAACGGGATCTTCCAGACCCGTGCCCAGCTGAAGAAAGTGAAAGGGATCGGCCCCAAAACCTTTGAGCAGGCGGCAGGTTTTCTGCGCATTGCGGAAGGAACCGAACCCTTAGATAACACTGCAGTGCATCCCGAATCCTATCCCCTGGCCCGCCAGATTCTAGCTCTGATAGGCTATAGGGCTGAGGACCTCCGGGATAGGGCAGCCCTGCAGCGGATGCGGGTAGAACTGCAGGAGCTTAATCCAGAACAAGTTGCGGAAAGCCTGGGAGCAGGTGTGCCCACAGTGCGCGACATCATCGCCTCCCTGGCCCAGCCAGGGCGCGACCCCAGGGACGAGCTGCCCCCGCCTCTGTTTAGAGCGGATGTTCTCACCCTCGAAGACCTTCAGCCCGGCATGATCCTGCAGGGTACAGTGCAGAACGTGGTGGATTTTGGGGCCTTTGTGGATATCGGCGTGAAAAAAGCCGGACTAGTGCACATCTCGCAGCTCAGCGACGCCTACGTCCGCCACCCCACCGATGTTGTTCAGGTGGGGGATATAGTCACGGTGCGCGTGCTTGCGGTTGATCCCAAGCTGCAGAGAATCAGCCTGACCATGAAGACGCAAAATTAGGGGTAAAGCCAGGCGCAGCTGGTTTTCCCTGCAAGAAAAGAGAGCCTAGGACCGGCCTAGGCTCTTTGAGTTACCTCAGTTTGAACTCTACGTAGATGTGTTCGTATTCCTCCAGCACCTTGTCTACACCAATGTAGAAGCTGGTGTTCGCCGCCACTTCATCAGGCAGGTTGAGCATGGGGTTGTTTCTGTAGTAGTCAGGCAAATAGGGCTCCGCTGCCTTGTTGGGCGTGGTGAATTTGGTGATATCGGCAATTCTCGCTGCGATTTCCGGCCGCATGATGAAGTCTAGGAACTGATAAGCCCCGTCTTTGTTCGGTGCCTCTTTGGACATGACCCAGCAGTCGATAAAAATAGGCATGCCTTCCGTGGGGAAGACCGGCTGCAGCCTGGGATCGGCCGCATTGCCCTTTACCGCCTGGTTGGAGTACATGAAACCAACCACGGCTTCTCCATTGATCAGGGAATCTTCGGGTGTGTTGGTTTCAAAGCGGACAATGTTGGGCTTCAGGGCAAAGAGCTTCTCCCTGGCCTGGGCCACCTTTTCCGGATCAGTCTCGTTGTAATCGTAGCCCAGGGATTTGAGCACAATGCCCATGATCTCCACGGACCAGTCTACCACAACCACTTTATTGCGCAGCTCTGGCTGCCACAAGTCGCTGTAGGTAGTGATGGGCTTGGCCCCGAGTTTTTCTACCTCTTCATGATTAACCAAAAGCAGCGAGATGGAAACCGCATAGGGGATGGCATACTCACTGTCGGGATCGTAGTACTTGCCCAGATAAAGGGGATTGATGTTGGCGTAGTTGGGCAGCTTGGACTTATCCAGGACTTCCAGCATGCCGTTCTGCCTGAGGATATCCACCATGTAATCGGTGGTGACCAGCAGATCGTATTGATCAGGGTTCGCTTCCAGCAGAGACTGCATGTCTTCATTGGAAGTCACTTCTTTGTAGTTGACCCTGATGCCCGTCTCCTGTTCAAACTCCTCGATGATCACCCGGGGAATGAAGTCGCCGCCCCACGTCATGAGGGTAATCTCCGCTGCGGACATCACGGCAGAAACCGCAAGGACCAGAACAACAACAGTGAACAGCACAGCGCTTGTTCTCTTCACTTGGCAAACCTCCTCTTTTTAGTAATCAACTGGCTAACTCCTATTATGAAGAACGTTCCCACCAAGATCAATGTGCAAAGGGCGTTAACTTTGGGGGTAACTCCCACCCGCATCATGGAAAAGACGTGTACAGGCAGGGTTGTGCTGCGCGGCCCCGACATGTAGGTGGAGATAATTACATCATCCAGCGACATGGCCAGGCAGAGCAGCGCTGCCGTAACTATAGACGGAGCCACTAAGGGCAGGATAATGGTCCTTACCATCTGCCAGGTGCTGGCCCCCAGATCCAGGGCCGATTCGATGATGGATGCATCGATCTCCGCCAGGCGCAGCCGCACCATGATATACACATACGGAACGCAGAACAGGGAGTGGGACAGCACTAAAGTTAAGATCCCAAAGGGCAGCCGCAGGGCGTTGAAAAAGAAGAGCAGCGATACGCCCAGGGCCACTTCAGGCACGATCAAAGGCAGGATCATGATGCCCTGCAGGGCCTTTTTCATGCGGGCGGATACCCACATGGACACAACTGCCGTAAAGGTGCCCAGAACCGCGGAAAGGATCGCTGTGAGCACAGCCACTTGAATGCTGGTGCGGAAGGCCTGCCCGATGGTCCTGTCCCGAAAGAGCTGGCGGTACCACTCCAAAGACCAGCCGGTCCACTGGGCCGTGGAAGAACTGGCGTTGAAGGAGTAGAGAACGACGCTGAGCACGGGCAGATACAGCATAACAAAGAACAAGGATAGGTAGAAAACGCCGAAGCGGCTCGTCTTGTCCCTCATTGAAACAGCCCCTCCCCCGTCTTATCCTTGGTCACTTTCCAGTAGAAAGCGAGCACCATCAGGGCCAGAGCCACCATGCCTAAGGAGAAGGCCGCGGCCAGGGGCCTGTTTCTACCCCTTGTGGCCAGGGTGTGGATTAGGTTGCCTAGAAAGACCGTGTTCCCTCCGCCTAACAGGTCCGAAACAAAATAGAGGCCCAGGGCCGGAATGAACACCAGGGTAAACCCACCCACGATGCCCGGCAGGGTAAGGGGAATGGTAATGTGGAAGAAGGTCTTCCATCTGCTCGCCCCCAGATCGTAAGACGCCTCCAGCAGAGACCGATCCAGTTTGTCCACGGAGTTGAACACGGCAACGATCATAAAGGGCAGGAGCATGTAAGCAGTGCCCACCAAGCTGGTGCCGAATTTGTACATCATGGGCAGAGGCCGCTCGATGAGCCCTAACGCCATAAGCACGTTGTTGATCACGCCGGCATTGCCCAGCAGGATCATCCAGCCGTAAGTGCGCAGAAGGCTGGAAATCCAGAAAGGCAGCATAATCAGGCCCAAGGATAAAGCGCGCCGCCGAGGGCTCAAATTGGAGGTTATGTAGGCCACGGGGTAGCCCACCAGGAGCGTGATCAGCGCCGTGAGCAGGGCCATAAGCAGAGAGTTCCAGAACACCCTCAGGTAGATGGGATCCACTACCTTGCGCCAGTTGTCTAGGGTAAACTGGTAGACGATGTTGCCCAGATGATCCCGGGACAAGAAGCTCAGCGCGACCACCAAAAGCATGGGAATGCCCACCAAAAGCCCGATCCACAGCAGAATAGGTACTGCCAGCAGGTTTCTCTTCCAGGTCCTCATCTTACATGCCTCTCTCTTCCCACCCGGCTTCCATGGGCAGCAGGACTGCTCCGCTCTCCTCCCAAGACACGAAAACGGCATCGCCCACCTGGCAGTCGCATTCCATCTTCTGATACTCCACCACTGTGAGGATCCGGTCGGCAACCCGAACTTCGATGCGAATCTGGGATCCCGCGTAGTGGATGGAAACCACCTCTCCCCGCAGGGCGTTATCCATCTCCGCGCAGGAAACCCTCATCTTATCCATAAGAATGGCTAAAACAGCTTCCTCTTTCGCCCGCAGTGCTGCGCGGCCCGCAGCGGAGCTGCGTACCTGGACCACGTTCTCCCCCAGCCGCACTTTGGCCTGCTCTGCGCCGGTTTCCAACACTTCCACGGGAAAGATATTGCGGTCACCGATAAAGCTGGTCACAAAGAGATTGGCCGGGTTGTTGTAGATGTCCCGGGGAGTGCCCAGCTGCTGCACCTCTCCCTGGTCGATGACCACGATGCGGTCGGACATGTTCAAAGCTTCTTCCTGGTCGTGGGTGACGTACACGAAGGTGGTACCGGTCTTGCGCTGCAGGCGGGCTAGTTCCGTCTGCATGTGTTTGCGCAGTTTCAAATCGAGGGCACCTAGGGGTTCGTCCAGAAGCAGGATAGCCGGCTCGTTGATCAGTGCCCTGGCGATGGCGATGCGCTGCCGCTGCCCGCCGGACAGCTGATGGGGCATGCGTTCTTCGTAACCGGACATCTGCACTAGGTCCAGCACTTCTGCAACCCTCTGTTTGAGTTCGGCTTCGCGCACGGACCGCTTCATGCGCGGCCCGTAGGCGATGTTGTCATACACGTTCAGGTGGGGGAATAAGGCGTAATTCTGGAAGACGGTGTTCACGTTGCGCTTATTGGGCGCCAGGTCTTTGATGGAGGCGCCTTCCAGCAGGATGTCTCCAGACTGGATGCGCTCCAGTCCAGCAATACAGCGCAGCAAAGTGGTTTTGCCGCAGCCGGAGGGCCCCAAGAGAGTGAGGAACTCCCCTTCATTGATGGTAAAGGTGATATCCTTCAGGACATGGACATCGCCGTAGTACTTGTTCAGATTGACCAAAGCGAGTAGTGGCTGCTTCACAGACAACTTCCTTCCCCGCGCGTACTAGAAAAGAACCTTCAAGCTCAGTATAGTTTAGTTGAGGCGCGATGTCAAAGCCTGGAAAGGGTCTGCTCATCCTTCCCGCAGAGCATCTACAGGTGCCAGCTTGGCCGCCTGCCATGCGGGGTAAAGGCCAAAGAGCTGGCCCATGGCCACAGCCACCACAACTGCCAGCACCGCAGCCAGGGGATGAAGCCCGCCCACATCGCCGAACTGGGAGTACATCATCTCCTCAACAATGGCGCTGAGCAGCCTGCGGGCCGTCAGGGCGGCTACCACTAACCCCAGGACGGAACCGCCCAGGGAAAAGGCCAAAGACTCGTTGAGGATTTGGCCGATGATGGAAGCCTTGGAAGCACCCAAGGCCTGCCTGAGGCCGATTTCGCGGGTTCTTTCCACCACGCTCACCAGCATGATGCTGAGAATCCCGATGGCACTTACCAACACAGCGATAAAGGCAAACGCCCCCATAAAGAAGCTGATCGTGGCGACCTGCTCAGCCATCCAGCGGTTGGCTTCGTGCAGGTACTGCCCATCAACCTCCAGATCGTCCAGGGCGCGGTCGGCCAGTAGAGTACGGGCGTCCTGTACCGCTTCATAGATGCGGCCAGGTTTGGATTTGATGTAGATGTTCTGGTAGCCGAACTCCGAATCCAGTGACAGCCACGCCCGGGTAGTGCCCAGGGGAAAGATCAGATAGACTTCGCTGATAAAGAAGCTCAGAAGCGGAGACTGCTGTTTGTACACCCCAATCACTTCAAACTCCATGTTCCCTTCCCCGAAGTTGCCCAAATCGATGATCTTCCCTACGGCCGACTGGTTGGGAAAGAGCTGCTTGGCTATGACCTCAGATACCAGCACAACCCGGTTCTTCTGCTCCTCATCTGCACGGGTGAAG
Source organism: Bacillota bacterium (assembly GCA_012521335.1). Lineage (GTDB taxonomy): Bacteria > Bacillota > Limnochordia > Darwinibacteriales > Darwinibacteriaceae > DTU010. The sequence continues at coordinate 14,597 of JAAYMM010000072.1, read as the reverse complement.
AACTGCCCTTCCACCAGTTCCAGCCCCATGGCCTCAGCGTATTCAGAGGTGGTCTCGGCAACGGTCTGGATCGAGTAAGCGGTGCCGTCCACCAAAATGCGCTGCATCCACATGTCCTGGAAAACAAAAGCCTGGTCAATGTACTCGCTCTGCCTAAGTTTGGCCAGGTCTTCGTAGCGGAAGGCGCTGGCCGTCCGCACCATCATCCTCTCGCCACCAAACTCCTCTGAACGGGATACGGAGAGCTTGGCCAGGGAGTTCCCGTAAGCGTTCTCCACTGCGTCGAGCCTGCCTGTGGCCCCGAAGTTCAGGGACAAGATCACCGCGACAATCCACACTCCCAGTCCTACCTGGAGAATGGTGAGCAGAGAGCGCAGCGGCCGCTTTTTGATTATCCGGAAGGTGAACTTGAGCGTTTCCAGCATCGTGCTTTCCCCCCTCAGTCAATGCGCAGTGCGTCCACGGGATTAACGCGTGAACCCAGGTAGGCCGGGTAGACTCCAAAGAAGAGACTGATCAAAAAGCCCAGGCCGATCCCCAACCCCAAGCGGGTGCTCAGCCTGCCGGCAGCAAACTCCCCGTACTCCTGCTTCACGATCTCCGAAAAGCCGAAGGACAGGAGAATGCCTAGAACAGCTCCCGCCAGCCCCAGGACAACGGCCTCCAGCATGAATTGGCGGAACACCTGGGCCCTTGAGCTGCCCAGAGCCATGCTCAAACCGATGGATTTGGTGCGCTTCAGCAGCCGCGCCAGCATCAAGTTGAGGATGTTGATAACGGCGATCACGAGCCCCACTGAGGCCAGCGTGCCGATGAGCAGAGCGTAGCGCTGCACCTGCTGCATGGATTCCCGCCAGCTGTCCAGGGGATTGCGCACATCGATGGCCTCTTCCCCCCACATGAGGGCCGCCTCACGGCGCACCAGTTCCACAGCTGCCGCCAAATCCTCATCCTCATCCAGACCCACGGAAATGTTGTAGAACTTGGTAGCATCATCGAACCCGAGGCGGTAGGAAGGCATGACCGTGATGGGAGCCCATGCCGTGCGGCGTTCGTTGAACACGGAGTACATATCCCCTTCCGGCGGAGACAGCACGCCAATCACTGTGAAATCCTCCGCCTCCTGCCCTGGGCCGAAGCTCAAGGGGACAACCTGCCCAATGGGGTTCTGCTCACCAAAGAGGTCCCGGGCCAGGGTGTCGGTGAGCACCAGCACCCGGCTGGCAGAGAGCACATCGTCGAGTAGGAAGAGGTTACCCTGTGCGGCTTCAACATTCTTGAAGGCGAAATAGGCAGGGACAGTGCAGGAGATGAAGAGCTGATTGCCCCTGAATCCGTACCAAACGCCGTCTTCTCTATCTGCTTCCTGAGGCAGCAGATGGGTTTCGGCCAGCAAAGACAGTTCCACAAAGACGTACATGTCGGGGGGCAGCTGGCGCTGCAGCTCCAACACCTCGTCCAGCGATGCACCCCAGGTTACGCGGTTCAGCTCGCTGCCGATAACCGTAATGGGTGTGGACTGCCACTGGGCAGACTCTCCCCGGCCCAAAATCTCCACGGTGCGGAAGTAATCCATTTCCCTAATCCGGCCGTACTCCTCCCCCAAACGGAGGAACATGGTCAGGACCGTGATGATCACGCCGATCCCCAGCCCGATAGCGAATACCACAAGAGTTGATTCCAAAAGCTGGCGTCGGGAGTGGCGCAGCGACCATTTGAACTGATCCAGCAAAGACACTGCAGCACCTCCTAGCTCACAATAGCAAATACCATATCCTGCAGCCTGCGCCCGCACAGGTCCCAAAGGGCCAGCACACTGCGGGCATAGGCCAACTGCTGGTGGTAGTAGTCGTTCCTTGCTTTGTGCACGGCCAGCGCCGCTTCCTCCACCTGCAGCTCCGTAACCAGGCCCGCGGCATACTGCCGCTGGCGCAGCGCCAAGTCTTCTTCAGCGGCACGGAGCAGCTCTCCTTGGGACTCCACGAGGTTCTGCGCTGATCTGATGGCCTGCAGGCTGCTGCGCAGCCTACCTAGGAGCGCATTCTCCTGTACGGCCAGCTCATGTTCAGCCTTGGCCACCGCCAGCTCCAGCTCCTCGAGGACAATCTTGTGCGGATAGAGAGTCTTGGAGGCGCTGAGTCCGATGTTCCAATTCACCGGGCCTCCAGCTTGCTGTTCAAGGGTTGGGAGCTCCGCTCTCGGCACTTCACCAGCGTACAGAGTGCCGGAGGCGGTAAGCTGCCAGCCCCCGGTCTTCCGCTCCAGATCCAGCTTGGCTTGGGCCTGCTCCAGATTCCTTCGCGCTGTACGCACTTCCACACTCGCGGCAAAAACTTCCTCCTGCAGCTCCGGTTCGGAGAACACCCAATCCAGGGAACCTACTTCCAGCAGCGGCTCGAATAAGGACACTTCGGCCCAGCCCAGCACCGTCTGGAGCTGCAGCTGGAGCTGGTTAACCTTCTCTTCAGCAGCAGCTAGGGACAGCAGCTCACTGCGGAGCTTGCGGCGGAGCTCCAAATCGTCAAAGTCGGGAGTCTGCTGGGCAGCTTCCAGCTGCTTCTGCACGTGGCCCACAACTGCCTGTCTGTAATCCCGTTCATCTATGGCCTGGCGCAGGTCAACGAAGAGATCGAAAACCTGAAGCACCAGACTGTTCACCTGGCGCTGCCGGGTTTCTTCGGGCGCAAGCACGGCTGAGTTCTCTTCCGACAGCGCAAAGAAGTCATAGCGCAGGGTTAGGGTTCCGCTTGGGTTCAGATCTAAGCCCGACTCCCCCAGGCCTACCTCCAGCGCACCGGACAGACCTAGGTGCCGGCCTAAAGGAACGGTGATAGTCACTGAACCACCGGCATCTGCCCACTCTCCATTCCGCACTTGAGCAGGTTTCACCTGAGCCTCAACTACGGGCTGACGCTTCGCTTCCTCTCGTTTTTGGGCCAGCTCCTGCTCCCACAGGAACAGGGCATGGCTGGTGTTGTGCTCTAGGGCTGTTTCCAGGGCTTCTGCTAACGTGATGGGCTGACCTGTGCTCGCCTCTCCCCCCTGGGGGATGCCCAAGGCCAGGCAGAGCGCAAGCGCGCCTGCCCACAACCGCAGCCTAGTTTTCATTCTGCTCACCCGATTCTGCGTGTTTACCCATGGCCTGCAGCAGTTTCACCCTGGCCAGGCTGTACTGCAGCAGGTTTGCGCTGTACTCCTGTTCCAGTTGGGCAAGCCTTTCCTGCTTAGCCACGATCTCGGCATTGCTGATCACGCCCGCCTCATACTTGCTTCTCTCGGCCTGCAGCGCTTTGCGCTCCAGCTCAATATTGCGCTGCGCCATCTCCAGATTGTGGGCTTGATCCAGCAGGGAGTAGTACTCGCTGCGGATGCGGAAATACAGGGCCTGCTCAGCCTGTTCCAGCTGAATCCTGGCCTTTTCTTCATTGACCAGAGCCTCTTCCAGCTCCACCTTGGGCGTAAAGGGGCTCTGGGCCGCAGCTACCGCTTCTTGGGCTTTGGCCAGAGCTTCCCTGGCGCTGGCGACCCCAGAATCCAGAGGCAGGGCCAGCTCATAGCAGGTTTCTAAATCCCACTCAAAAGGTACAAAGGAAAGGAGAAGGCGTTCCGTGAGAACCACCTCGGTATCCAGAGGCAGCCCTACCAGTTCATTGAACCGCATGCGCTTCGTGGCCAGATCGATGAGCGCCCGTTCGTAGCGGTGCTCGGCGTCGAAGAGGCTGTTTTGGGAGCGCTCAAGATCTAGGGAAGACAACAGGCCTGCCTTAAACTTGTTCTCATCCATGGCCAGCTGGTTTGCGGCCCTTTCCTTGGCCAGCCGGGCGTTTTCCACACTGGCCTCGCTCTGCAGCAGCTCCTGATAACTGGTGCGCACCGAGTCCTTAAGCTCCTGCGTCTTTTCGGCGTAAGTTTTCTCGGCCTGGGCCCATTTCTTTTGAGCATCCCGGAGCATGTCTGCATCGCCCACGATCTGGGCCCGCTCCAGGTTTGCCCGGGCGCTCTGCCAATCCAAAGTAGCTACCCGATAGCTCAAATTGTACTGCAGGGCCAGTTCCGTGGCAGCTTCCACCGTCAGCTCCAGCGGCTCCGCCGCTGCCGCTCCCAGGCTCATACTCCACCATGCAAGCAGTGCCGCGATCAGTACCAGACTCACGCTCTTCCGCATTCTCGGCTCCTCCCTTATGCCTCTTGGGCCACTTGATTGACGGGCCCGTCGGAGATGATCTTCCCGTCGCGCAGACGCAGCAGACGTTTACCGTAGGCGGTTATGGCCGGATCATGGGTAACAATGACCACGGTGGTCCCCTGGCGGTTCAGCTCTTGGAGGATGCCCATGATTTCAGCCCCCTGGTCCGTGGCCAGGTTCCCCGTGGGCTCGTCAGCCAAAAGGAGGGTTGGATTGTTGGCCAATGCCCGGGCAATGGCCACCCTCTGCTGTTCACCACCGGAAAGCTGTGTGGGCAGGTGATGCAGCCTGTGCCCCATCCCCACTCGGTTGAGCAGTTCTTCGGCGCGCTCCCGCCTTTCCCGCCTGGGCCTGCCCGCGTACATCAGAGGTACCATAACGTTTTCCAGGGCCGTCAGTTCGGGGAAAAGGTTGTAGGCCTGGAAGATGAAACCGAAGTGCTGGTTGCGGATCTTAGCCAATTCCCTGTCCCGCAGCTGCGTGATATCCACGCCTTCTAAGTAATAGGCGCCGGCACTAGGCTGATCCAAAACCCCTAAGACGTTCAGCAGCGTTGACTTGCCCGAACCAGAAGGGCCCATAATGGACACAAACTCGCCCCGCTGGATCTCCACATCCACACTGTCCAGGGCACGCACCACCACATCACCCATGTAGTATTCCTTTACGATTCCTTCTAGCCGGATCACAGCGCATGTCCTCCCTCAGGCAGGATTTGGATCTCATCCAGGTGGCGAAAAGCATCATAGGAGCTGATGATCACCCGTTCTCCCAGCTCCAGTCCGCGCAGAATCTGAACACTGTTGCCTTGGAGCAATCCAAACTGCACTTCGCGTTTTAAGGCCCGATGGCCGTCCAGAACGTACACAAAGAGCTGCTGACCGCTGGTTAAGTACGCTCCCCGCGGCAGGTAAAGGCTGTCTTTGTGTACATGCAGGTGAATGTTGGCCGTTACTGAACTATTGGGACGCAGCTGGGGTACTTCCTCCAAAAAATCCACCCGCACCAAAACAGTAGGCCCGTCGGTGCCCTGTTTGGCTTGGGGGGCAATGTAAGATACCTCGCCTGAATACTCGGCCTGCCCCAGACTCACCGTGACTGGAGTGCCCACGCCGAAGCGCTCCGTCTGCCCGGGTGACACCTGCAGCTCCACCACCTGGCGGGTGAGATCAGCCAGCTCGCCCAGCTCCTGGTGGGCTGTGACCACCCGATTGTTGGGCAGTTTCAAAGACAGGATGCGCCCGTCAAACTCCGCAGTAACTAAAAAGCTGTCTATTTTTTCCTGGGCCTTGGCCACTTTCTCTTCGTTGATGGCGATGGTCTTGGCGATGGCCGCCAGGTCGGCTTCGTGCTTGCGCACCAAGAGCTCCAGCTCCGATTCGCTTTGGGTGACCAGGCGTTTGGCCGCTTCCACCGCCTGCTCAGCCCGTTCCAGCTCTACGCGGGGAATAGTACCGTATTCGTAAAGGAGTTTCTGCAGCTCCAGATCCTTTTCGGCAGCAGCCAACTTCTCCTTGGCCTCCAGCACTTTCAAGCGCCCTGTCTCCTGCTCGCGTTCATGGATCATCCCCGTCTCCGCGAGCTTGGCCTTGGCTTCACTGAGTTCCGTTTCTGCCAGGTTCTTCTCGTTAACGATGTCGGCAGAATACAGACGGAGCAGAGGCTGCCCTGCGACCACATCCTGCCCTTCCTGGACATAGACCTCTTCAATGGTCCCGCCCACCTTGGGAGTGATAATGGCCACTTTCTCTGGGATCACCGTCCCTTTTACGGTCAGCGTTTCCAGGAAATCCTGCATGCCCACAGAAGCATAGGTGTAGAAGTTGAGGACGAAGCTCTCCTGCTTAGGCATGAAGAAGTAGTAGGCTCCGTAGGCAATGAGGGCAATGGCCGCGATGGTGAACAGGGCTAAGCTGAGCTGCCGCATTTTCCCAGGTGTTTTGCGTTTCTGCTGCTGGTTCCGGAGCCTTTCCGGAAGAATTGATTCGCTCATGGATGTGACCCTCCTCCGGACTAACTTTCTTGACTAAGGGACCCGTTCCTGTTGTGAATTGCTGGATGGCGGGTGCGCGTGCTTGCTGCCACACACTTCTCCGAACCGGAATGATTTCCTCTGCTTGGAAAGGTAACTCTGGGCTACCATTCTTTAATTTTTTGAAAAAGAGCCAGGCCAGCTCGGGGCTGCATCCTGGCTCTCTACCCATGTTAGGCGAGAATCTCTTCTATCTTGTCCAGCAGCTCGGGGCTCAGCTCCACATCCACTGCTTTGACGTTGGCTTCAATCTGATCAGGCCGGGATGCACCCACCAAGGCGCTGGCCACATTGGGCTGCCGCAGGACCCAGGCCAGGGCCATTTCCACTAGGGTGAGCCCCGCTTCCTGCGCCAGATCCTGCAGGGCATCTACCTTGGCTATTACTCCCGAGGCGATGTTCTCCTGAATCCACTTGTTGATCTCCGGGTTGGCGCCGCGGCTTCCCTCGGGGATCCGCCCGCCTCTGTACTTACCGGTGAGCAGCCCCTGGGCCAGGGGTGAAAACACGATCTGGCCGATGCCGTGCTTTTCGCACACAGGAATGACTTCTTCCTCAATCCAGCGGTTCACCATGTTGTACACCGGCTGGTTGACAACGATGCGGTCCAAGAGGTAGCGGTCGGCAATCCTCACCGCTTCTTCGATCTGGGCCGCAGTCCACATGCTCACGCCCACGTAGAGCACCTTGCCCTGGCGGACCAGGTCGTCAATGGTGCGCAGCGTCTCTTCCACGGGTGTTTCCGGATCATAACGGTGGCAGTAGAAGATGTCGACGTAATCGAGTTGCATCCGTTTAAGACTGGCGTGCAGCTGCTCGAAGACATGTTTGCGGGACAGTCCCCGATCATTGGGGCCATCGCCCATGGGCCAAAAGGCCTTGGTGGTGATGATGTACGACTCCCTGGGGAACACCCGCAGGGCTTCAGCCATGACCCGTTCCCCTTCCCCCCGCTCGTACACGTTGGCAGAGTCAAAGGAGTTGATTCCCAGCTCATAGGCGCGGCGGATGGTCTGGATGGCGATATCATCATCCACCGTTTTGCCGTAGGTGAGCCAGCTGCCCAACGAAATCTCACTTACCTTCAGGCCCGAACGGCCCAGTCTGCGGTACTTCATGCAAACATCTCCTTTCTTTTGTCCTTGCTCTCCTTACCCTTTACTGAACGCACTGGACAACATGAGTTTGATCCGGTTGAGCTGGTTAACCTCGCTGGCACCAGGATCATAATCTATTGCCACTATATTACTATCTGGATAAGCAATCTTCAAGCCCCGCAGCACCCCTTTGCCCGTAACATGGTTGGGCAGGCAGGCAAAGGGCTGCATGCACACGATGTTCTTCACGCCGCTCTCCAGAAGGTCGATCATCTCTCCCGTCAAAAACCAGCCCTCACCGGTCTGGTGGCCAAGGGAGATGAGCTGGGAAGCAGTTTTGGCCAGCTCCTGAATGAGCTTGGGCGGGCTGAAGCGGCGGCTGGCGGCCAGCACTTCTTTGGCAGTGCGGCGGTAGAACTCGATGACGCTGATCAGCACATTGCTGGCCACTGCTTCCGCCTTGCGGCCCGCCAAATACCTGTACTTGAAGCTGAAACCCAGGAGCGAGTAGAGGAGAAAGTCGATGAGATCCGGAACAACCGCTTCTGCGCCCTCTGCTTCCACCAGGGTGACAATATCGTTGTTGGCAGTAGGATGGTATTTGACCAGAATCTCACCTACCAAGCCCACCCGAGGTTTTTCCTCGTCCAGCGTTTCTAGGGAATCGAACTCCTCCACGATTCTGGCTATGTTCTTTTTGAAGCGCTGGGGAGAGTAGGAGCGCAGCGACAGCCTGCAGATTTCATTCCACTTCTCGTAGAGCAGGTTGGCCGAGCCGGGCACCTTCTCGTAAGGGCGCACCCGGTACAGGCACTTCATCAACAGGTCGCCGTAGACCAAGGCCATCATGCCCCGGTGCAGCAGGGGCACTGTGAACCTAAAACCCGGATTCTTCTCAAAACCCTGGGCGCTGAGGGACACAACCGGCACATGCCCATAACCCGCATCCTGCAGGGCCTTGCGGATAAACCCGATGTAGTTGGTGGCCCGGCACCCGCCTCCCGTCTGGCTGATGATCACCGTGGTGTTATTCAGATCGTACTCACCTGAGTTTAGGGCCTTCAGCAGCTGCCCCACCACGATGATGGCCGGGTAGCAGGCGTCGTTGTTGACATACTGCACCCCCACATCCACGGCTTCCTTGTCCATGGCTGGGCAGATCACCATGTTATATCCGGAAAGGCGGAAGGCTTCGTGCAGCAGTCTAAAGTGGATCGGCGCCATTTGGGGAACGATGATGGTGTGCTTCTTCTTCATCTCCCTGGTGAAGATCCGCCGCACGTAGCGGTATTCACCGCCTGCGGGCCTGCGTCCCTGCCGCTCCCGCTCCAGTACCGCTGCCCGCAGGGAGCGCAGCCTGATGCGGGCCGCCCCCAGATTGCTGATCTCGTCAATTTTCAAGCAGGTGTAGATCTTGGAGCGGGCCTGAAGAATCTCCTGTACCTGATCGGTGGTGATGGCATCCAGCCCGCAGCCGAAAGAGTTTAGCTGGACCAGTTCCAGATGCTCCTGGTGGGCCACAAAGCTCGCCGCAGCATACAGGCGAGAATGGTACGCCCACTGATCCACAACCCTGAGAGGCCGAGGCACCCGGCCCAGATGAGCTACGGAATCCTCGGTGAGCACCGCCCAGCCCAGCTCGTTAATGAGCTGAGGGATACCGTGGTTGATTTCCGGATCCAGATGATACGGGCGCCCCGCCAGGACGATCCCCTTAAGCCCGTGCTCCTTCAGATAAGCCAGTGTCTCTTCGCCCTTGCGCCGCACATCGTCCCGGTAGCGCTGCAGCTCGGCCCAGGCTTTATCCACCGCCGCCCTGATTTCCGCCGCGCCAATCCCCAGAGGGGCCAACTCCTCCTGCAGGCGTGCTGTGAGCCTGTCTTTGTGGTGAAAGGGCAGGAATGGATACATGAACCTGACCTTTCCAGCATGCACTGAACCCACATTCTGCTTGATCACTTCAGGGTAAGAAATGACAATGGGGCAGTTAAAGTGGTTGTCCGCCTCGGCCTGCTCTTTGTGCTCATGGGTTAGGCAGGGGTAGAAGATGAAATCCACACCCTTTTCCACCAGGTCCAGGACATGTCCGTGGGCCAACTTCGCGGGATAGCACACGGATTCAGACGGGATGGTTTCCATCCCCTTCTCGTAGATCGCCTTGGACGTCCGCGCAGAAAGCACCACGGAGAAGCCCAGCTCTGTGAAGAACGTAAACCAGAAGGGGTAATCCTCATACATGTTCAGCACCCTGGGCAGCCCTACGGTCCCCCGCTTGGCCCGGGCGGGATCCAGGGGCGTGTAGGCAAAAAGCCTTTCCCAGCAGTAGTCGAACAGGTTGGGCAGTTCTCCCTGGCTGCGTTTTTCGCCTGCCCCTCGGCTGCAGCGGTTGCCGGACACGTAGCGGCGGCCGGGGCCAAACTGGTTGATGGTAAGCAAGCAGCTGTTGGCGCAGCCTCGGCACCTGGTGTGCCGCGTTTCCAGGGACAGCTCCTCGAGGGCCTGGCGATCCAGCAGCGTAGAGCGGCAGCCTTCCACATACCTCTCCTTAGCCAGCAGCGCAGCCCCGAAAGCACCCATGAGACCGGCGATATCGGGGCGGACCACTTCGCGTCCTGCCAGAAGCTCAAAGGCACGGAGCACCGCATCATTGCAGAACGTGCCGCCCTGCACCACAATGCGCTGGCCCAAATCGTCAGTCTTCCTCAGCTTGATCACTTTGTAAAGGGCGTTTTTCACCACTGAGTAGGCCAAGCCAGCGGAAATGTCGCCCACCGCGGCCCCTTCCCGCTGTGCTTGTTTGACCCGGGAATTCATAAATACCGTGCAGCGGGAGCCCAAGTCCACAGGCTCCGCGGCAAGTAAGGCTTCTTGGGTAAACTCTTCGATGGTTAAGTTTAGGGAATGGGCGAAGGTCTCCAAAAAAGAACCGCAGCCGGAAGAGCAGGCCTCGTTGAGGAGAATCTCGTCGATGGCGCCATCTTTGATGCGCAGGCATTTCATGTCCTGGCCTCCGATATCCAGGATGAAGTCAACCCCGGGCAGGAAGAACTCGGCTGCCTTGTAGTGGGCCACTGTCTCGATCTCTCCCAGGTCCACCTGGAGGGCAGCTTTGATCAGCCCTTCCCCGTAGCCGGTCACCGCTGAGTGGGCAATCCAAGCCCCTTCCGGCAGGGCGTCATAGAGCTCCAAAACGGCCTGCCGCACAGACTTCAGGGGCTTTCCTTCATTGCTGCCGTAATAAGTGTAAAGAATGGAGCCTTCCTCATCGATGAGCACGGCTTTGGTGGTGGTGGAGCCCACATCCAGGCCCAAAAAGCATCTGCCGCTGAAACCTGCGAGCTCGCGCCGACGCGCCGCCTGCCGGCTGTGGCGGGCCTTGAAGGCAGCAAGCTCTTCTTCACTGGTAAACAAGGCGGGCAGGCGCAGCGTCTCCTCCAGCTTTACCTGCCGGGTCTCCTGAACGCGCGCCATGAGGGTGGAGAACGGAATGGCGCGCGAGCCCATGGAGCAGAGCGCTGCCCCAATGGCCATGAACAGCTGGGAGTTATCGGGGAAGATCACCTGGCCCTCCTGGAGGTTGAGGGTGGCGATAAAGCGCCTGCGCAGTTCTGAGAGGAAGAAAAGCGGGCCGCCCAAAAAAGCCACCTTGCCTCGGACGGGCCGGCCGCAGGCGAGGCCGCTGATCGTCTGCACCACCACCGCTTGGAAAATGGACGCGGCGATATCCTCGCGGGCTGCTCCCTCGTTGAGCAGGGGCTGAATGTCGCTTTTGGCGAAGACCCCGCAGCGGGCGGCGATGGGATAGATGATCTTGTGCCCTTTAGCCAACTCGTTGAGGCCCGCGGCATCGGTGCGCAGCAGCGCGGCCATTTGGTCAATGAAAGCCCCCGTTCCTCCGGCACAGATGCCGTTCATCCGCTGTTCCACTCCGCCTTTGAGAAAAGTGATCTTGGCATCCTCCCCGCCCAGCTCGATCACCACATCAGTCTCCGGGTGAAACCTGCAGATGGCTGTGGTGCCCGCGATCACTTCCTGTACGAAGTCCACGCCCAACTGTTCAGCCGCGGCGATGCCTCCAGAACCGGTGATGGCCACGGTAACCTCATGATCTCGGTAACGCTCATACGCCTCAGTGATCAGGTTCACCACCACTCCTTTGACCTCGGCATAGTGCCGCTGGTACCGGGAAAAGAGCACCTTGAGATCCTCGTCCAAGATGACGAGCTTTACGGTGGTAGAACCAACATCAATGCCCATATGCACTACTCTGCCCACCCACAACTGCCTCCATTTCTGCCAAATCACTAACGATCATTGCTTGACACCAGGCGAGCAAAACCCGCCAACCGCACGGGCTGCCTTGCCCAGAATTGCCATCTCTTACTTGAATTATCGCTCAATCAGCGCTTTCCTGCCAAAAAAGCTCCAAACTGGCACAGAAAAAGAGCCGCCCCAGTGTGTTGCTGGAACGGCTCAAGTCCTGAGTGGTATGGGCATCAGTTTTGGGCGTAGGCGGCGATGGCATCGCGCAGGAACTGGGCCGCACCCTGCCCCGCCTGCTCATCGTAGTAGGCGGTGAAGCGCTCATCGGCCACATACATCTCGGCCAGGCCCAAATGGGCTTCCTTGGAGTAGTGGGGCCAGAAATAGGTGAGCCACTTGCGGTGCAGCTCGGCGATTCTCCGTCCCTCTGCTCCTGCCGGATCCTCTTTACCCAAGGCTGCAGTTAGAGATTGGATGATCTCCTTGCTCAGCCGGTCAACTTCGGCATACTCTTCCTCCGTCAGTCCCATCAGCTTAGCGTTAGAGGCGTCCACTGCCTCATCGCCCCACCGCTGCCTTGCTTCTTTACCGTACTTCTCTTCGTTTTCCTTGATCAGCTTCTCTTTAAAGCCCTTGAATCTCTCCTTGTCGCTCATGCGCGTTCCTCCTTCCAGTTCGGCTAGGGTCTGCTCCACGTTCTGCAGCAGCAGATCCAGCTGTTTTCTCTTGGCCAGCAGCTGCTCGCGGTGCTGGAGCAGAGCCTGCTTGGCGTTGAAGTGAGGTGAATCCAGCAGTTCCTTGATGGTCTGCAGATCGACCCCCAGCTCACGGTAAAACAGGATCTGCTGCAGGCGCTTCACCTCTTCTGGGCCGTACAATCTATAGCCGGCTTCACTGACCCAGGCCGGTTTGAGCAGGTCGATCTGGTCGTAATAGCGGAGGGTACGGCCGCTCACCCCTGCTAAGTCTCCCAACTGCTTGACTGTGTACTCCATAACCTCACCTCCTGAGATGAGTATAAACCTTGACGCAACGTCAAGGTCAAGGGGAAAAAGAACCCGCGCCCTTCAATTACCTTTTCAATCTTAAGCCCGCATCCAGATAGATCTGTTTTACTTTTTCCTCGTTTATGCCGGTATCTAGGCGGATGTACTTGATCCCCTTTTCGCGGCAGATCTTCTTGATGCACGCAATTACTCGTTTGATCATCCCTTGAAGGGCAAACTTTCTCGCCAAAACGCCCTACATTGACAGTACCTGGATCCTAACGTAAGATCTGTGTACAGCTATTGTTCTCGAAAAGGGGTGGCAGCATGATCAAAGTAGTGAACAACCACACCGATCCCCGGATCAACCTGGCGGTGGAAGAGTACGTTTTGAACTACCTAGACCCCAGTGAAGAATACGCCATCTTGTGGCAGAACGAGCCCACAGTGGTGATTGGGCGCAATCAGAATACCCTTGCGGAGGTAAACTCCTCCTTCATCAAAGAGCGCGGCATCCACGTGGTGCGCCGGCTTTCCGGCGGCGGGGCGGTTTACCATGACCTGGGCAATTTGAACTTCACCTTTATTGTGGATGCGGAAAAAGAGCGAGTGAGCAACTTCGAGTACTTCACCAGGCCGGTGATCCAGGCCCTGGCCAGCCTCGGGGTGCAAGCTGAATTCTTCGGCCGCAACGATATCACCATCGATGGCAAGAAGTTTTCGGGCAACGCCCAGTACTGGTCCAAAGGACGCCTGCTCCACCACGGCACTATTCTGTTCAACTCTGACCTGTCGGTAGTGCAGGAGGCCCTCAATGTGAAGGCAGATAAACTCCAATCCAAGGGCGTCAAGTCGGTGCGGAGCAGGGTAACCAACATCTATCCCTACCTGAAAAGTCCCATCACCATTGAGGAGTTCAAAGAAATATTGTGGAAATACCTGATTCCCGATGGCGAAGGACGGGAATACATCCTCAGTGAGGAAGAATGGGCCATTGTGCACCGCATTAAAGAGGAGCGCTACGCGCGCTGGGATTGGAACTACGGAGCTTCGCCGGAATGCGAGATCGAGAAAGAAGCCCGCTTCACCGGAGGCAAGCTGGAGCTCAAGTTCAATGTTAAAGATGGCCTCATTCAGGATCTGCACATCTTCGGCGATTTCTTCGGCCGGAAAGATGTAAGGGAGCTCGCCCAGCTGCTCAACGGCAAGCAGTACAGGGAAAGCGTGGTGGAAGAAGTTCTGGGTAGGATTGAGTTTGGGGAGTTCTTCTTCAACATCAGCCGGGAAGAGTTTCTCCAGTGTCTTTTTGAGTGAGGAGTTAGGCTCAAGATCCAAGAAAGGGTGCTTCTCTGGTGGGAGAAGCACCCTTTTTTCCATAATCTAGAAGCCCAACTTTGTCCTTCCTATTGCTTCTTGAAAAGATGGATCGCCTGCCCTAAAGCGGCATGGGCCGCTTCCATTAGCGCCTCAGAGAAGGTGGGATGGGGATGGATGGCTTTGGCCAACTCGTGAACGGTGGCTTCCAGCTCCAGAGCAAGCACCGCTTCGGAGATCAGGTCGGTGGCATGGGCGGCGATGATGTGCACACCCAGAACTTCGCCGTAGGCTTGATCGGCCACGATCTTGATCAAGCCCTCCGGCTCGCCTTCCGCCAGGGCTTTGCCGTTGGCGGACAGGGGGAAGGAGCCAACGACCACCTTATGGCCCCGGCGCACTGCTTCCTGCTCAGTGAGGCCCACCATGGCCACCTCCGGAAAGGTGTAGATGCAGGCGGGAACCTTGTCGTAGTTGATCGCAGCGCTGCCGCCTAAGATGTTTTCCACGGCCACCAGCCCTTCAGCGGAAGCGGCATGGGCCAGCATCTGCTTTCCGTTCACATCGCCGATGGCATAGACCCCGGGAACACTGGTCTGCAAGTGCTCGTCGGTGCGTATAGCGCCCCGCTCTAGTTCGAGGTTGAGCTTGGCCGCGGGCTGCACATTGGGCCTTCTGCCCAGGCTCACCAACACCACATCCCCTTCAAACACCTTGCT
>JAAYMM010000071.1 GCA_012521335.1 Bacillota bacterium | reverse complement strand
CCAGTACAGTTGACTGAAGTAATCCTCATAGATACCATGGTCCAATGGATCGACTTGCTCTAGTGCCCCGCACAGAGCGAGGGTAAGTTGCCCGGCTTAGGTCAGGTGGTGGTTTGCGACAACGTCGTCGCACCCCGCAGGGGTGCGTGGATTGAAACTGGCGATGAGGTTGGCGCAGGCTTGGACGGCCAGCGTCGCACCCCGCAGGGTACGTGGATTGAAACTCCTCGATCGCCTGGAAGACCATTGCGATGTGCTGTTGCACCCTGTAGGAGTCCGTGTGTAAGTGTTGTCGCAGGGGTGTATACGGGGTTTTGACGCCACGAAACACCACATTGTCCAGGGGTGTCTTTGGCTGACTTTGATATTTCTTCCGAAAACCAGTGACAAAGTAGATAAAAGTGGACACAATAATCTTCTTGGCGTAAAATATGTTATAGGACTAACACACTCAACCTTACACCTTCGCCGCTAGTGAGGCTGTAAGTGCATCAGCGATGCCGCAGCCCCTTCATCAATCACTGCTTTAGAGCATCCTTTTCTTCACTCGCTGAACACCATGTGCCTTCTACTCAGCTTTCCCCGTGGCATTCTCGTACTAAGATCCACATGATGATGATGTTTGCACCTTGAAGTGAGTCCGAGTCCATCTGTAGTCGTTTTTTGGAACGGTTTAACTGGCGTTTTTTGGACGCATCTGTCTGCGTAGTATGACGTCTACAACAGGTGACAAGGGCAGCTGAACATACAACCCGAAAACACACAAGGGGGAGGTAATAAGGCCAAATAAGGAGACTCGTAAGGTAACTTTGGAAGCGTAGGATGGTTTGCCTTTGTTACGTCAAAACAATCCGAGGGGGTTTAGCGATGAAAAGGTTGCCAAAAGTAGGGTTAATGCTGTTAGTGGCCGTTTTGATTCTGTCGTACGGGTCTGCTTTAGTGGGTGCGCAAGATCTGATTAAGGTCGGCATTGTCAACCTTCCACCGGAAGAATCCGGCTATCGTCAGGCCAATGTGGAAGACATGAACCTGGTCTTCTCCCGGGAGAACGGCTATGACGCCAAACAGACCAACACTGCCGACAACAGCGAGCAGATCGCGGCAGCCAGAGGGTACATTCGTGATGGCGTGGACTACCTCCTGATCTCGGCAGCCAACGCAACCGGGTGGGACGATGTTCTGCAGTCTGCCAAACGGGCTGGCGTAAAGGTCATCCTCTTTGACCGTTTGATCGATACCGATCCTTCCAACTATGAGGCTGCCCTTGTTTCCGACATGCATTATGAAGGCCAGCTGGCCACCGACTGGATTCTGAACAATGTGCCCGAACCGCGCAATGTCATCCTCATTCGGGGTCAATTGGGCAGCGCAGCGGAGATCGGACGCAGCGCACCATTACTTAAAGCTGCAGAAGAAGGCAAACTGAACATCGTAGCTGATGGAACCGGTGGAGATACCTGGAGCCTGGAAGAAGCCCGCAAAGTAGTTGAAGCCGCAATTGCTGCCGGCAAGGACTTCAACGTCATCTATGCCCAGAACGACGGTATGGCCCAGGGTGCCGTTCAAGCCCTCGAAGCCGCTGGCATCAGCCATGGCAAGGACGGCAAGGTGAAGATCATTGGCTTTGACTTCAACCGCTTCGCCCTGAGAAATGTGCAGGCCGGGTACTGGGATGCGGATGTACAGTGCAACCCGCGCCAAGCCAGCCAGATTGATCAGTGGATCAAGAGCGGCAATATCCCCAAGGGAATCGTTTATCAAGAAGAGTTGATCTTAGACACTAACACCATCACCGATGAACACATCGAGAAATACGGGATCAATGCCGATCCTGGCAAGGGTGTAATCACAAGGTAGCATCCTGAGTTGTGCGCGCAGTGCGGTGGCCGGATTCGCTCCGGCCAACCGCACTGCTGTTAATTTATGTGCTACCGGTAAGGGGGTCTTTGCTTGCAGCCAGAAGTTATCCTCAAAATGGAGGGGATCTGCAAATCCTTTCCCGGGGTCAGAGCTTTGCACAACGTAGACTTCACACTCCGCAAGGGTGAGATCCATGCCCTGATGGGGGAAAACGGAGCGGGCAAGTCCACGCTGATCAAAATCTTGACTGGTGTGTACCAAAAGGATGCCGGCCAAATCTTTCTAGAGGGCAGGCCGGTTCATTTTCGGTCGCCGCAGGATGCGCAGAACATGGGCATCGGCACTGTTTTCCAGGAGATTGCCCTCTGCCCCAACCTAACCGTAGCGGAGAACATCTTTATCGGCCGCGGCCGGGAGCGTTTTGTCCACTGGAAAACGATGAACGCCAAAGCTGAAGAAATGCTCAGCTCCCTGGGCATCCCGGCGAGCCCAACCCAAGAGCTTGGCAGCTGCTCCATCGCCGTTCAGCAGATGATCGCCATTGCCCGCGCCGTGGATATGGACTGTAAGATCCTCATCCTCGATGAGCCCACATCTTCCCTGGATGAAGATGAGGTGCAAAAACTCTTCGCACTTATGCGCGAGCTGAAGGCCAGGGGCGTGGGAATCATCTTTATTACCCACTTTATCGATCAGGTCTATGAGATCAGCGACCGGATTACCGTGCTGCGCAATGGCGAGTTGATCGGTGAATACGAAACAACGGCTCTGCCCCAAATCGAGCTGATCTCCAAGATGATGGGCAAAGCGCTCAGTGATGTCTCGGCCATGAAAAAACACGAGCCCCGCAAAGCCGATGACAGCGTGCCGGTCTTGGAAGCTAAGGCCCTGTCCAGTGCCGCAGGAGTGAGGCCGTTCGATTTCTCGATCCACAAAGGCGAGGTGAACGGGTTTGCCGGGCTGCTCGGCTCGGGGCGGAGTGAAAGCGTGCGTGCCATCTTCGCCGCGGACAAGGTAACAGGCGGCGAAGTCAGGATCAATGGCCGCAAGGTGAAGATCAAGTCGCCCCTCCATGCCATGAAACAGGGCATAGGCTACCTGCCGGAGGATCGCAAGGGTGATGGGATTATCGACGAGCTTTCAGTCCGGGACAACATTATCCTCGCCCTGCAGGTCCTGAAGGGCTTTTTCCGGCCTCTTTCTCGCAAACAGGCTGAGGAATTTGCTGAACAGTTCATCGAGAGACTGGATATCAAAGCGCCATCTACCAACACGCCCATCAAGTCTCTGTCCGGCGGTAACCAGCAGAAGGTGATCCTAGCACGCTGGCTGCTCACCCATCCCGAGTATTTGATCCTCGACGAACCGACGCGGGGAATCGATGTGGGCACCAAAGTTGAAATCCAGAAGCTGGTACTCCAGCTCGCGGAAGCGGGGATGAGCCTGACCTTCATCTCCTCCGAGATTGACGAAATGCTGCGCGTCTGTTCGCGGTTGATCGTGATGAAGGATCGGGAAATCGTGGGAGAGCTCAGCGGCACGGATCTAACGGAGCAGGACGTGATGCAGATGATCGCGCAGGGAGGTAGATGATATGCCCAGGCTGAAAACTCGCTTCAACGCCCTATCCCATCTTTTCCTTCCCCTCTCTGTTTTGGTGATCTTGATTCTCATCAACCTGATCAAAGGCGCTGACTACTTCAAAATCACAGTGGTCAACGGTGCCTTTTACGGGAACATACCGAACATCCTCTTTGGTGCTTCGGAGCTGGTCATTTTGTCCATCGGGATGACCTTTGTCACAGCGGCCTCCCGCGGGCAGGACATCAGCATCGGTGAGAGCGGCGCCATCAGCTCCGCCATCTTTGTCCAGTACGTCCTGCGGGCCGGCAACGTCACCCTGGGGACTATTCTGGTGGGCTTTCTCATCAGCTGCTTGGCTGGCATCATTATCGGCGCCTTCAACGGCACTTTGGTTTCGTTCTTTAACGTTCAGCCCATGGTGGCCACCCTGATCCTGTTTTTGGGGGGAAGGTCCATCGCCTTTATCATCGACGGGAAAGTGTCTCCCATCCTAGCCAACGAGATTTCCAACCGCATCGGCACGGTCATACCGGGCATTCCCATCCAGACGCCCATCATCCTCACGGCCGTTTTTATCGCCCTGGTCGCGGTGGTCCTCCGCACTACCAATCTGCGGCTCTATGTGGAGGCCGTGGGCATTAACCCCAGCGCGGCGCGCCTCAACGGCATCAACCCCAAGAAGATCATCTTCCTGACCTTTTTGCTCATGGGTGTCTGCGCCGCAGTTGCCGGATTCATCGCCGTAAACAAGGCGGGGCGCCACGACAGTGTGAATCTGCTCAAGTTCATCATGATGGACGCCATTCTCGCGGTGGCGCTGGGAGGCAACTCGCTGGGCGGGGGCAAGTTCAGCATCACCGGTTCCATTATCGGTGCCTATACCATCGAGATGCTGAACAGGACTCTGCTCCGGTTGGAGGTCAACCCTGAAGCCATCAAGGTTTTCAAGGCCGTGTTCATTATTGTCCTCATGGTTCTTGCTTCGCCGGTAGTCAGGGACTTTGCCGCGCAAGCGCTAGAAAAGGTGAAAAGCATCGCTGCTGGGCGTGCTCCAGGACACAGGGGAGCGCTATCCATGACGGATGCACCAGGGAAGAAGGGGGAGTAGCATGCGACCTCTCGATGCAGCCAAAGCAAAAACCAGACTGTCCAACTCGACTCTGCTCTTTATCATCGCCGGGGTCATCTTTGTACTCATGTATGGGTTTGCCCTGATCACTTACCCGGGCAGCTTCATGCAGTTTCAGACCTTTTTTGACCTGTTCAACTTCAACGCTGCTCTCTTCATTGTTGCCCTGGGGCTGTGCGTAGTCATGATCGGGGGCGGCATCGACATTTCTGTGGGCGCCGTCTGCGGCTTGGTTACCATGGCCTGTGCCATGTTCCTGCAGTTGGGCGGGGGAAGCATTTGGGGCGCCTTGCTTTTGGCCCTGGCGATCGGGCTCGCTTTCGGGCTGATGCACGGATTGCTCATTGCTTATCTTGAGATCCAGCCCTTTATCATCACCTTAGCCGGCATGTTTTTGGCCCAGGGTCTGCTCACCACCCTGCACCGAGAGCCGCTCAATGTGACCCAGCCCGCCTTTGTCGCTCTGCGGAACTATACCATCGAGATCCCATGGCTGGGCACAGTCAACAGGCTGGGCGTGTTCATACCATGCGAGATCAAACCCGGCGTCCTGGTTGTAGTCGTTCTTGTTGTGCTTTACGCCATCCTGATGAAGTGGTCGCGTTTCGGGCGCAACGTCTACGCTGTCGGGGGCGATCGCCAGAGTGCCCGCATGCTCGGCATTAACGTGAAAAGAACCATCTTCCTTTCCTATGTGCTCTGCGGATTGACCGCCGGCATCTCCGGTTTTGTCTTCCTGATGACAACTGGAGCGGGCAACATCGGCAACGGGTCGCTGTTTGAGATGAAAGCCATCGCCGCAAATGTGATGGGCGGTGTGATGCTCAACGGTGGTGTGGGTAACCTGCTCGGAGCCCCCATCGGCACCATGACTCTGCTCACCATCAACGAACTGATCCGGGCCGCGGGCGTCCAGTCCAACCTGCAGGCCATCGTCAGCGGGCTCCTGTTGTATGTCTTCATCGTG
>JAAYMM010000010.1 GCA_012521335.1 Bacillota bacterium | reverse complement strand
CCAAAAACACTCGTATGTGTCTGCCATCTCAAGATCTGTCCAACTCTGGGCGCATTTTCAGGCCAAGAGACACAAAAAGGAGCGTTGCTCCTACTCAATCGAGTAGTTCTGCAACGCCCCCTTTTGATGTGGCCGATTGTTCCACGTGGAACAATCGGTTCAGAACATTGACAAGGACCCCAAAGCCACTTCGGCTTGGGAGGAATGGTTGCCAAAGCAGAGGGTTAAGGCCTCGGCGATGACTTCCGCCATGCGCAGCACCAGGCTCAGCCTGGTGTTCTGCAGCACCGCATGTTCCAAAAACCCCGAGGCATTGACTACTCCAATGATGTGATAGTCGCCCACGGCAGGGAGCTGTTTGTTCACTCCAGTGCCCGGCTGGAGGGGGCCGCGCTTGATAGAGATGTAACCGATACTCTTGACCCGTCCCAGGCAGGCGTCGATCGCGATAACTGTGCTTTGACGATTCTGGCGCTGAATCTTCTCGATAGTCTCCGCGAGATTGAGGGCGTGGACCGGTTCGTGGATGGTGCCGTAAACCGACACGCTGGGAGGGATGAAGCCTTTGTCTTTTTGCCTAAGCAGAACCGAGCCGATGAACGGGCCTAGGGAGTCGCCAGTGGATCGGTCTGTTCCCACACACACAATATCTACAAAGGGCCGAATGGGCAAGGAAGCCAATGTAACTGCTAGATGGGACGCTGCCAATGGCTCACTCCAGTGGACGCGCCGCACAACATCAGCATCTACAAGCATCGCGCACCTCCTGCCGCAGGTACTTATCCTAGTATATGTGCCCGTTAGGATTTTATGCATCCTTGTCCCTAGTCTGGAAAAGACCTTGCGGGAATAGGGTGGAAGCGGAGGTGGTATGGTGCAGTGTGGGCAGTAACGGCCTTCTACCTGGCAGGAGTGGTGGGTGCGGGGTTTGCCTCGGGCCGGGAGCTTGTGGTGTTCTTTGTGAGGTACGGGCCGGCAGGACTGGCTGGCCTTTTCATGGCGCTACTACTTTTCTGCCTGGGAACGTACCTAGCCCTAGAAGCCTGCTCGAAGCACGACGTTTCCTCCTACGGAGAGTTGTTTCAGGCGATTAGCCCAAAATGGAGGGCCGTGTTGGACTTGCTATATGCCGCCTTTCTTTTGGTGGGGAGTGCGGTCATGTTTGCCGGGCTGGCTGCAGCAGCCAAAACGCCTCTCGGTGGCTTCGTGCTGCGCTTCAGCTCTGCTCTGCTGGTGTATGCTGCCCTGCGCGGAGGGGTAGAAAAGGTGCTGCGGCTGAGCTCTTGGCTTACGCCTGTCTTGGTTGCTGGACTGTGCCTGATGGCCGCTGTGCGCCTCTCAGGCCCACAGCAGCCCATCCTTATCCCGGAATCTAGGAGCTCTAAGTTCATGCCTGGGTTGGAAGCTGGTCTGCTCTACGCCTGTTACAACCTGGGGTTTGCCCTCTCCTTTCTGGCCAGCAGCCACCAGCATCTGCGCACAAAGGCCCAGCGCTGGGGCCTAGCCGTCTTGGGAAACAGCGTTTTAGGCCTCTGCATGCTCCTGCTCTATTTGGCGCTGAGCACGTTGGATACTGCCCAACTAGAGCAACCCTTTCCCCTCCTAAATCTGCTCCCGAAAAGCGGCTGGCAGCAGGGATACCTTATCCTGCTGTGGGCGGCGATGTACTCAACCGCCCTGGCCAACTCGTTGGCCCTGACGAGCAGGCTTGCACAGCTGCGCAACGTAAACTGGACCGCGGCAGCCTGCGCGGCGGTGGCCGTGGGGGCAGGCTTGTCCTACTTTGGCTTCGGCTGGCTGATCGAAACGGCTTATCCCATTCTGGGCTTGGCCGGCCTGTGGCTGCTGGTAAGGCTTGTGTGGGAGGCTGCCGCTTAGTGTGGCTTTTGTCCCTGTTTTTCGGTATAATGAAAACCACAAACAGATGTTAAGGGAGGTGGTCAATCGTGACCGCCCGTAGTGAGCAGCTCTACAGCCAAGCGCTGCAGTATATGGAAAAATGGGAGCTGGACAAGGCGGAGGAAGTGCTCAGACAGCTCTTGGAGGAGGATCCACAGCACGCGCGAGCCATGAACAAGCTGGGTGTGGTCTACGCCCGGCGCAAAGACCTCCGCCAGGCCGAAGTCTGTTTCAATGACGCTCTGGCCCTCGATCCCAATCTGGCCAGTGCCCATACCAATCTGGGCAACATCTATGCCGAACGGGGCTGGAACGAGCGCGCCAAAGAGGCCTATGAGCGGGCCTTGCTGCTGGACCCAGGGAACCCGACTGCCACCCACAACCTGGGCGTGTTGTATCGCAAAAGCGGGGATATTGCTAAAGGGGTGAGCCTGCTCAAAGAAGCGAACCGAGCTCAGCGCCGCCGCATGCGGAGCGAGATGGAGGCTAACCCAGAGACGAAAAGGGTAGTAACCCTGGGCTGGATTGCCATCGCCATAGTCGTCTTCATCCTGATCTACTTGGCCAACAGGTAAAATCCACACAGTTGTCCACAGGTCCTGTGGATAATGTGCATAACTTCAGGCAAAGCTCCAGCTAACGCCGTTTGCGGCGCCAGATGAGGATCATGGTCTTCCGGCGCGCTTTGAGGATGGGATCCATTATCCTTTTCAGCAGATTCACGGACTATCCCCCCTGATGATGGGTAGTAGCCCTTTATATTATCCACGAGTTCGGAAATGGTGACAGGAGGAAACTAGTTTGTAGTGGAGAAGAACTTGGTAAGCTCTCGGGGCAGAGCTGGTACAGACGAAAGGAGAGGGGAGTAGTGAAGCAGACGCCGCTTACGGCTAAGCACCGCGCCCTAGGTGCCAAGATGATCGATTATGCGGGCTTTGAAATGCCTGTGCAGTACACGGGTCTGGTGGAAGAACATCTCACCGTCCGATCTGCAGTGGGCATCTTTGATCTCACGCACATGGGAGAATTTGAACTTGCCGGGTCCGGGGCACTAGCTACAGTCAACTCGTTGTGCACCAACGATGCCAGCCAGCTGCAGGTGGGAGAAATCCAGTACAGCTGCCTAACCAATGAGCGGGGGGGCATTATTGACGATATTCTCGTCTACCGCACTGAGCAGGGCTTTTTGCTCGTGGTCAACGCGGCCAATACCGCCAAGGACTATGCCTGGATCGAACAGAACCTCAAACCCGACACTCAGCTGGCCGACCGCAGTAACGAGCTGACGCTCATTGCCATCCAGGGACCCAAATCAGCACCGCTAGTGGAAGAAGTCTTGAGTGTATCCGTTGCTGATCTCAAGAACTATACGTTCATGGAACCGGAATACAAGGGTGTGCAGGTGCTCCTGTCCCGCACGGGCTATACCGGCGAAGACGGTTTTGAACTGTATTTTCCCAACGAGTTTGCTGAAGAGCTCTGGGACGCCTTTTTGACCCATGGTGAGAAATATGGTGTGAAGCCTGTGGGCTTGGGAGCCCGGGACACTCTGCGTCTGGAGGCGCGCATGCCCCTCTACGGAAATGACATCGATGAGCACACCACTCCTCTGGAAGCGGGGTTGGGGCGCTTTGTCAAACTCCACAAAGAGTTTGTAGGGCGCGACGTGCTGCTGAAGCAGAAGGAAGAGGGTGTCCAGCGCAAGCTGGTCGCGTTCACCATGATCGACAAGGGAATTCCGCGCCAGGGCTATCCTCTGCTTACTCTGGATGGGGAAGAAATCGGCGCGGTGACCAGCGGCACCCATTCGCCCAGCCTCGATCATCCCATCGGCATGGGCTACGTCCGGGTGGACCTCGCTCAACCGGGGACCGAAATTCAGGTGCAGATCAGGAAAAAACTAGCTAAGGCCAAGATCATCAAGGGCCGCTTCCTGGCCTAGGCAGCTTAGCTAGCGAGAGAATACAACGAGGAGGTTTCATCATGAGTGAGAAACTGCTGTATACCAAGGAGCATGAGTGGGTTCTAGTAAAGGGCAACATCGTGCGGATCGGTATCAGCGATTACGCCCAAAACGAGCTTGGGGACATTGTTTTCGTCGACCTCCCTTCCGTCGGTGATTGGGTAGAGGAAGGGGAAGGCTTCTGCGCTTTAGAGTCGGTGAAGGCTGTTTCCGATGTATACGCTCCGGTGAGCGGCAAAGTTGTGGCGGTCAATGAAGAGCTGGAAGACAGCCCTGAGTTGATCAATGAATCTCCCCTAGATAAAGGTTGGATTGTGGAGATCGAAGTTGAGGGTACGCCGCAGGTTGGCGATCTCATGAGCGAACAGGAGTACGCCGAATACCTAAAGGGGGTTTAACTAAGTGCGTTACCTCCCTTTGACCAAGGATGAGCAGCAGGAAATGCTGGCCAGCCTGGGGTTGGAGAAGATAGAGGATCTTTTCCAAGATATTCCAGCGGAGGCTATGTTCCAGGGGGACCTGGATGTTCCCGGCCCCTTGAGCGAAGCAGAACTGGTGCGCCACTTCAGGGAACTGGCCGGAAAAAACAAGGATGCAACACAACTCGTCTCTTTCCTGGGGGCAGGGGCCTACGATCACCTCATCCCCAGCATCATCAAGCACATTGTGGGCCGGGGAGAGTTCCTCACGGCCTACACACCCTACCAGCCTGAGATAACCCAGGGTGTCCTGCAGAGCATCTTTGAATACCAGACCATGATCTGCGAGCTGACAGGCATGGAAGCATCGAACGCGTCCATGTACGATGGGGCCAGTGCTTTGGCCGAAGCCTGCTTAATGGCTTGTGCCGCCACAAAGCGCGAGCTCGTCATCCTGCCCGCAACTCTGCACCCCGAGTGGCAGGCTGTGGTGCGCACCTATTTGGAGAACCAGGATGTCTCCATCGTTTTCATGCCTCAGCATGCTGAAACAGGTACTGTCGACCTTGACCGCCTAGCTGATCTGCCCTGGGCTGAAGCGGCTTGCGTAGTGGTGCAGCAGCCCAACTTTTTCGGGTTGTTGGAAGACGTTGCTGCCCTGAAGGCGCGTATCCACGAGGCCAAGGGGCTTTTGGTCATGGCAGTGGATCCCATCAGCCTCAGCCTGCTCAAATCCCCAGGCGAGCTGGGGGCCGATATCGTTGTGGGCGACGGGCAGAGTCTAGGGCAGGCCATGGGCTACGGCGGGCCGGCATTTGGCTTTTTTGCCACCACAGACAAGCTGATCAGGCGGATGCCGGGCCGCGTTGTGGGTGAAACAGTGGATGCAGAGGGGAAGCGGGCTTTTGTGCTCACCCTCCAGACCCGGGAACAGCACATCCGCAGGGAAAAGGCCACATCCAACATCTGCTCCAACCAAGCTCTCAATGCCCTGGCTGCCACCATTTACCTGAGCGTCCTGGGCAAGCAGGGCTTTCGGGATGTGGGTTACCAATGCCTGCAGAAGGCTAGTTACATGAAACAGCGTCTTCTGGAGATCCCGGGCCTGTCTTCGCCGTTCTCGGCACCTACCTTCCGTGAATTTGCGGTGCGCGGCCAGGTGGATTGGGTGGAAATCAACAAGCGCCTCTTAGACCACGGCTTTTTGGGCGGCCTGCCGCTAGCTCGGTTTGGTCATCCTGATCTGGTGCTCTTCTCCGTCACTGAAGCCCGGACCAAGCAGGAAATCGACGACTTCGTCAGCACTCTAAGGGGGTTGATCCAATGACACTGCGTGCCGACGTCCCCTTGATCTTTGAGCGGTCGACACCTGGGCGGAGGGGTTACAGGCTGCCCGAGCTTGATGTTCCCGAGACGCCCCTTGAGGAATTGATCCCCCAGGAGTATCTGCGTACGGAACCGCCGGCACTGCCGGAAGTGAGTGAGCTGGAGGTTGTACGCCATTACACCCAGCTGCCCAGGCGCAATCACGGAGTGGATGTGGGCTTCTATCCCCTAGGTTCCTGTACTATGAAGTACAACCCCAGGGTGCATGAAGATCTGGTCAGCCTGCCTGGCCTGAGCGCCATCCATCCATACCAGCCGGAAGAAACGGTTCAGGGCGCGCTGGAGCTCATCTATAATCTGAGTGAGCATCTCGCGGCCATTGCCGGGCTGGCGAAGACCTCGCTGCAGCCCGCGGCTGGTGCCCATGGAGAGCTGTCCGGTTTGATGGTGATCAAAGCCTACCACAACCACCGGGGTGAAGGGCACCGCACAGAAATGCTGGTTCCCGACTCAGCACACGGCACCAACCCTGCCAGCTGCGCCATGGTGGGCTATAAGGTTGTGGAAGTGCCCTCCAATGAACGGGGCGGTGTAGATGTGGAAGCCCTGAAGAAGCTGGTGGGCCCCAACACGGCCGGTCTGATGCTCACCAACCCCAACACCTTGGGGCTGTTCGACGAGAACATCTGCCAGATCGCGCAGATTGTCCATGAAGCCGGCGGCCTGCTCTACTATGATGGAGCCAACGCCAACGCCATCATGGGGGTTGTGCGCCCAGGCGATACAGGGTTTGACGTAGTGCACTTCAACCTGCACAAGACCTTCTCCACACCCCATGGCGGAGGCGGGCCAGGTGCTGGTCCCATCGTGGTTTCCGAGAAACTGGCACCGTTCCTGCCGGGACCGGTGGTGCAAAAGGACGGCGATCAGTTCCGGCTGGTTATGCCCGAGCATTCTGTGGGCCGCGTGCGCTCCTTCTACGGGAACTTCTTGGTGTACGCCAAGGCTTACGCCTACATCCTCTCCCACGGACCGCAAGGGCTGCGTGAAGTGAGTGCCACAGCGGTGCTCAACGCCAATTACGTCATGAACAAGCTGAAAGACGTTTTCGAATTGCCCTACGAGCGTATCTGCATGCACGAGTTCGTGCTTTCGGGCTCCCACCTCAAGAAGTACGGCGTGCGCACCCTAGATCTGGCCAAGCGCCTGTCGGACTACGGTTTTCACGCTCCGACGGTCTACTTCCCGCTCATTGTGGATGAGGCCATCATGATCGAACCAACGGAAACGGAAGCCAAATCGACCTTGGATGAGTTCATCGAGGTCATGCGTCAGATCGCGGAAGAAGCTAAGGAGAATCCGGAAATGCTCACTTCCGCGCCCCACAACACGCCAGTCAAACGGGTAGATGAAGCCCGGGCAGCGCGCCATCCGGTACTGCGCTGGAAGCCGGAGGCCAGTGGGGAACAGTAAAGAACGCGAGCAAGGCATCTGTTCCTGAGCAGGGACAGGGTTGCCTTGCTCTTTTTCTTTGTGTAAAGGGCGAAAACAAGCAGGCCAACTTAACTGACCCATCGCCGAGGACATACCAGGGTAGGGGGAGAATTATTTCCCGGGAAATGCGCCGGCATCAGTCCGGTGAACATTCGCTGCCAGTCTGTGTGCGAGAGAGCAGGTGATCCCCAGTGAACATCATCGGTCTTGAGGTGAGCACGTCCGCGGCTAAGTGTACTCTCTATTCGGTCGCAGCGGGCCTTGTGGACACAGTGGAAATACCGTTTGATGCCAGCGTAACGGACAAGCGAACACAGGACCCTGAGGGCATGGTGGCTGTGGCCCTGCGGGCCCTTAAGGAGCTGGTTGGGCGCACCACCACTGACATCGCGGCCATCGGCCTCGTGGGAACCTGGCATAGTCTGCTCCTCTTGGATGAACAGGCACGGCCCCTCGGGCCCATCAGTATGTGGGCCGATCTCTCGGCCGCATCCACTGTGGCCGAGCTGAAAAAGGATGGCAGCCTGGTGCGAGATTACTATCAGAGGACTGGCTGCATGACCCATGCTATGTATCCATCCTACAAGTACTACCATTTGGCACGCACCGCGCCGGAACGGGTGAAGCGGGCGCGTTTCCTTTCTTCCCAGGTGGAGTACCTCTATTTCGTGCTTACGGGGGAAAGGGCTGTTTCCCGCTGTACCGCTTCAGGCACTGGCCTTTTCAACCTGCACTCGCTGGATTGGGATGATGACCTGCTCTCCTTTGTGGGTGTGCGCAGGCAGCAGTTGGCTGAACTCAAGGAAGTTTTCCACTGGGGAAGGCTGAGGGCAGCCGTGGCGCAAGAAGTGGGCCTCAAGGAGGGGACCCCTGTGACGGTGGGGGCGGCCGATGGAGCAATGAACCAGGTGGCTGTCGGGGCCGCGCAGGGAGGCATGATGTCCCTTTCTGTGGGCACCAGCGCTGCCATGCGCCTGGTGGTGGATATACCAACCCTTCCGCAGCAGCCCTCCACTTGGTGCTACTACCTGTATGGGGGCAGGTATTTGGCAGGTGCTGCCACCAATGGAGCCAACTGCGTTGATTGGTTCTTAGACCAGTACGGGTTTCGCTCCCACGGCTACGCAGAACTGAGCAGGCAGGCTGCCCAGGTGGATGTGCAGACGGCACCCCTGTTTCTCCCTTTCATCTATGGGGAGCGCTGCCCCGGTTGGGATGAGGACAGGCCCGGCGGCTTCGTGGGCTTGAAGGCTCAGCACGGCCCCGCAGAGATGTACTACGCAATCTTGGAAGGGGTCCTCTTCAACCTCTATCAGTGCTACGGGATCCTCACCGAAGTGGCGGAGACACCGGAACGGATTTTCATCTCGGGCGGCATCATGCATTCCTCTTTTTGGCTGCAGCTGGCCTGTGACCTGCTGGGCAGGGAGCTGTGGACCACTGGGACCAAGCACGATTCCACCACAGGCGCCATATTGGTGGCCCTGGCTAGCGTCGTTGGTGAGTCTGAGATCACTCCGGCTGAAAAGGCACGCGTGGCGTGCCGGCCATCATCCCTGGCAAGGACCGAGCTTCTCCAGGCGAGGTTTCGGAAGTACCTGGCGTTCTATCACGCTACCGAAGGGCTATGGTGAGCAGTAAAAAAACGGGGGAGGCAAAGTGCCTCCCCCGTCGAGTTATACTAGCGATTACTTCGGCTGCCAGATTACTTCCAGTTCAGCCTCCTGCTCCAGTCTATACAGATAGCTCTGCAGATCTAGAGCCTTGGTGCGGCGGTAATCGTATTCCACCTGGTCGGCAATTACGGCGTAATCGGCTGCCTTAGCCTCCTGTTTGGAGTGCACCGTGATCACGTGCCAACCATAGACGCTCTCTGCTAGACCATAGGCACCCTCAGTCAAGGAAAAAGCCACAGTCTCAAATTCAGGAACAGTCAGACCCTCGGTGATCATGCCCAGGTAGCCGCCATAGGGGGCAGTACCGGGATCCAGGGAGTGTTCCTGGGCCAGCGCGGCCAGGTCAGCGCCCTGTTCCAGCTGGGCCAGAAGGTCACGGGCCTGCTCTTCGGTTTCCACGAGGATGTGGCTTACCTCCACGGCCAGCGGCTGGTCGTAGTACGCACGGTTTTCTTCAAAAAACTTGCGCAGATCTTCTTCGCTGGCCTGAACTTCTGCTTGGGTTAAGGCGCTGGCCAGCATGCTGAAGCGGATCTGGTCCTTGAACATTTCCTCGGTCAGGCCATTCTGCATCAACATGAGCTGCAGCGCGGCTGGACCGCCGACTTGGGCCATGACCATTTCATAGGTCTCAGCAAACTCGGCTTCATCCACGGTTACCTGCAGCTGCTCGGCCTTCTGGCGCACGAGTTCCCGCTGAATCAGTTCCTGCAGAACGAAATGGCCAAATTCGGCTTCCAGCAGGTCGATGAACTGCTGCCGGGTGATGGCTACGCCGTTCACTTTAGCCACGATCTCTTCGCTTTGCGCCAGGGCGGCCAAGGGGCTCACAAAGACCGAAAGGGCCAGAATAGCAACTAAAAGCAGTGCGTTAATCTTTTTCAAGTAGGTCATCCTTTCATCCTCACTCTGGTTTTCTCTATAGTTCTGCGCCGTCCGGCAATACCCTCTAAATATTTGCCGGAAACCTATGCTATAATAATCGCAGTAGAGGGAAATCTTGGGGGGGAACTTCATGCATGAAGTGGGACAAATCCTGACACTGCGCAAAAAGCACCCCTGTGGCGGACAGACCTGGGAAGTGATCAAGCCCGGGGTGGATACGCGCCTGAAGTGCACCACCTGCGGGAGAGTGATTCTGATTCCCAGGGATAAACTGGTGCGCCAGATTAAGGGTCAGGGCACAGCACCCCGGTGAAGAATATACTGGAAGGAGTTCGATCCTACTCCAAAGGGGGTCTACGCTGTGCAGGTGCGCAGGCTGTTTGCGGGCAGTAACGGAGGCCGAGGTTTCCATCCATTTTTCGAGCACATCATTGGGGGGGACGCCCGAAGGGTCTACCTCCTTAAAGGCGGTCCAGGTACCGGCAAGTCACGTCTGATGAAAGACCTGGCCCAAGCCCTCGAGCAAGAAGGTTTTGCCTTGGAGCTCTTTTTCTGCAGCTCCGATTCACGCTCTCTAGATGCCTTTGCCTGTCCAAAATTGGGGGTGGCCGTGATCGATGCCACCTTTCCCCATGTTATGGAGCCCAAACTTCCTGGCTGCCGCGACGAACTGGTCAACTTGGGAGCATTCTGGTCGAAAGACGCACTGGCCTCCCAGCGCGAGGCTATCGAAGCCGTGGGGAGGGAGAAAGCAGCCCACTTTGCTGCGGCCTTCCGCTACTTCGCCGCCGCCTTGGCTGTGGAAGAGAATACGGCAGCCCGCCGGCGCGGCGAGGCAGTAACCTGCGGCTCTGAGCTTGAGGAAATCCTGAAGCAGGTTCACTGGGCGCGGCAGGGCCGAGGTCAGCCGTCCAGAGCTCGGCATCTTTTTGCCTCTGCGCTCACGCCCGAAGGGTATGTAAGTGAGATTGGAACGCTCAGTGCAGGGCTGAGGAGATACATTCTTGTTGGGCCACCTGGCTGCGGCCAAGCCGAGCGCTTAGCGCTCATCCTGGCCCAAGCCGAGCTCAGCGGTTTAGCGGTGGAAGCATTCCACTATCCCTTGGATCCGCAGCGGCTCCAGCATCTGCTCATTCCGGAGCTGAACTTGGCCGTACTGAGCGAGACGGCCCTGGAAACCCTGCCGCCTGAGCTGGAAGGGGAACGTATCGCGTGCTGCCGCCAACAAGAGAATCGCGCAGAAGACAGAGATACCTCCCTGTTCAGGGAGCTGGTGGACCTGGGCATTGCCGAACTGCAGCGGGCCCAAAGCACTCACCAGGTTGTGGAGCAGCTGTATACCGCGTTCATGGACTTCGCTGCTGTGGATCGGCTGCGGGAGCAGATGTTGGCCGAAATCCTTTCTTATAGAAACCGATCTTGATTCTTCTGCAGAAAGCGCAGGAGGGGAACACCCAGGCCCAGGACCACGACTGCCTGGCCGACTCCGATGCTCAGCACCAACAGCCAGTAGGACGGCACTTCGAAGATAAAGCGCAGGTAGAGGCTGACCAAAAAGGCATTGAGCAGAATGGGCGAGGCATAGGCCACCACAGGCTGGTGCCGGTAGCGGTAGGTGACGACAGCCGCGAGCAGACTGACCAGACTGCCGCCGAAGATGTCCCACGGGCCGTAGCCGCCCAGGACATTGGCGAGGAGGGCTCCCACATAGATGCCGGCGATGGCTTCGGGATAAACCATCGGCAGCAGAGTCAAAGCTTCCGCTACGCGGAACTGGATGGGGCCAAAGCTGGCAAACTGGAAGGCAAACACTAGGGCGATGTAGGCTGCGGCAATGATCGCTGCTCTGGTCAGGCGCCGCATGGCAACCCCTCCTTCAGTTCAGGTAATGTGCTCGTCCTTTAGTGTATCTTTTTCCGGAGGTGAAATCAATGGCGCTGCGGATCGGGATTATCGGCCTGCCCAATGTGGGAAAATCAACGGTGTTCAACGCCCTGACCGGGCTCGATGTACCGGCCATGAACTATCCCTTCTGTACCATCGAGCCAAACCAGGGAGTGGTGCTCATCCCTGATCAAAGGCTGCTGGCCGTTGCCCAGGTGAGCCAGCCCAAGGTGCTTACGGGGGCCACTATCGAGTTCGTAGATATCGCCGGCTTGGTCAAGGGAGCCAGCCGGGGAGAAGGCCTGGGCAACCAGTTCTTGGGGCACATCCGGGAAGTGGATGCCCTGGCCCATGTGGTGCGCCTTTTCTCCAACGACGATGTGGCCTACAGCACAGGTACGGTGGATCCCTTACGCGATGTGGAGATTGTAGATCTGGAACTGATACTGGCTGACCTGGAAACCGTCCGCAAGCGCAGGGAGCGCACAGAGCGCATGCTGAAAACCGGTGAGCCTAAATACCGGGAAGAACTGGAGCTTCTTGACTCTTACGCCTCAGCTTTGGAGCAGGGTACTCCCCTGCGCCGCACTGATCTGCCCACCCTTCCCGACCTGCCCCTCCTTTCGGCCAAGCCCGTGATGTACGTACTGAACACCGATGAGGGGCGGTTGGAGGCTCCCGCAGACTTCTCGGCCTGGGCTGCTGCTGAAGGTGCCGAGGTGATCACCATGGCTGCCGATTTTGAACGAGAGCTAACCCGCCTAGACCCAGAAGAAGCCGAGCTGTTCTTGGCCGATGCCGGCATGGACAAGCCTGCCCTGCACCGCCTGGTGGAGGCGGGGGTGCGCCTTTTGGATCTGATCACCTTCTACACCATCAAGGGAGAAGAAACCCGAGCCTGGATTATTCCCCGGGGAATGCCGGCCCCCCAAGCCGCGGGGCGCATCCATTCCGACATGGAGCGGGGGTTTATCAGGGCGGAAGTAATTCCCTGGCAAATTTTGGTAACAGAAGGTTCCGTCCAGGCCTGTCGGGACAAAGGCCTGCAGCGCATTGAGGGTAAGGACTATTTGGTGCAGGATGGGGATGTCATTTTCTTCCGCTTCAACGTTTGACTTCGATTTGGGGCGGTGATATAATAAACCTGCCCTGCTCTAAGCCTAGGCTTAGGGCCATTTGTCCAGAGGGGAGGTGAAGCTGCGGTGCGAGCTTATGAGCTGATGGTTATCTATTCCCCACAGCTTGATGAAGAAGCATTGGCGGCCCAAATCGAGAAGACAAAAGATCTGATCGTTGGTGTGGGCGGCGAGATCGAAAAGGTCGATCAGTGGGGAAAACGCCGGTTCGCTTACGAGATCAAGAACAACACCGAAGGCTTCTATGTGGTGATCGACTTTAAAGCAGAAAGCGGAGCGACTTCCGAGGTCGAACGTATTCTTAAGATCACCGATGAAGTCGTGCGTTATCTGCTCGTTCGAAGAGATGTAGAATGAGCAAAGGAGTGAACACGGGTGTTAAATAGGGTAATTCTCATCGGGCGACTGGTGGCTGACCCCCAACTGCGCTACACCCAGACGGGGATCGCGGTAACCAACTTTACGCTGGCAGTGGACCGCCCCTTTGTGGGCCAGAGCGGCGAGCGGGAGACGGATTTCATTGACATCGTGACCTGGCGGAAGCAGGCAGAGGTATGTGCCAATCACCTGACCAAAGGCCGCCTCGTTGCCGTGGAAGGGCGCCTGCAGATTCGCTCCTACGATGATCAGAATGGAATCAGAAGGAAAGCCGCGGAGGTTGTGGCTGATCAGGTTCGTTTCCTCGATCGCGCCAAGGGTTTTGCAAGCGAAGAGCCCATGGATGAAGGACCGCCCGAACCCGAATTTGATGATG
The DNA here is from genome assembly GCA_012521335.1 of Bacillota bacterium. Lineage (GTDB taxonomy): Bacteria > Bacillota > Limnochordia > Darwinibacteriales > Darwinibacteriaceae > DTU010. Next base: position 14,642 of record JAAYMM010000010.1, on the reverse strand, counting down.
TTCCGTTTTAATCAAAGTGGTTTGGAGGCGAAGAAATGGCTAGAGATAGAGGTCGTCGAGGCAGAAGGAAGATCTGCTCTTTTTGCGTCGATAAGATCGATCAGATCGACTACAAAGAAGTTGGCCGTTTGCGCCGCTATGTGACAGAACGCGGCAAGATCTTGCCACGACGCATTTCTGGCAACTGTGCGCGGCATCAAAGACAGCTGACGACGGCGATTAAAAGAGCTCGTTTTATGGCCTTGATGCCTTATACGGTTGAGTAAGGGAAAGGGAGCAGCGCAGCTGCTCCTTTTTTAGAATGCAGAATAGAAGGTGAACTGATGAAGACGCGTTCATTAACTGATGCCATGCTGGGCGCGCTCACGGTGCTGCTCACCTTGGTCGGAGAGTACCTGGGCATACCGGCGATGATTGTGCCCGTGCCCCTCATTCTTTTAGTCTACCGCCAGGGGTTTCGTTGGGGTATAATTACCTCCATAGTCGCGGCCTTGGTCACCGGTCTGGTCGCGGGCCACGTTTTTGCCGGCCTCTCCATTATTATCTGGGGCTTTGTGGGAGTGGCCTTGGGCTTGGCCCTAAAGGAGAGGTTTTCCTTCACCAAACTCATGGCCATCGGTGTTTTTGCCAACCTGGTGGTCATCGGGCTGAACATGCTGCTGTATGCCTTGGTGATCGGCGGCAACATGTACCTTGACTTAATGAACACGTTTACCCAGAGCATTGAACAGGCCATCGAAACCTCCCGCAGCCTGGGGGCAGCGGAAGAATCCCTGGCACAGCTGCAGATCATGCTGGAGCTAGTTCCGTTCTTGTTCAAGAACGGCCTGCCCGCCCTGCTGTTCTTAGCATCATTGGGCATGTCCTTCGTGCATCTAGCCGTGGCGCGCTTGGTGCTCAAGCGCATGGGAGAGTCCGTGGCGTGGGTGCAGCCCTTCAGCCAATGGCGACTGCCTGCTTATGTGTCTCCGTTTTTCCTGGCAGGCTGGGTGCTCGTTTCCCTGGCGCGTTTTGTGGCCCTACCCCCGTGGCTGGAGTTTCTGGGTGTGAACCTGTTCTACATCACTTCCACTGCCTATATGGTGACAGGCCTCAGCCTGGCCTGGTATTACTTCCAGCAGCGCGGCACATCCAGCTTCCTGCGGGTTCTGTTTGTGCTGCTGCTCTTCTGGGTGCCCTTTGTGCTCGTGGCTTTGGTGATGCTGACTGTGGCCGATGGGTTCTTTGACTTTCGCAGGTTATTGACGGCCAAAGCCGAAGTAATAGAAACGGATGCACCAGAAGAGGTTGTAGATGGTGTGGTGGAAGACGATCAAGCCCAAGATTAGAAAGGCGGGGTAGTCATGAAAGTAATCCTACAAGCAGATATTAAGAGCCTCGGCAAGAAAGGCGATGTGGTGGAGGTTGCAGAAGGCTATGGGCGCAACTACCTGCTGCCCCGGGGCCTGGCTGTAGAGGCCAGCGAGGGCAATTTGCGCCACGTGGCCCAGCAGAAACAGCTTGAATCCGCGAAGGCCGAACGGGAGCTGAAGGAAGCCCAGAAAATTGGTGAAAAGATCAAGGATCAAAAGCTGGAGGTGCAGGCCAAGGTCGGCGAAGGGGGCAAGCTGTTCGGTTCCGTTACTCCCCAAGAAATAGCTGACCAACTGCGCAGGCAGTTCGCGGTAGAAATTGACAAGAGGAAGATAGAGATTAAGGAGCCAATAAAGAGCTTGGGCACGCACCCTGTGGTGGTGAAAGTGCACCCCAAAGTGCACGTAACCGTGCTCGTTAATGTGGTGGCTGCACAGTAGTACTTAGTTGTGGAGGGTTATCCCCATTGGATACAAAACAGTCGCAGAATCGGGATCTGTCTTTAGAAAAGCATGTTGCCGCGCTCATGAGCATCTTGGCTGAGGTGCATGGAGAAGATCAGCTGGCGCTCAAAGCGGGCAAATTGGATTCTTTGGAGTTACTTCAATCAGAGAAAATCGAAGATCGCATTTTGGCCCTAGAACGCTTAGTCCACGATGATCCCACCATCAGTGGCCAGCGAACGCCAGAAGAAGCTGTGCAGGTCCTCCAGGAACTGGAGGACTATTTGGCAGATCTCCTGGCCAAGCGCACCGTGGAAGAACAGCTGGAGCAGAAGGTCAGCGCCAAGCTGCAGGAGCGCCACGTGGAATACATCAAAGAGGTGCGCATGCAGGTGCTCAAGGAGGTTGCGGGGCCGGACAACGCTCAGACTTTGAAAAAATACGCTGAGCTGGAGATGCTGGAAAAGCGCAGCCTCTCCCGCTCTACCGCCGACCTGATGCGGCCCCAGCGGCTGGAAGAGGTGGTGGGCCAGGAAGAAGCGGTGAAATCGCTGCTCACCAAAATCAGCTCGCCCTTCCCTCAGCATGTACTGCTGTATGGCCCCCCTGGTGTGGGCAAGACCACTGTGGCCCGCTTGGCGCTGCAGTATGCCAAACAGAAGGAGTATACACCCTTCAGTGAAGATGCTCCCTTTGTGGAAGTGGACGGCACCACTCTGCGCTGGGACCCCAGGGAGGTGACCAACCCCCTCTTGGGCTCGGTGCATGATCCCATCTACCAAGGGGCCCGCAGGGACCTGGCCGATGGCGCGGTTCCCGAACCAAAACTGGGCCTGGTAACCGAGGCCCACGGCGGTGTGCTCTTTATCGATGAGATCGGGGAAATGGATCCTATCCTCCAGAACAAGCTGCTCAAGGTGCTGGAAGATAAGCGGGTGATCTTCGAGTCTTCCTATTACGATCCCCATGATCCCCAGACACCTAAGTACATCCACCAGCTGTTCACCAAAGGAGCACCGGCAGACTTCGTGCTCATCGGGGCCACCACCAGGGATCCTTCCGAGATCAGCCCGGCTTTGCGGTCGCGCTGCGCGGAAGTGTTCTTCAACCCCTTGACACCCCAGGACATCATCGAAATCGTCCGCTCAGCGGCTCAGCGCCTGGGCGTGAAGCTCGCACCGGGCGTGGCCGAACTGGCCGCAGAGTATACCATTGAGGGACGGCGGGCCACACGCCTTTTGGCCGATGCCTTTGGGGTAGCCCTTTATCGCGGCGGAAAGCAGGATGAGCTGGTGATCACCAAGGAGGACATGCAGGAGGTCATCCAGGCGGCTCGGCTGAGTTCCCATGTGCCCACCAAGGCCTCGCCCACGAAGGAAGTGGGTCGCATCTTAGGCCTGGGGGTGAGCGGTTATGTGGGCTCGATTCTGGAGATCGAGGCGGTGGCCTTTCCCAGCAGGGAGCCAGGAAAAGGCCAGGTGCGCTTCAACGACACCGCGGGCAGCATGGCCAAAGACAGTGTGTTTAATGCTGCTTCTGTGTTCCGCGCTGTAACCGGTGAGGAACTGAGCAGCTTCGATCTTCACGTCAACGTGGTGGGGGGCGGCAACATTGATGGCCCGTCCGCGGGTGTAGCTATCTTGGCGGCCATCATCAGCGCGGTGAAGGGACTGCCCATCCCCCAAGACATCGCGGTGACGGGCGAGATTTCCCTGCGGGGCAAGGTGAAAGCCGTGGGCGGCCTGCATGCCAAGATTTACGGGGCCAAACAAGGCGGGGTGAAGAAAGTCTTTGTCCCCAAAGAGAATTTGGATAACCTGCCCACCAGCATAGAAGGGGTGGAAATTGTCCCCGTGGAGCATGTGGTGGATTTCTTAAGCCAGATTTTTCCCCAAGCGTTCCAAGCAGAATCAACTTGGCCCCTGGCCAACTGAACACGAGCAACCCGGCTGCTGACGATGGATTTTTCGTTAAGGGCCGGGTTTTTTGCTGGGACTCGAATTGCAGGCTGGACTGCGTTGGTGTAGACTAAGTACGGGTAGACTAGACTACAAACGAAGGGGGGAGAAGTGAGTGGACAGTAGCTGGCGAAGCATAGAAGCGAGCAGTGACCCTGACGGGTGGCCGGACGATGTGGGCCCGCGCTCATTTCTCCCGATCGCTGCTGCTTGATCCGCGGCAGCCGCTGTTCGTTTTTATGCTCCACCATTTATGGAAAGGGGGATAAAAACAAATGGCAATCGACCTTCGTGAACTGGAACGTTTGATCGCCGATAAGGATTTCAAAACCGTTCGCGCTGAACTTGTTTCACTGCAGGATGCTGATATTGCCGCTTTCATGGAGGAGCTGAAGAGGGAACACGTGGTCATGGTGTTCCGTTCCCTGCCCAAGGATCGGGCCGCAGAGATTTTCTCCTACCTCCCCAGCGACATGCAGCAGTATATTGTCGAAGCCATCACGGACCAGGAAGTAAGCCACATTATCAATGATCTGTTCATGGATGATGCCGCCGACTTTCTGGAAGAAATGCCCGCCAACGTGGTAAAAAGGGTGCTGCGCAACGCCTCCCCGGATGTGCGGGAATTGATCAACCACTTCCTCAAATATCCGCCCCACTCTGCGGGCAGCATCATGACTGCGGAGTTTGTGGACCTGCGGAAGACCATGACTGTTGCCGAGGCCTTCCAGAGGATCAGGCGCACCGCGATAGACAAAGAAACGGTGTACACCTGCTACGTCATGGACGACAACCGCCGCCTAGAAGGTGTGGTCACGGTGCGGGAGCTGTTCCTAGCCCAGGACGATGACGTCATCGGGGACATTATGGAACGGAACGTGATTTTCGCCCGCACCTCCGACGACCAGGAACATGTGGCTGCCCTCTTTTCCCACTATGATTTCCTGTCCCTGCCGGTGGTGGACGAAGAGAACCGGCTGGTGGGCATTGTCACCCTCGATGACGTGGTCCAGGTTATCCACCAAGAAGCCACAGAGGACTTCCAGAAGATGGCAGCTATGGTCCCCTCGGAAAAACCGTATTTGAAAACCAGCGTGTTTTCCCTCGCCAAGAACCGCGTGCTCTGGCTCATGATCCTCATGCTTTCAGCCATGGTCACCGGCAGCATTCTAGGGAAGTACGAGGCGGCCTTTATCTCGCTGCCCGTCTTGGTAACCTTCATCCCCATGCTCACCGATACTGGGGGAAACACGGGTTCCCAGAGTTCGACTTTGGTGATCCGCGGCATGGCCCTCAATGAGTTGAGCCTGAAGGATGTGGGGCGCATTTTGCGCAAGGAGCTTGCGGTCAGTGCCCTCGTGGGCTTGGCCCTCGCCAGTGCCAACTTCCTGCGCATCATCTTGACTCATCCCGGCAGCTATACCATGGCCGTGGCAGTCTCGCTGGCCCTTTATGCCACGGTGATTATCGCGGCCACCATCGGCAGCATGCTGCCCCTGGCTGCCCGGGCGTTAAAAGCGGACCCAGCCATTATGGCTGCGCCCGTGGTTACCACACTAGTAGATGCTCTGGCACTGATCATCTACTTCAAGATCGTGGACGTGCTGCTGCTATAAGGCGGGCACCGGGGGCAGGGCGGAAGGTGAAGATTTCCGCTGGGAGCCCTGTCCGCCGTTGATACTCAATACGGATTTGTTCCTCAAAGGTGGGCAGGCTGGATCGGGGCACCAGGGCAATGGTGCATCCGCCAAAGCCTGCCCCCGTCATTCTTGACCCCAAAACCCCTGGCACCTCTAGGGCCAGCTCCACTAGAATATCCAGCTCCCGGCAGCTTACCTCGAAATCATCTCTGAGGCTGGCATGGGATGCACTCACCAGCCGGCCGAATTCCTCCAGATCTCCCGCCTGCAGCGCGGCCACTCCCTGCAATACCCGGGCGTTTTCTGTCACCACATGGCGGGCGCGCCTTTTGAGCGGTTCGGGCAGTTGGTTCACCACAGCCAGATGCTCAGGCCCCACGTCTCTGAGGGAGGTGATGCCGGGAAGCTTTTCCTGCAGCAGCTGCACCGCCTCTTCACACTGCCGCCGCCGGATGTTGTACTGGGAACTCGCCAGGCCTCGGCGCACTCCGCTGTTCAGCACGGCCACCGCATAGCCCCGCTCGGCTAAAGGCAGGGGCACAGCCGCGTATTCCAGGCTGCGGCAATCCAGGAACAGTGCGTGGCTTTCACGGCCCATGAGAGAAGCGAACTGATCCATAATCCCGCAGGCCACACCGACGAAGTCGTTTTCCGCTCTCTGCGCGAGTTTGACTAGGTCCCGAGTCTCCAGCTGCCAGTTGTGCAGAGCGGTGAGCAGCAGTGCTGTGCCCACCTCCAGGGCAGCGGATGAGGACAAACCTGCTCCCTGGGGGACGCTCCCGGTAATGACCAGATCCACGCCTTGGGGCTCACGTCCCAGCTTCTGGAATTCCCGAAAAACGCCCTTGACATAATTGGCCCACGAATTTTCCTTTGAGGGCACGATTTCCTTCAGCAAAAAACTCTCCTGGGCCGCATAGTCTAGGGAGTAAAGGTTCACTTGAGCTGTGCCGTTAAGGGCTCCAGCCAGCTGGATGCCGGCATCGATGGCCATGGGGAAGACAAAACCCGCGTTGTAGTCGGTGTGCTCCCCCAAAAGGTTAACCCTACCAGGAGCCTCAACGATCTGTATGGGCCCGGAGCGGGGGAATCTGGCCTGGAATTCCTCTACAAGACGCTCATGGTTCAGTGCGCGCACTTACTTCTCTCCCCTCAGTTTGGCTGCCTGGTCTTCTGGGGTCATGTCGGTGATGAAGGTTCCGGCACCCGACTCCACGCTGGCCAGATACTTCAGTTTGCTCTCCGTACGGTTCAAGGGATAAAACTCAATGTGGAAATGATAATAGGGATACTCGCCCCTGCTCGGCGCTTGGTGCAGCACCATCATATAGGGCAGGGGAAAGCCGAACAGCTCATCGTATTTGACCAAGACGTCCTTCAAGAGGGAGGCCAGCGCTTCCTGCTCGGCAGCGCTCAAGTCCGCCAAGTACTGTACATGGCGCCTGGGATAGAGGTGCACCTCAAAGGGATAGCGGGCGAAAAAGGGGACAAAGGCGCAGAATCCGCTGTTCTGCGCAATGATGCGCACCTGGTCCCGGGCTTCTTCCTCTAGGATTTGGCAGTACAGGCATCTCCCTGTGGAGCTGTGGTGTTCTTGAGCTGCGTCTAGTTCTGTTTGGATGGTGGGGGGAATGAAGGGAAAGGCGTAGATCTGCCCGTGGGGGTGATGCAGGGTAACCCCCACCGCATCCCCTTTATTCTCGAACACTAATACATAGCGGATGTTGGGTTTGGAGCCCAGCTCCCGGGAGCGATCGATCCAGACCGAGATTAAATTCCCAATGCGTCTCACTGGCTCCCTGGCCAGGGTTGTGCGGTGATCAGGCGAGTAGAGCACCACCTCGCAGATCCCTTCCGCAGGCGCTGTACGGTACAGTTCGCTGCCCTTTATGCCCACGGGCGGTGCAGGTTGGGTAAGTGAGGGGAACTTGTTTTCAAAAACGACGATGTCGTAATCTTCCGCAGGTACCTCCGTGGGAAAGGCCCCCGGCAGGGTTGGGCAGAGCGGGCAGAAATCCGCTGGAGGTTTGTAAGTGCGGTCCTGGCGGTGGGCAGCCACGATTACCCATTGTCTGAGCTGGGGGTTCCAGCGCAGTTCGGACATGGAATCACATCCTCATCCTTCTTTTTCTCCGGGAACGTGTAGAAGATAATATAGCGTCCGTCTTCCTTGAGTTGAACCTGCTTTTCCACCATACCACCTCCTGCTTTACCATCTCAATTGTACAAAAAAGTTCAACCTTCATTCAAGGGAATTGCCCCTCGGATCGGGAAACTACTATACAGATCACATTGATACGGAGGGAACCGTCATGCGGCAAGTAGTACATACTGAAAAAGCACCTGCGGCCATCGGCCCCTACAGCCAAGGCATCAAGGCGGGCAATCTTCTGTTCATCTCCGGGCAGCTGGGGTTGGATATGGCCACCGGTGAGATACCCTATGACTGCGTGGCTAGCCAGACCAGAAACTGCCTCACCAATCTGGAGAACATCGCACAAGCGGCTGGCACCAGCCTGGCCAACGCGGTGAAGATCACTGTCTATCTCACTAATATGGACGATTTTGCCACCATGAACGAGGTCTATGCCAGCTTTTTCCCGGAGAATCCGCCCGCGAGGGTGTGTGTGGCCGTGAGCGGCCTGCCCAAGGGGGTAGCTGTGGAGATCGATGCCATCTGCTTGTGCGCAGATTAAGGAAACACGAACAAGGGAGGAAGCGCCATGCCCAAACTGAAGGTGGGCATCATCTACGGTGGACGTTCAGGTGAGCACGAAGTCTCCTTGCTGTCCGCCGAGTCCGTAATCAAAGCCCTAGACAAGGAAAAATACGAAATCATACCCATCAAAATAGACAAGGACGGACGCTGGGCGGATCAGATCATACAGCCGGATCCGACGCGCAGCTCGGGCCTGGATGTGGTTTTCCCCGTACTGCACGGCCCCTACGGGGAAGACGGGACCATGCAGGGGCTTCTAGAGCTGGCCAATCTGCCCTATGTGGGGGCCGGGGTGGCCGCGTCCGCGGTGTCCATGGACAAAACCTTTATGCGCAATCTTTTCCAGCAGGCGGGCCTGCCGCTCCTCCCTTGGGAAGTGGTGTTTGGCTATGAATGGCGGAGCGCCGCAGAGCAGGTGGTGCGCAGGTTGGAGGATTCCCTGGGCTACCCCATGTTCGTGAAGCCTGCCAATCTCGGCTCCAGTGTGGGCGTGAGCAAGGTCAAATCCAGGCAGGAACTGGCTCCCGCCATGGAGCTGGCCTTGAGCTACGACCGCAAAGTAGTTGTGGAGCAGGGGCTGGAGGGCGGCCGGGAAGTGGAATGCAGCGTGCTGGGCCACAACCATCCCCAGGCTTCCATTCCCGGGGAGATCATCCCCGCCAACGAGTTTTACGATTATGAAGCCAAATACATCAGCGAGGACTCAGAGCTGATTATTCCCGCGCCCTTGACCGAGCAGCAGACTAAGACCGTTCAGGACTATGCCGTCCGCGCTTTTCAGGCGGTAGATTGCTCGGGCTTGGCCCGTGTGGACTTCTTTGTTGACCGAGAGGGAAAGGTTCTGATCAACGAGATCAATACCATCCCCGGGTTTACCAAAATCAGCATGTATCCCAAACTTTGGGAGCATACCGGCCTGTCTTACTCTGCACTCTTGGACCGCCTCATTGAAATCGCCTTGGAAAGGCACAGAGAACGCCAGGCACTGCGCACAAGCTACTACTAAGGCAGGTGATCACTGGGTTCAATGATCATAGAGGACTTATGGAAATATTACGGCGATGAACTCATCTTTCGCGAAGTAAATGCGGTAATCGGCCCCAGCGATCGCATTGGACTGGTGGGAGCCAACGGGGCGGGCAAGACCACTCTGCTCAAAACGCTAGCCGGCCATCTAAGCCCCGATCGCGGCAGCATTACCTGCCCCGGGGGCTTTACCTTGGGCTATCTGGAGCAGCTTATTCTAGCTGAGCCCAAGACCCTGGAAGAATTCCTCAAAGAGCCCTTTGCGGAGCAGCTGCAGCTGGAGCAGAACTTGCGTGAGCTGGAGCAAACACTGGCAGCCCTTCCCCCCGGGCCCGAACTGGACGAAGTGCTGGCGCGCTATTCCCGTCTGCGGGACCGTTTTGAACACTTGGGGGGCTATGCTTACCTGGTGCAGATCAACCAGGTCAGCACGGGCCTGGGTTTTGCCAGTGCAGATCTGCACCGGCCCTTGACTACCTTCAGCGGTGGAGAGCAGATGCGGATCAGTTTGGCCCGCTTGCTGTTGGATCGCCCGTCTCTTTTGATTTTGGACGAGCCCACCAACCACTTAGATCTTGAAGCCACGCGCTGGCTGGAAGACTTTCTGGCTTCCTATCCGCGTGCCTTTATCGTGGTGTCCCACGACCGCTATTTCTTGGACAAGGTTGCCGGGCAGATCTGGGAGCTGCACGGCCAGCGGCTCTATCAATACAAGGGCAATTACTCCCAATATCTGCCCCAGCGCGCTCTGCGCCTGCAGCAGCTGGAAGAGAGTCGTGAGCGGCAGGAGGAAGAACGGGCCCGCATGCAGGCTTTTATCCAGAAGTTCAAAGCCGGCACCAGGTCCCGGCAGGCCAAGAGCATGGAAAAGAAGTTGGCCCGCCTGCCCGAGCTGGAGCGGGTGCTGGATGATCCCAGCATGACCATCCGCTTTGAACCCAAGCGGCGCTCTGGGGACAAGGTTCTGGTTCTCGATGGGATCAGCAAATCTTTCGGAGAAAAGCAGGTGCTCAGGAACATCAGCGCCGAAGTGAAACGGGGAGAGCACATTGCTCTCCTGGGGCCCAACGGCAGCGGGAAGACCACCCTGCTCAAGATTCTGGCAGGTAAGCTGGACAGCTCCGGCGCCGTCCGCTGGGGCACGGGAGTGGAGGTGGGCTATTTCTCCCAGCAGATCAGCTTCGATCCAGACAACACTGTGCTGGAGGAGCTGTATGACGAGCACCGCCTGGAACTCGGTGTGCTCCGTTCGGTTCTGGCCCGCTTTCTGTTTAGGGGGGAAGATGTGTTTAAGCAGACCACCATGTTAAGCGGCGGGGAACGAAATCGCTTGGCCTTGGCCAAGCTCCTGCTGCACCGCCCGAATGTCCTGCTTTTGGACGAGCCCACCAACCACCTGGACATTTTCGCCAGGGAGGCCCTGGAAAACGCCTTGGCCGAGTTCAGCGGCACCATCATCTTCGTCTCCCATGACCGCTACTTCATCGAGAAGCTGGCCAGCAGGATTTGGATGCTGGAAGGCGGTCAACTTCACGAGTTTGCCGGCGGCTACCAGGCCTACGAACAGGCCCGGGCCGCTCAGGCCGCGCAGGAGCAGGCCAGTGCCCCTAAGCCGGTTCCTGCCAAGCCCAGGCGCAGTACGGCTAAGCATCGCGAACAGCTTCGGCAGCTGGAAGAAGAGATCCTGTCCCTGGAGGAACGCCTGGGAGAGCTGGAAGCTGTTCTGGCCTCCCCCGAGCTCTATCAAGACGAGAACCAGAGTGTACCTGTGATTCAGGAGTACCAGGAACTGCAGCAGCGCTTGACGGAAAAATACGAGGAATGGGAGTGCTTAGTGGAAGCACAGGAGGAGGAATGAGTATGCCCGGCCAGAGGACTAGAGGGGTGCTCCTCAAGGGCGTGGAAGGGATGCCCATTCAGGTGCCCCAAGAAATACTGCACTGCCAGGCGCGTCTCGGGCCAGTGGCCACTTTGGCCTGGATCAATCTTCTGGCTCTGGCCCAAATGGGCAGGCCCATGCACATTGATGACCTAACGGAAACCATGGGCCTGCCCAAGTGGGAGGTGAGCAAGGCCTTGGCCCTTTTGGCCGATGCAGGCTGGATCAATGATGAAGGGCTCGAGATTCAGCTGGAGATTCCCGAGCGGGCGGAGACCGCGGTTGCCCAGGAGCTTCCCCTGGAGGTGGAGCCGGAAGAGTTCGAATGGCTGGTGAGCTACTGGTCCGCCCGAGTGGCCCCGGCTTCCCCGGAGGAGATGCGCAAGCTCCTCTACTGGATGGACACCAAAGGCCTCTCCCATGAGGTGATCGCCGTGGCCATAGAAGAGATGCTCATTTCAGCTGCCCAGCCCAGCTTTCCCTACCTAGAGGGCATCCTGCGCAACTGGCATGCCGTGGGCGTGCGCACCTACAACGACCTGCTGGAGAATTCCCATCTTACCAAGGTGTTGGCCCCCATTGCCGGCCGCAGGGAGCTCAGCCCGGCAGAGAAAAAATGGAAAGAGGTTTTCCCCGATGAATTCGAGTGATGCTAACCAGACCTTCGATCTCCCCATGGATTTGGCCGCGGAACGGCAGGTTCTGGGCATCCTGATCAAGCACCCGGCCCTAGTGGACAAGGTGGTGGATCGGCTGCGCCCCAGCCACTTTGTGGACCTGAGCCACCGCCGCATCTACGAGCTGATCCTGGACCTCTACCACAAACAGGGACGCATATCCTATACCCAGATCTACAACCTGCTGGTGGCTGAAGGCATGGAGTCTCCCCGGGAGCTGCTCATCGCCCTCACCGAGTCCTTTGTCTCCTTAGGCGAGCTGGAGCCCTGCGTGGAGATCCTCATCCGCCAAGAGGGCCTCAGGCGGATCATCAAGGCCTGCGATACCATTAAGGCCTTGGCTTTGGATCCGAAGGCGGAGAACCTTACGGAGCTGCAGGCCCGAGCCCAGGAACTGATCTTCGCGGCCACCCAGAGCAATGGCGGCGCAGAAAACGAGGTGAAAAACCTCTTGGAAGTACTCACCCAGTGCTACCTCAACCTGCTGAGGCGCAGGGAAGGGGTGGAAGATGCTTACGGCCTTTCTGTGCGCTTCCCGTCCATCGACGGTATGACCACTGGTTTCAAGAAGGGTGATCTGATCATTCTGGCCGCCCGTCCCAGTATGGGTAAGACGGCTCTGCTGCTCAACATGGTGACCAATGTAGCCAAACGGAACATTCCGGTGCTGGTCTTCAGCTTGGAGATGGACGCGGAGCAGTTGGGAGACCGCATCGTGCTCAGCGAGCTCTTCACCTACAAGGAGGGCGGGCAGCACGTGGTCACCTCCCATGAGTATCAGACCAAGCTCAGCGATGAGCAGTTTCAGCTTACCCAGAAGGTGTTCAACGACCTCTATCCCCTGCCCATCGCCATTGTGGACAAGCGCGGTTTGACCGTGGCGGAAATCAGGGCCAAGGCCCGCCGTTTCAAAGCGGAAAATCCAGAACTGGGTTTGATCGCCATTGACTACCTGCAGTTGATCAAACCGCCCGGCAATGCCAACCGCAGCTGGGCCTTGATCGTGGGTGAAATGGTGCGCGAGCTGCGCGACTTAGCAGGCGAACTGGATGTTCCCCTCATCCTCTGCTCTCAGCTCAACCGGGGTGTAGAAAGCAGGGAGAACAAGCGGCCCATGATGAGCGATCTGAGGGACTCGGGCAACATTGAGGAGTTTGCCGATGTGGTCATGTTCCTCTACCGCGACGATTACTATTACCCCGAGCTGGCCCGGGAAAAGGGCACGGAAGGCCTGGCGGAGGTAATCTTTGCCAAGCAGCGTAAAGGCGCTACTGGTGTGGTACAATTAAGATTCATCAAGGAATATACGCGCTTTATTGAAGAAACTAAAAGGCAGGTGTAGGTAGATCATGGCCTTAGATCGGGAGCTGGACAAAACCAAGGTGGTGTTCATTGATACCTGCCGCCGCTTGATGGAACTGGGGGAGCTGACGGAAGAAGAATACCTGGGCATCTGCGATCTCCTGGACCGTTTGGATGAGCTGGACAAGGAAGCCTTTCAGCAGGAGCTGCGCAGAATCAGCCGAGGCTTGAGCGATCTCATCGGCGAGAGGTGAAACAGTGCCGCAAGTAACAAGTCCGTCCTATGTAGCACGTATAATGAAAGAAAAGGGCATTGGCGCCAAGAAAGGGCTTGGCCAAAATTTCTTGGTGGACCGCAACATAGTCCAGCGCATTCTGGACCATGCTGCTGTTGATGGGGAAAGCTGGGTTCTGGAGATTGGCCCTGGAATGGGAGCGCTCACCTGGCCTCTGGCGGAACGGGGCGCCCAGGTTGTGGCTCTAGAGATTGACAGCGAACTGGCCGCGATCCTCAGAGAAACCCTGCCCCATCCCAAGATCACCATTGTGGAAGGCGATGCCTTAAGCCTCGATTGGGAGGGGGCTCTCAAGGATGCTGGTTGGGAGGGCCAGCCCCTGGCCTTGGTGGCTAACCTGCCCTACTATATCACCAGCCCCCTGATCATGAAGGCCTTGGAATGCGGCCTGCCCTTTACGGCCATCGTTGTGATGGTGCAGAAGGAAGTGGCCGAGCGCATGCTGGCTGATCCTGGCAGCAAGGACTTCGGGGTGCTTTCCCTGGCGGTGCAGTACTATGCCCAGGGCTCGTTGGTGCTGAAAGTGCCGCGGACTGTGTTTTTCCCTCCTCCTTCAGTGGATTCTGCGGTGGTCAAGCTGGAGCCCAGGCCTCCTCAGGTGAGTGCACCGCGTTCCCAGCTGTTTGCCGTGATCCGCGCGGCCTTCCAGCAGCGGCGCAAGACGCTGCGTAATGCCTTGAAACCGCTGCTTGCGGAGTGGGGCCTGGAGATGGAGCAGCTGGACAGGGCCCTGGCCCGCTGCGGGCTTGACCCGCGGGTGCGGGGTGAACGCTTATCGTTGGCGGAGTACAGTCAGCTCACGGAAGAACTGCTGAAAGGAGTGTGAGCAGATGGAGTTTATCAGCCCCACGAAAGGACGTCTCACTTTTGATCAGGTCTTCGCGGATGTTATGGCTTTCGCTGAAGCCAACCCAGATGACAGCTACCGGCTTATAGTGGGGACTGATTCCCAAATCAGGGATGGTACCTGCTTTGTGACCGCACTCATTGTGCACCGTAAGGGTAAAGGGGCGCGTTTTTACTACACCCGCAGCTATGAAGATCATGCACGCTCCCTCAGGCAGAGGATCTTCTATGAGGCTTCTCTGAGCCTAAGTCTGGCTTCCCGCCTGGCCGAGAAACTGGCGGAAACGGGCCACGAAATCGACATGGAGATCCACCTGGATGTGGGTACCAACGGTGCCACCAAGTCTTTGGTCAAAGAAGTTGTGGGCATGGTTAACGGCTCGGGCTTTCTCTGCAGGATCAAACCGGAGTCTTACGGGGCGTCTTCCGTGGCAGATCGCTATACAAAATAGATGTTTGCCCCTTGACACCCGCGCGGCGCCTTGGTACAATATCAGTTTATT
>JAAYMM010000070.1 GCA_012521335.1 Bacillota bacterium | reverse complement strand
TCCCTGACTAGGCAGTTTAGCAACTCCTAGGGAAGAATATGCTGAGCGGGGCGTTCTCGGTGATCACTGGGATCGGCAAGACCCTGGGCAGGGCCGTCTCGGTGGGGCCTGGGCTGCTTTGGCAGCGCAGGAAAGCCGTGGGCATCTTTGCCCAGGGGCTCCGGGCCCAGGGACTGGATCCAGAGGTGGTGGAACTGCTGACTTCTGCTTATAGAGACCTGGGCAGCATACAAGACTGGCTCTCCTCGGCGGAGGAGTAACGGAAAACAGGTTCCGCAGTGCACCTGCGGAACCTGCTCGTTTTTTCAGCTCAGGTTTTCCGGGCGACAACCACCCGGTTGCGCCCCAGTTCTTTGGCTTGGTACAGAGCTCGGTCGGCTCTGCTGTAATAAGCGCGCCCATCTTCCCGGCCTGTGAGGGCGGCTACGCCAATACTGAGCGTAATCCGCCGGGGCCTCGTAAAGGAGCAGGCGTTTCGTCCTCAACTCTCTCCTTGGGTATCCTGTTCGTTCAGTTCAAACTCCCGCACCAACTCCTGGAGGCGCTCAGACATCAAGCTCAACTCCTGCGCGGCCGAGGCGATGTTCGCCATGGAAGCCGACTGCTCTTCCGTGGCCGCGGCCAGCTCTTCGCTGCCAGCGTTGATCAGCTCCAACCCTTTGGATACTTCCCTGATCGTGCCGGTGATGGACCCGATCTGCTCCAGAATGGAACTCATCAGTTCGCCGCTTCTCGCCACCGCGCCCGCGCTCGCTTCCGCATCAGCAGCTGTGCGTTTGATCCCGGCCACGGTGTGCTCCGTTTCGCCCTGGATAGCACGCACCAGCTCTGTAATCTGCTTGCTGGAGGCAGCGGCCTCCTCGGCCAGCTCGCGCACTTCTTCCGCCACCACCGCAAAACCGCGGCCGTACTCGCCGGCCCGCGCCGCCTCAATAGCTGCGTTGAGGGCCAAAAGGTTAGTCTGGTCGGCAATGGCAGTGATCACCTCCACGATCTGGCCGATCTCCCGAGAACGCTCGCCAAACCGCGCCACGGCCTGGGACAGCTCGGCCATGTCGTCGCTCAGTTGATCCGCCAGGGCGACTGCCCTGCCCACTACCTCCTGGCCTTCACTGGCCGACTTGTGAATCCCTTCCGCAGCCCGCACCATATCTGCCACATTGCTGCCCATGGACTGCACCGTGGAGGCAAACTGATTGGCCGTCCCGGCCACTTCTTCAATGGAGGCACTGGCCTGGTTGGTGGAAGCGGAGAGCTCCTGGCTGGCCTGGGCAGTAGCCGCGGCCGCCTCGTGCACCCGGGTCAAAACGCTGCTTAAGGCATCCTGCATAGCCTGGATCCCCCTGGCAATGAGGCCGACTTCATCCTGCCTGCCCTGTAAGGCTCCGGGCACCTGCTGATGCAGAACCTTCCCTCCGATCAGGTTGATGTGCCTACCCACTCCCTCGATGGAGCGCACTAAACGCGAAGCGGTAAGGGTGAGCGTTAAGGCCAGCACCACATAGGTCGCTCCCGCCACCGCCACCGTCAGCGCGATGGAAGTGCGCATGGTGCGGCTGACAATCTCCAAGTTGACGCCCACATTCACTGCCCCCGCGTACTCTTCATCCACAAAAGCAGGGAGCATGATATCCCACACAAGTTCCCCCGTGAGGGGATCGTTGGTCAGGGAAAGGTAGTTGCTCCGTTTCTCCAAGGCACTGCGCTTGGCCTCATCCTGGAGCAGACGCCCGGGCTCCACGACTCGGCTGGCTGCCTCCAGCTCGCCTTGGGGGTTAAACACATAGGCATAGCTTAGAGTCGCTCCGCTGGTGGCATCCACCACCAGTTGCTGGGAGCTATACTCTTCCTGCAGAGCCTGAACCTGGTTGACGTGGACCTCCACAAGTCTCTGCGCCACATCGGCTAGGTGCGGATCACCAGCTTCTCCGCCTGGTACCTGCACCAAATCGGCGGTGCTGCGGGACGTTTCCTCCAGCAGGCCCTCCAGGGCCCGTAAGGCCTTGGCGTTTTCCACCAGCCGTTTGCGGATCTGCTGGGCCACAGCCAACCCCCCGAGGCGTTTCTGCTCGATGGTCCTGGTGTAGGCCGTGTAGTTGCTGATCACGCTCAGAAGCAGGACCGCCAGAAAGACCAGGACCAAGGGGAACACGACGACTTTCATGCGTATGGAATGGCGTCTTTTCATCACAGCTGTACCTCCATGAAATGAACGGTTCCCTATCTGCTCGTCGCCCTAACCGTGCAGTTGCTCAAAGCGCCAGGCGTCCCGGCACATCTCGGCGATGCCCCGCTTGGCTGTCCAGCCCAGTTCTCTCCTCGCTTTGCTCACGTCGGCCCAGCACTCGGCTACGTCCCCTGGACGCCGGTCCACTATTCTGTAGGGGATCTTGACCTTGTTCACTTGTTCAAAGGTGGTGATCAGCTCCAGAACCGAAGTCCCCCGGCCGGTACCCAGGTTGTAAATGTGTACTCCGCGGCCCATCTTCTCCAGAGCCGCCAGATGGCCTTCCGCCAGATCCATAACGTGAATGTAGTCCCTGACTCCAGTTCCATCCGGCGTGGGATAGTCACTGCCGAACACCCTCAGCTCCGGCAGCAGGCCTTTAGCCACTTGGGTCACGTAGGGCATGAGGTTGTTGGGCACACCCCGGGGTTTTTCCCCAATCAGCCCGCTCTCGTGGGCACCTACGGGGTTGAAATAGCGCAGCAGGGCCACAGACATCTCTGGATTACGGCTGGCGGTATCGCTGAGGATCTTTTCACACATGGCCTTGGTTTCACCGTAGGGGTTGGAGCGGGGCTTCAGCTCCATTGTCTCCACAAAGGGCACTTCGTTCTCCCCGTACACGGTAGCGGAAGAGCTGAACACAAAGCGCGGCACGCCGTACTTCACACAGTGCTCTAGGATCACCATGGTGCTCAGCAGGTTGTTTTTGTAATAGGCTAGCGGCTTTTCCACTGATTCGCCCACCGCTTTCAGGCCGGCGAAGTGAATCACCCCGTCGATGGGATGGGCTGAGAAAACGGCGTCCACAGCGGCGGCCTCTGTGGCGTCCACTTGGTAAAAGAGGGGGCGCTTGCCCGTGATTTTGGCGATGCGGTCCACAACCTCCCGCTCGCTGTTCACCAGATTATCGAGGATAATGACATCGCAGCCGTTGTTGAGCAGTTCCACACAGGTGTGGCTGCCGATGTAGCCCGTTCCCCCCGTGACTAAAATCAGCATGTTCCTGCTTGCCTCCTCCAGAAATCTCCTTAAGGTGTAAGATAAGTCAATTCTGCCTGCCACGACATTATTCCTTCTTTTGTGCCCTGGCACCTCCCTCTCCGCTCCTGTTTTCGGGAAACAGGCAGGAACCTAGTAACCGCTAGAGAATTGTGCCAGTGGGAGGTTATTGCATGAAGCTCATATCCTGGAATGTCAACGGTCTCAGAGCCTGCCTCAACAAGGGCTTCTTGGACTTCTTCCGAGAGATAGATGCGGACATCTTCTGCGTACAGGAAACCAGGCTGCAGGAAGGCCAGCTGGAGTTGGAACTGCCAGGCTACGAGCAGTACTGGAACCACGCTGAAAAGAAGGGCTATTCAGGCACTGCGGTGTTCACCAAGCACAAGCCGATTGAGGTGCGCCGTGGGCTGGGTGTGGAGGAGCATGATCGGGAAGGGCGGGTGCTCACTGTGGAGTTTGACCAGTTTTTCCTGACCAATGTGTACACTCCCAACTCCCAGCGGGGCCTGACCCGCCTGGATTACAGGATGGTCTGGGACGATGCCTTCCGCTCCTTCGTGCGGGAGCTGAACCAAGAAAAGCCTGTGATCATCTGCGGGGATCTCAATGTGGCCCATCAAGAGATCGATCTCAAGAACCCCGACTCCAACCGCAAAAACGCCGGCTTTACAGCTGAAGAGCGCGCCAAGTTCAGCGAGCTCCTTGAGGCAGGGTTCATCGATACCTTTCGCTACTTCTATCCCGACAGGCGCGATGCCTACACCTGGTGGGCCTATTTCGCCAAGGCGCGGGAGCGGAACATCGGGTGGAGAATCGACTACTTCCTGGTGTCCGCAGATTTTAAAGAGCACCTGGTGGATGCCGCCATCCACGATCAGGTGCTGGGCAGTGACCACTGCCCGGTGGAACTGAGACTCCGGCTTGAATAGAGGGACGGTGAGTCAAATGTCCAAGTCTGCCGCTAACAGCGCTTTTCTTTTGGAGTCGCTCTTGGCGCGGCAGACCAAAGCCGAGCTCTTGCAGCTCTGCCGCAAGCTCCAGCTCAAGGGAGCCAGCGGGTTGCGGAAATCAAAGCTGATCGGCTTTCTCTGCCAGCGCCTGCCTCTGGTCGCGGCTGGTAAAATGCTGCTCTGGGATCAGTCCATTTACAGCCTAGTGCTGGACATAACCACATTCAGCCAAGCACACCGCCTGGGCACGGCCAGCAGCTTATCCGCCGAAGACTACCTGCTCGAGGAGTACCTGGCCTTTCTGGAAACGGATGATGAGCACACGGCTTTTCTGATCATACCCCTGGAGTTCCAGGAACTGTTTTTTGCCTTCGACGGGCCTGTATTTCGGGAAAAAGTGCGGGAGAACACGGAGATCGCCCGGCTCAGCAGGGGCCTGCTCCACTACTACGGCTGCCTGCCCGCGGAGGTGCTCTGCCAGATGCTGAACAGGCTGCTGCCTCGGCCCATGGAGCGGATCCGGATCGAAGAAGTGCTGCACGAGGTAGGTTTCTACAACTGGAATATCGTCTTGGAGGGAGGTTATTTCTGCGACGGACGCCTCACAGACCTGGACTACATCCTCCGTGAACTTAAGTCCAGGCAGGCCTTGGAATACCGCCCCCTGACCTATCACGAGGCCTGGCAGGCAGGACAGGAAGGCTTTTACCACAGGAAAGGGAAACAGATAAGGGAGCTGCGCAGCTTCCTGCGGCGCAATCTCCTCACCGAGTCTGCTCCCTACTTCCTCGACCTCCTGTTCAGCTTGGTGCAGACAGACCTGCCCCCTCCAGAAATCGTCTATGCCCTGCTGGAGCATATTGACATGGCTTCTGACGACGACATCACTGAGCTGGCCCTGGTAGTGTTCGACTTTTACCACAGCATTCCCCACTGGGTGCTGAAAGGCTACTCACCGGAGGAGATCATGGACAGGGAGGGACCCGAGCCCAACAAGGGGGCTCAACGCCCCCACAAGACAGTTGTGTACGACTTTGCCACCAAGAGGCCCATGAGCCCAGAAGCGCCCTGTCCCTGCGGCAGCAGCCGCGACTTCGGCCACTGCTGTGGGTCGGCTTAACCAGAAAAAAAGATCCGCACCACTGGTGCGGATTGCTTTTTTCTGGGGTTACACCCCAACGTACTGGGCATACAGCCTCTCCAATTCGGCCGTATCCTCTTTGAGCAGCTGGATCTGCTGGCAGATGGGATGGGACGGATCCACCATCTGCTCGCTGTAGTGCTCCTGCACGAGGTCAAAGATGAGCTCGTTCTCTCGCCGGTACTTCTCATAGATGTGCCGGGCCTTTTCAGGGAACCCCTGAGCCTGCCGCACCCAAGCCAGCAGGTCGCGGCAGTTGGCGATGCGGTCCGCGAGCTTAATGCGGGCCGCCTCCTCCACGGCGAAGATGCCTGGCAGATACCCTTCTTCTTGGTCCTTTTTCCTAGTGAGCAGGTTCAAAAGCATGGCCTCCTGGGGCCTCAAGCCCACTACAGCCTGCACCTTTTCCAGGGTGTAGCCCTCCTGCAGATAATCTTCCACTACATCATGGAGCAGGGCTACATTGAGCATGCGCATGACGCGCAGGTTGTCCGGTTCCAGATGCAGAAAACAGTACTGCACCACATCCAAGGGGTGCTGCGCACTGTACTTTTCCAGCCCCTCGCGGCGCTGCGTCCCGTAAAGCTCCCTCACCAGCTGCAAAGCGCTTGTCCGACTCACTCCCAGACTTCTCTCCTCTCCACACGGCGCTTTCATTTTTTCACTTCGAGAACGGGGAGCTAGTCCCTGCAACTAAATCTAGGAACTTGTGGAGACAGTCTTGAGATGGCCGCGCGCCTTAAGGTCGTCCAGGATGCGCTGATACATGGCGCTGTCAATAATGTACTTGCGTCGGTAGACCCAGTAACCCAACAGGATGAACAGCAGGGGCAGAATGAGCATGGCAAACTTCAAAATCACCAGCCCCCCTGCAGTCACCTCTTCAGGGGTGAGCGCATCGGCAATGCCGGCGACGATTACGGTTACGCCCACTATGCCGTTGGCTATGGCGGCAGCTAGTTTGAAGATCACCGGTTGGATAGAAAATGTCACGCTCTCATTGCGCTTGCCCAGTTTCCACTGGCCGTATTCCACCGTATCGGTGAAGAACATGAGCATGAGGATCTGGATAAACGCCTCGCCCAGGAAGATCAGGATGCCGGCCGGACCAATCACGAGCATGGTCATGGGAGCAAAGAAGAAGAGCAGGTAGCCCAGGACCACCAGCACCGTTGCGGCCGTGTACAGGGCCTTGCGGCTAAACCGTCTGCTGAACAAGGGAAAAACAGACAGGGCCCCCAACTGGCACAGTCCCAGAATCAGGGCAAAAACGGAGTACATCCCCTCGTCGCCATAGGCATATTTGAAGAAATAGATCCCGAAACTGGTGGTGGTCACGTAACCGATCAAAAACAGAGACATGGAAACCGCGGCCCAGAGCAGCTGATCGTTCTCAGCGATGGCCTTGACCATCCCCCGTAAGGTCGTGGCCTCTTCCTGCTTAAAGGCCTCTCTGTTCTCCTTCACCCCGAACACGGTGATGGCTTGCCCGATCCACATGATCACCACGAGGATGATGGTGAACACCTGGTAGGCCGTGACCATGCTCCCCAGCCTCTCCCCCAGCATGGTGGTGATGGGCACGAGCCCCACCACCACGGCAAAGAGCCCGATATCAGCACAGATCTTGGCAAAGGAGCCCATCTTCTCCCGCTGGTGCTGATCGGTACTCAGCGCCGGCAGCATGGACCAGTAGGAGATATCGTTGGTGGTGTAGGCCAGATCCCAGAGGACAAACAAGATCCCGAAGACCACCAGGAAGCTGGTACCCCTGAGGCCAAAATCGGTGAACAAGAGGATGGTAATGATCCCTGAACTGATGGCTCCAAACACGATCCAGGGCTTGAACTTCCCGTACCTGGTGTTGGTGTTGTCCACGATTACCCCCATGATGGGGTCGTTGAGGGCGTCGAAGACACGCCCGATGAGCAGGATCACGTTCAACGACCACAGCGTAGCACTGGAGACGTTGAGGATATCCGTAAGGTAGAAGATCAGATACATGCTCACCATGGCATAGACCATGTCCCGCCCGACGGTGCCCAAACCAAAGGCGTAGATATTGCGCTTCGCTGCTGTTTGCATGACTATCCTCCTAGTTTTCGCTTAAGACCACGGCCTCGAAAGGCTGCAGCCTCCCGTCGTAGCCGGTGCGTTCGTAGTTGGCAATCACAACCTCCCCGCGATAAGGTGCCGCGACCGTTTCCCTGGAGAAGTTGAGCAGAATGAGCATAGACTTACCGCCCAGCTCGCGCCGGTACACAAACAGGTTCTTGGTGATCTGCACCGCCTCGAAATCTCCTGCCTTGAGCAGATCGCTTCCGGCGCGCAGGGCGATCAGGCGCTTGTAGAAGCTGCGGATGGAGTTGGGATCATTGAGTTGGGATTCCATATTGATGCGTTTGTAGTTCCTGTTCACCCCGATCCAAGGTGTACCCGTAGTAAACCCTGCGTTGGGGCCGGCGCTCCACTGCACGGGCGTGCGGGCGTTATCCCGGGATGAAGCTTTGATCATCTTCCACCTCAACCTCGCGGGAAAGCCTAGTTTTTTGGCTAGATGGTACACATTGTGGGATTCGATGTCCTTAATCTGCTCCATGCTGGTGAAATCGAAATTGGTCATGCCAATCTCCTGGCCCTGGTAGATAAACGGAGTGCCTTTGAGGGTCAAAAGCAGCACCGCCAGCAGCTTGGCGGACTTTTCCCAATACTCCCCTTCATCGCCGAACCGGGAAACGCAGCGGGGCTGATCATGGTTCTCCAGGTAGTTGGCGTTCCAGGGCACCTCCAGCTGCCACTTGGTGAGGGCCCGGGCCAGACGCTCCGGTTTGAACTTGGTCTTGAACCACTTCAGCAGAAACTCATCAGCCCCCATATGTTCAAAGGAAAAGACCATATCCATCTCTCTGGGCTGCATGAACTCATTGGCCATTTTGGTGGTGACAAACACCGTTTCGCCCACGGTGAAGCAGTCGTATTGGTCCAGCACCTCCCGCCGCAGCTCCTGCAGGATCTCATGGCAGCCCTCCTGGGAGAGATAATGCTCCAGCCCCTTGAGGGCTGGCCGCCACTTGCCGTTTTCCAGGCTGGACTTCCAGATGATGTTGATCACATCACAGCGAAATCCGGCTACACCCTTATCCAGCCAGAAGCGGATGATGTCTTTGACCTCGGCCAACACCTTCGGGTTGCGGTAGTTCAGGTCAGGTTGATTCTTGGCAAAAAGATGGAGGTAATACTCGCCGCTCTGCTCATCGTACGTCCAAGCAGGACCGCCGAAGAAGCTGCCCCAGTTGTTGGGCGGACGGCCGCCTTTTCCGGAGCGCCAGATATAATAGTCGCGATAGGGGCTGTTTTTGTCCCTGCTCTGCTGGAACCAGAAATGCTGATCCGAGGTGTGGTTGATCACCAGATCCATTACGATTTTGATGTCCCGCTTTTCCGCCTCCGCGAGCAGCTCGTCGAAATCTTCCATGGTGCCGAACTCGGGATTGATGGCTTTGTAATCACTGATGTCGTAGCCATAGTCCACGTTGGGCGATGGATAGACGGGGCTAAGCCAGATAATGCCCACTCCCAGATCCTTGAGCTCATCCAGGCGGGAGATGATCCCCTGCAGGTCGCCAATTCCATCACCGTTGCTGTCTTGGAAGCTGCGGGGCCAGATTTGATAGACCACCCGCTCCTGCCACCACTTAAGCATAGACCCTGCCCCCTTGCTCTTTACGCAATTTATGTTTAGTTTCTAGCAACCAGGGAATATTCCCTGCTGTACCCGCGCCTCACCCTTCCCATCCCGTCTGCTCAGGACTATAATTGTGCTGTAAGCACAGCGCAGTATTCTGGTACAGGGGATGGACACGCATGCAGGCAGCGGTAACAGCACATCTAGGAGAACTGGCGGCACTGGCGGCCGCCCTTTGTTGGTGTTTCAACTCCTTGGCTTTTGAGGCAGCGGGCAAACGGGTGGGGTCTTTGGCCGTGAACTACTTCCGGATCTTTGTGGCCTTTCCCCTCTTAACGCTTACCGCCTGGCTCATAAGGGGAACAGCCCTGCCCCTGGATGCCCCGCCCGCGGCTTGGTTCTGGCTCACCATCTCGGGCTTGTTGGGCTTTGGGCTCGGGGATATCTTTCTCTTCCAAGCCTTTGTGGAAATTGGGGCCCGCATCTCCCTGCTGTTTAAGTCCATGGGCCCGCCCATCACCGGCCTGCTGAGCTTTTTAATTTTGAGAGAAAAGATCTCATCCGTGGGTGTCTTGGGCATCTTCCTGGTTATGCTGGGCATTTCCCTGGTCATCCTCAGCCGCAATCCTGAGGAAAGAAAGGTCAAGCTCAACCGCCCCCTGCGGGGTGTGCTGTTCGCGGTCTTAGGCGCCTTGGGCGATGCCTTGGGGATGGTTTTCAGCAAGCTGGGCATGGGCAGCTATGATGCCCTGGCTGCAACCCAGATTCGGCTCCTGGCGGCATTTCTGGCCTTTAGCGCGATCATCACCCTCAGGAAAAAGTGGCCTGCGATGGCTGCCGCGGTGCGTGACCCCAAAGCCCTGCGCTTTATTGCCCTTGGCGCAGTATTGGGTCCCTTTTTGGGCGTGGCCGCGGCCTTGTTTGCTCTCCAGCACACAGCAGCGGGTATTGTGTCTTCGCTTACTTCCCTGTCGCCCGTGCTGATCATCCCGTTTGCGGTACTGATCTTGAAAGAAAAAGTGCTCCCCAAAGAAATCGCGGGAGCACTGATCTCCATCTGCGGAGTATTACTCCTGTTCCTCTAGGCCCCCAGCACCTTCTGGATGCGCTCTAAGGCCCAGTCGATCTCCTCCCGGGTGATCACTAGGGGAGGAGCGAAGCGGATGGTCTGTTCATGGGTCTCTTTGCAGAGCAGTCCTTCCGCCATCAGCCGCTCGCAGAAAGGCCGGGCTGAACCGTAAGCGCGCTTAACCTCTACGCCGATGAGCAGCCCCTTGCCCCTGATCTCCTGAACGTAGGGGCTGTTCATGGTCTGCAGGCGTTCCCTGAAGTAACTCCCCAGCTCCTGCGCCCGAGCAGGTAGATCTTCCTCCAGCAGCACCTCCAGCGCCGCTTTGGCCACGGCGGCACCCAAGGGATTGCCGCCAAAGGTGGAACCGTGGTCACCAGGCCCAAACACGCCCATTACTTCCTCACTGGCCAGCACCGCCGAGACGGGGTACACTCCACCGCCTAGGGCCTTGCCCAGGATGAGCACATCTGGTTTCGCCTCCTCGTACTCGTAAGCAAAGAGCCTGCCCGTTCTGCCCAGACCGGTCTGGATCTCATCCAGCATCATGAGCACGTTGTGCTTGCGGGTCAGCTCGCGCATCTGAGCTAAATAGCCCTGGGGAGGAACTAACACTCCTCCTTCGCCTTGAATGGGTTCGGCCAGGACAGCTACGGTATTGGGCGTTATCGCTTGTTCCAGGGCTTCCGCGTCGCCGAAGGGCACGAGCACAAAGCCAGGAGTGAAAGGCCCGAAGCCATGGCGGTACTGTTCCTCACTGGAAAAGCTGACGATGGTCACAGTACGCCCGTGGAAGTTGTTCTCGCAGACGATGATCTCCCCTTGGTTCTCTGGGACTCCCTTTTTGAGCAGCCCCCATTTGCGGGCCGCCTTAAGGGCAGTCTCCACCGCCTCTGCCCCTGTGTTCATGGGCAGCGCCTTCTCGTACCCGGTTACCTCACAGAGCTTGTGCAAAAACGGCCCCATAGTCTCGTTGTGAAAAGCCCGGGAGGTGAGAGTTATCTTCGAGGCCTGCTCCAGCAGGGCCTGGATGATCTTGGGATGCCTGTGCCCCTGGTTCAGCGCGGAGTAGGCGGAGAGCATATCCAGGTACTCGCGGCCCTCCACATCGTACACCCACACCCCTTCCCCCCGCTCAATCACCACAGGCAGAGGGTTGTAGTTGCGTGCACTGTACTCTTCCACCTCGCGGATGAACGCTTCCGTCCTGGCCAAAAACACCAACTCCTTCTTACTTACTCAGCCTATGCCGCTGGATGAAATCTTCCAGAATTTCTTCCAGGTTGGGGCTGCCAATCTCCTGCAGATCGTAGAACACTCTGGTGTTGGGCTGTTTGATTTTCACTACGCGGTTGAGATCAATGGGGGTGCCGATGATCACCGCATCACAGTCTACGTTGGCGATGGTGGCTTCCAGATCTGCCCTCTGCTCATCGCTGTAACCCATGGCCGGCAGCAGG
The DNA here is from genome assembly GCA_012521335.1 of Bacillota bacterium. Classification (GTDB taxonomy): domain Bacteria; phylum Bacillota; class Limnochordia; order Darwinibacteriales; family Darwinibacteriaceae; genus DTU010. The sequence continues at coordinate 40,248 of JAAYMM010000070.1, read as the reverse complement.
GCCCCGATGTGGGGATAAACCGCAAAGGTCTCCTCCAGTTTACCCACCACAGCGCTCCTGGGATCCACGATCTCCGCGGCTCCGTATTTCTGTGCGGCGATGGTACCAGCCCCCAGCTTCATCTCGCCGTGGGTCAGGGTGGGCCCATCTTCCACGATGAGCACCCGTTTGCCCTGGATCAGTTCTGGTTTCTCCACCCTGATGGGCGAAGCGGCATCAACGATCAAGGCTGTGGGGTTCACTTTGCGGATGTTGCGCCGCACCGTTTCGATATTCTCCGGGTGCGCGCTGTCGATCTTGTTGATCACCACCACATCAGCCATGCGCAGGTTCACTTCGCCGGGATAGTAAGTAAGCTCATGCCCCGGCCGGTGTGGATCCGCTACCGTGATATGCAGATCGGGTTTGTAGAAGGGGAAGTCGTTGTTGCCGCCATCCCAGAGGATTACATCGCAGCCCTCGGGATCGTTTTCCGCTTCCCTTAAGATAGCCTCGTAATCAACCCCGGCGTACACCACATTGCCCCGCACGATATGGGGTTCATATTCTTCCATTTCCTCAATGGTGCATTTATGCTTAGCCAGGTCATCGATGGTGGAAAAGCGCTGCACCTTTTGGGCAGCCAGATCGCCATAGGGCATGGGATGGCGCACCGCCACCACCCGGATACCGCGGCTGAGCAGAATCTCCGCCACCTTGCGGGATGTCTGGCTCTTGCCCGTTCCGGTGCGGGTCGCGCACACGGCGATCACTGGTTTGCTGCTCTGGAGCATGGTGCGCTTGGGACCCAGCAGAGCGAAGTTTGCACCGGCGGCGTTGACCATGGCACTCAGGTTCATCACATACTCATAGGGTACGTCGCTGTAGGACAGGACGCATTCATCCACATCGTACAGTTTGATCAGGTCCACCAGTTCACTCTGATCATAGATGGGAATGCCCTCGGGATAGAGCCGGCCGGCCAGTTCCGCCGGGTAGCGGCGTCCGTGGATATCGGGAATCTGCGTGGCGGTAAAGGCCACCACTTCATAACGCTCATCATCCCTGTAGTAGGTGTTGAAGTTGTGGAAATCCCGTCCCGCAGCGCCCATAATGATTACCTTTGTCCTGGACATATGCTACCTCCTCTTGGAATTGAGTATTTACAACCCGCGTTTGCATAAAAATAAATATTTTTACTCCAAACCACTGAATCGTAGTTTTATTTTAACAAAATAACAAGCGGGGTTCAAGGAGAATCCTGGTTTTAGAGGAAAACAGGGCCAAGAAAAGGGCCGTCTCCCTGGGGGACAGCCCATTTTCTCTGGATTGAGCGCTTTAGTGTTTGGCTTTGAAAGCGAGCATGAAGTCACGCAGAGCCTCACAAGCTTCCCTGGGCACCGCGTTGTAGATGGAAGCGCGGCAGCCGCCGATGGAGCGGTGGCCCGCCAGACCCACAAAGCCAGCCTCCTTAGCTTCCGCCAGGAACTCCTTCTCCAGCTCTTCTGTGGCCAGATTGAAGGTGACGTTCATGGTCGAGCGGCTGGCCGGTTCTGCATGCCCGCGGTAGAAACCATTGCTCTGGTCTATGGCGTCGTAGAGGATCTTGGCTTTGAGCTCGTTGTGCTCCGCCATGGCGGCCACACCGCCTTGGCTTTCTACCCAGCGCAGCACTTTCCCCAACAGGTAGATGCCAAAGGTGGGCGGAGTGTTGTACAGGGATCTGCTCTTGGCATGGGTGTTATAGTTGAGCATGGTGGGCAGCTCCCCTTTAGACCTGCTGAGCAGATCTTTGCGGATGATCACCACGGTCACACCTGAGGGCCCCAGGTTCTTCTGGGCGCCGGCGTAGATCAGACCGAACTGGCGCACCTCAACGGGCCGAGAGAGAATATCGCTGGACATGTCGGCAACCAGGGGCACCCCTTTAGTATCAGGGAACTCCTTCCACTGGGTGCCGTAAATGGTGTTGTTGGAGGTAATGTGCACATAGGCCTCAGCGCCGTCGATCTCCAGTTCGCTCAAGGCGGGAATGCGCCTGTATTTTTCCTCTTTGGTGCTGGCCCCGATCTTAGTGCTGCCCACTTTGACCGCTTCATCCAATGCTTTTTCGGACCAGGAACCGGTGAGGATGTAGTTAGCTGTCTGGCCTTCGTTCAGAAGGTTTAGGGGCACCATTGCGAACTGCAGGCTGGCTCCTCCCTGCAGGAACAAGACCTCGTAGTCTTCGGGAATACCCATCAACTTGCGCAGAAGCTGCCCGGCCTCTTCATGCACCGCATCATAATCCTTGCTGCGGTGACTGAGCTCCATCACGGACATACCGGTACCCCTGAAATCTAGCAGCTCCGCCTGGGCCTCCTGCAGCACCTCGAAAGGCAATGCCGCCGGACCAGCGTTGAAGTTGTAAGCTCTTTTCATGCCACTCCTCCTAACCTGCAACGTTTACTTTCATACTACCATAATTTCATAAAATGACAACTAATCACCCGCCGGCCTTTACACTATGTTTACATCCGGACCGCGCTGCCCCTTCCAGTTTTTGAACAACATGTGATATAATAGTAAAACCTTAGGAAAATCTTGCTGTAAAGGAGAATGCCCATGTTCCGTGTGCTCGTCTCGGACAAAATCGCTAAAGAAGGACTGGCGCCCCTTTTGGAGAGCGATCAGATCACTGTGGTGGAAAAGAACGTGAGCGAAGTTGATGATCTGGACTCCTACCATGCTCTCCTGGTACGCAGTGCTACCAAAGTAACTGCTGAAGTAATGAGCAAAATGCCCCAGCTGAAGATCATCGGCCGCGCCGGAGTAGGGGTGGACAACATCGATGTGCCCGCGGCCACGGAGCGCGGCATTGTGGTGGTCAATGCCCCCGATGGCAACACCATTGCAACCGCGGAGCACACCTTCGCGCTGATGCTGGCCATGGTCCGCAAGCTCTGCCTGGCCAACGCCTCTATCAGGCGGGGCGAGTGGAACCGCTCCGCGTTCATGGGCAGTGAGTTATACGGCAAAACCCTCGGTGTGATCGGTTTCGGCCGCATCGGCCAAGAAGTGGCCAGACGGGCCAAAGCTTTTGAGATGAACGTTCTGGCCTACAGCCGCTCGATCACACCTGAAAAGGCGGCCGCAGCGGGAGCTCAAGCCAGTACCCTGGAAGAGATCCTGGCCAAGGCAGATATCATCACGGTGCACACCCCCGCCACGGCAGAAACCAAGGGGATGCTGGGCGAAGAGAACCTCAAGAAGACCAAGCCAGGAGTGATGATTATCAACGCCGCCCGAGGCGGAATTGTGGACGAGGAGGCTCTCAAGCGCTTCCTGGACAGCGGTCATGTGGCCGCAGCAGCCCTGGATGTCTTTGTGCAGGAGCCGCCGGCCAACTACGAGCTCATGCAGATGGAGCAGGTAACGGCCACTCCCCACATTGCCGCCTCCACAAAAGAGGCACAGCTCAAGGTAGCGCAGGTTGTGGCGGAAGAAGTCCTCAACTGCGCGCTGGGCAGGCCCGTGAAGAACCGGGTGAACTAAGCACTAAAGGAGGCTGAACCATGGCTGTTGTCAAACCCTTTCGGGCCGTGCGGCCCAACGGCAAGCTGGCAGCCCAGATCGCAGCTCTGCCCTACGATGTGATGAACTCAAGGGAAGCGAAGGACATGGTGGAAGGAAACGAGCTTTCCTTCCTGCGCATCGATCGAGCAGAGATCAACTTCCCAGAGATCCCCGATCCACATGATGCGAGAGTCTACGCCAAGGCACGGGAGATTTTCCAAGAAATGCTGGCCAAAGGGCAGTTCATCCAAGACGACCAGGACTGCTTCTACATTTACCGCCAGATCATGGATGGGAGGGCCCAGACAGGGCTCGTGGCCTGTACATCGATTGATGATTACAACCGCGACATCATCAAGAAACATGAGTTCACCAGGCACGATAAGGAGCAGGACCGCATCGACCACATCAAAGCCCTAGAGGCCCAAACAGGACCCATCTTCCAGACCTACCGAGATCAGGAGGAGATCAGCAGGATCATCCACGACTGGGTGGAAACCCACGAGCCAGTCTACCAGTTCAGCGCCTATAATGTGGATCATGTCTGCTGGATCGTAGACTGCCCAGAGACGATTCAGAAGCTCGTGTTCCTCTTTGCCGGCGTCCCCCACCTGTACATCGCGGACGGGCATCACCGCTCCGCGGCTGCGGTGCGAGTGGGTATGGAACTGCGCCAGCAGAACCCTGATCCCCAAGCTGAGTTTAACTACTTCTTGTCTGTGATCTTCCCCGCTTCTGACCTGAGAATCTGGCCCTACAACCGCCTGGTCAAAGATCTGGCGGGATTAACTCAAGAAGACTTCTTGGCCCGGATTGGCGAACGCTTTGTAGTGGAAAAGGCTCCCTCCTCCCCCTATGCCCCGGAGGAAAAAGGAACCTTCGGTATGTATCTCGCCGGTCAGTGGTACAAACTGACGCCCCGGGCAGGGATTGTGCCCGCAGGTGACCCGGTTAAGAGCCTGGATGTGGCAGTTCTGCAAGACCACCTTCTGGCTCCCATCCTCAAGATCGAAGACCCCAGGCGCGATGAGCGCATCGAATTTGTAGGCGGGATCCGCGGCCTCCAAGAACTGGAGCGCCGAGTGCAGGAAGATATGCAGGTTGCTTTTTCCATGTACCCCACGTCCATCCAGGAAGTCCTGGAGGTGGCCGACAGCAACCAGGTGATGCCGCCGAAGTCGACTTGGTTCGAACCCAAATTGCTCAGCGGCTTGTTTATCCACAAGCTGTACTAAAGCAGAGGAGCTGGAGGAAACTCCAGCTCCTCTTGATCAGGCCAACCTCAGGCCTAACTGTTGCGCGTAGTCAGCGGCTGCCCGAAACTCTTCCCTGCTCACCCTTCTGCTCAGCTCTGGATAGTCCGAGGCCTGGTAGCAGGGGTAATACTGATCCATGAGGTTGACTAGGCAGTCGGGGGAGAGCTCGCTCCCGATGAACTCCAATACCTGCTTGGTGTCCTCAAGGCCGCCTGGCAGCAGCAGATGGCGGATCAACAGGCCCCGCTGGGCCACCCCGGCCCGGTTCAGCTTGAGACCGCCCACCTGGCGGTCCATCTCCTTGAGCGCCAGGCGCGCCTGCTGGAAATAGTCGGCTGCTTGGGAGTAGCGGTGAGCCTGCTCAGCAGATGCATACTTGAGATCGGGCATATAGATATCCACGACCCCCTCCAGAATCCGCAGCACTTCCACACGCTCATAACCCCCGCAGTTATACACCAGAGGGATGTGCAGCCCGCGCTGGGCGGCAATCCACAGGGCCTCCAGGATCTGGGGTATGAAATGGATGGGCGTAACGAGGTTGATGTTGGGACAGCGATAGCGGTCCTGAATAATGAGCATAATGGTGGCCAACTGCTCGCTGTGCACCGGTGAGCCCTGGCCGAGCAAGCTCAGCTGATAATTTTGGCAGAACACGCAGCGCAGGTTGCAGTGGGCGAAAAAGATGGTTCCTGAGCCCCAGCTCCCCACCAGTACGCTTTCCTCACCGAAGTGGGGGCCAAAACTGGCAACAACCGCCTGGGCTCCCGCCCGGCATACTCCTTTGGCCGTGGTGCGGTCCACCGCGCACTCCCGCGGGCAGAGCCTGCATTCTTTGAGATGTGCTTGGGCTCGCTTGATCTTCTCCTGCCACTCTGCCTCGGTTAGCTCCAGATAACTGGCACCGTTACCCATCTTCTCCCCCCTTCCTGAAAGACGTAAGCCCGGGTATCCCCGGGCTTACTTCGCTATCCCTCTAAAATGTCCTTTAGATCCACCGTTGGCTCATTGGGGTAATCGAAAACCTTGCCTTCCCAAGTCCTCAACTTGATGGAACGCTTGCCCCGGGACACAAGGTACTGCGGCCCGATGGGGGTTTTGCCGTGGCCCTTGGGCGCGTTGAGGATATAGGTGGGAATCGCCATGCCCGACGTGTAGCCCCGAAGATATTCCATGATCTCAATTCCATCATCGATGGACGTGTTGAAGTGCTTGGTGCCCACCACATCTTTGGCATGGAAGATGTAGTACGGGCGCACCCTCAGCTTCAACAGCTCCTGGTTCAGCAGGCGCATTACATACCTATCGTTGTTCACCCCGTTGAGCAAAACCGCCTGGTTGCCCAAGGGTATGCCGGCGTTGACCAGCTTATCGCAGGCCGCTTTTGCTTCAGGCGTGATCTCTTTGGCATGATTGAACTGGGTGTTGATGAACAGCGGCGGATACTTCTTGAGAACCTCTACTAGCTCATCTGTAATGCGCTGGGGCATGGTCACCAGTACCCTGGTGCCTATGCGCACATAATCAACGGTGGGGATGGCGTGAAGCTCTCCCAAGAGCCAATCTAGGGTGGCATCAGACAGCATTAAGGCATCGCCGCCGGTGATCAACACGTCTCTGATTTCGGGATTGGCCCGGATATAGGCGATGGACTCCTCCAGCTTCTTCCGGGTCGTGTGGAAATCCTTGCTGCCGATGTTTCTGCGCCTCTGGCAGTGGCGGCAGTACATGGCGCACTGATTGGTCACATTGATGATCACCCGGTCGGGATAGCGCCTAGTGATACTCCCCGCGGGATTAGTGTATTCCTCCCCCATGGGGTCGGGCTGTCCTCCTCCGGCCAGCTCTGCCCCGGTGGGTATGGCCTGCAGCTTGACGGGGTCATAGCGATCATCGGGATCGATAAGCGCCAGGTAATAAGGGGAAACCGCCCAGCGGAATTGCTTTTCCACCTCTCGGATGGCCTCGATTTCCCCATCCTCTAGGTTGATAATTTGGCGCAGCGTTTCCACATCAGAAATCCTGTTTTTCAGCTGCCATTTATAGTCATTCCAATCCTGTTCCGTTCCGCCTAGCAGTTCTAGGATCTTGGCCTTCTGCTGTGCGTATTGCTTCCGCTGTGCAGGGGCCATGCCGCGGGGAATGGAATCCTTCACTGCCAAATAGTCTTGGATCGCGTCCTTGAGCTGCTGAGCTCTTCTCAGTGCTATCTCTCTCTTTTTCATGTCATCTCCTTTCCGTAGGTTCCAGCGAACCCCGAAAGTAGTTTTTCTGCATTTTGGGTGCAAAAAAGCAGGGTGATGGACAACACCATGCCCACCACCCCACCTAACCGCACACCTCTGTACTGCAAGTGCCGCTGATCAACACCAGCTCGAATGTGGTTAACATTATACAACGTTCTGGCAGAAAAGTCAAAACCGCCCAACTCTGGCAGGCTGTGGGCGGCTTTGCAGCTTCATCTAGGCGGCATAGCTCACGATCAGCATACCGCTGTCTAGGCTCAAGGTCTGGACTTGGGACCCCACCTGGACCTCTAGGCTCCCTGTACCAGACACGGGAGTGATGCTTACCTGCTGCCGAGAGATGTGTACCTCCACGAGCAGATCCCTCACCTGCAGCCTGAAACGCATCTCTGACCAGACCTCAGGCAGCCGTGGGTTCACGTGCAGCGTCCCATCCTCGATGCGCGCTCCGGCAAACCCGTGGACGGCAGCCTGCCACAGGCCGCCCAGGGATGCGGCATGCAGGCCGTGGGCGCTGTTCTGCAGGCCATCGCCAAGATCGATGCGGCTGGCCTTTTCGAAGTAGCGATAGGCCTCCGCGGTTAGACCCATGTCACTGGCCACTGCGCTGTGGATGGCTGCGCTCAGGGACGAATCGTGCATAGTCCTGGGCTCATAGAACTCCCAGTTGGCCTGCTTTTCTCCAGGAGTGAACTCCCCTGGGAACATGTGCAGCAGCATGACCACATCAGCCTGCTTAAGCACCTGGGCTTCGTTGATTTCCCGCCAGCTGTACAGCTTCTGCAGCTCACCCGGGGTATCCCTGTACTTCAGCACATCGATCTCCTTGAGCTTGAAAAAGCCGTCGAACTGCTCCAGGAGCTCTCCCTGCCTGGGCAAGCGCAGCTTGCGGGCAATCTCCGCCCACTTCTCCCCTTCATCCGGGGAGAAGCCCCATTTGTCCAGAAGCTCACTTGGGGCGAGCTCTTCCAGGATTTCTTGCGCAAAGAGCAGGTGTTTCTGCACCAGCATGTTGGTGTAGTAGTTGTTGTCCACTATTTCCTTATACTCGTCAGGGCCCATGACTGCCTTAATCTCGTAGCAGTCCTGCTCGCTGTTGTAGGCGACCCGGCTGGCCCAGAACCGTGCCCCCAGGAGCACAATCTCTGCTCCGCACTGTTCCAGGAACTCCCGATCTCCTGTGACCTGAAGGTAGCGGGCAACGGCATAGGCTATGTCCGCGGTGATGTGCTGCTGGTATTGGCCCGTGAGAATCGGGATGGGCTTTTTGGTGGCAAAATCGATGGCCCCCACCTGGGGAGTGGTTTCGTCTCCCGTATCCGCGCTTTCCCAAGGATACATGGCCCCGTCGTAGCCGTTCTCCTTGGCTTTGCGCAGCGCACCGGGCAGGGTATGGTGGCGGTAGCGCAGCTGCAGCCGGGCCAGTTCTGGGAAGACATGGAGGAAGAACGGCTGGATAAAGATCTCCGTATCCCAGAACACGTGCCCCCGATAGCCTTCGCCGCTCAGGCCCTTGGCGGCAATGCTGACCCGGTGATCGTGCCAGGAAGCCATCTGCATGAGATGGAACAGGGCAAAGCGCAGGGCCAGCTGGTCGAAATCCGGGCCAGAAATGGTAATATCCGCCTGCTCCCAGCGCCGCTGCCAGGCGGCAACATGCTCCTCAAGGGCCGGGCTGAAGCCCCGCTCTTGGGCCCGGCGGTTGTTCGCGGCAGCAACCGCTAAGAGCATTTCCTGACTCTTTTGGGTATCCTCCAGCTCCAGATCACGCGAGCTGTAGGTGGTGACCAGCTTTTCCAACACCAAGCTGCGTCCCGCCTCCGCTGGCAGTTCCACCCAGTAGTCGATTCGCCTCTGCCCGTTCACATAACCTTCACGCAGAACAGGGCCCACCACCCGGTGGCCGGCACATTGAACCACGAGATGCTTGTGCTGATAGGTTTCGCTGATCATATAGATGCTGCGCTCGGCAAAGACGGACGCTTCCACAGGAGCGCAATGCTGAGTGCCGCTGTTGGTCACCTGGCCGTCCAGGCGGGAAACCAGGCGAATGGGACCGGAGTAGTTCTCGGGGTTGATTTCACAGCGGATCCCAGCCAGATGGTGATCGGCTACCGACACAAAGCGGGAAAAACGCAGCGCGGTAACCCTTCCCTCTGGGCTTCTCCAGCGCACGTAGCGCTCCAGCGTCCCCTTTTGCAGATGGAGGACGCGGTAGTAGTCTAGTAGTTCTCCTGTGGTTAAGTCAAAGCGTTCCCCGCCGAGCATGAGCTCTAGGCTCAACCAATCGGGGAGGTTGGGAAGCTCCGTCACTTCTCGGGGCGCCGCATCAAAGAGGCCCGCAAGGTAAGTGCCTGGTGTCCTCTCTCTGTAGGCTTCCTCTGTGGCGCCGCGGGTGCCCATGTAACCGTTAGCTAGAGTGAACAGGCTTTCGTAATGTCCAGCATTTGTGCTTAGTTTTGCTTCTACCAAATCCCAGCGGGAATCGAACTTCATAGTTTTCCTCCTAGCCTTTTGTTCCTGAGAAACTGATTCCTTCCACGAAGTACTGCTGGAATGCGATGAATAGGATAATTACAGGCAGTGCCGAGATGAAGGTGCCCGCCAAAATGGGTCCCCAGTCAAAGGTAGCTGCCCCGTAGGCCCGCTGTAGGTTAAGCAGGCCGATGGTCAGGGGAAACCTATCTGCTGGTGAAGTGATCACCACTAGCGGCCAGAAGAACTCGTTCCACACACCCTGGAAGGTGAGGATGGTCAGGGCCCCTAGAGGTGGTTTAGCTAGAGGCAGCATGATCCTGAAGAAGACCGTGTAGGTGCTGGCACCGTCGATGCGGGCCGACTCCTCGAGACTGGCCGGCAGCCTCTCAAAGAACTGCTTCATGATGAAGACAGAACTGGCTCCCACCAAGCCGGAAACGATCAGGCCAGCATAGGTGTTTAGCAGCGTGGGCACCCCAAACAGGCGCGACAGACCGAAAATGCCGTCCCGCAGCACCAGATAGTTGGAAATAAAGGTTACCTGCTGCGGAATCATCATGGAGAAGAGCAGGAAGGCAAAGATGCCCTGCTTGCCCCTGAAATTCAAACGGGCTAAGGCGTAACCGGCCATGGACGCAAAGATGAGCGTAGTGATCACCCTGGTCACCGCCAGGAAAAAGGAGTTGCGGATCCAGAGCAGAAATAGCCCCTTGCCCGTGCTCGCGCTGTAGTTCTCCCGGAACACCCGGGCGTAGTTGCCAAAAACGTAGGGCAAAAGCCCAGCACTCACGTTGTTCCAACTCTGGGCCCGGCCCAGCCGTTCGATCCTGTTGGGCGCCAGGGTGGCGGACACAAACTGCTGGCGCATGGGCACAGTCAGGTCCATGGGTACAGGATCCAGAGCTACCTCACCCGTGTTCACCAGCCGGAAACGGTAGGTGGTGGTCAAGCCTCCTTCCGCAGGTTCACGCTTCACTTCCTCCAGATCCACAACCTGTACGTAATCGGCTGCCCAATGCTCTACGGCCAGCGCCGCGGCGGCGCCCCCTGAACCCTCCGGGGGATAACCACCTCGGGAGGAGCTGGTTCCTGACCCTCAGGGGTCCAGTAGGTCACTTCAAACTCTATACTGCCTCCTGGCCCCATACCGCCCAAGAAGCCGTTTCCTCCCCCTTGTTTGGCCAAGCGGTAGCTGGCCCCCCAGTTTACTGGACGCAGCTGGTTAATGAGCAGGCTGGGCGGCCATTCTGTGGGGTTGTCCTTTAGACTGGAGAGGAAAGCGAACACGAACGGCCCCATGAACACAATGGACAAAAGGAGCAGAAAGGCATAGACCGCGGCCACATTGGCCCAGCGCCTTGCTCGGAGGTTATGCATTCTCTCCCTCCTCTCCCAACACCTTCCGCTGCGCGTAGACAATGATAAAGGTCAGCAGCGCCAGAAACATGGCTGCAGCACTGGCCATACCCACCCGGGGCACAGCGGAACTGGGAAACAGATTGGAATAGATGTAATAGGCCAAAGTGATCACCGAGCTGCGCGGGGCCTGACTGCCTAAGATAGCCACCTGATCAAACATCTGCAGCGTACCGATGAGCCCCATGGTCACCACCAGGAATGTGATGGGTTTGAGCTGGGGGGCGATGATGTGCAGGATGATATGCCAGCCTTCCGCCCCATCCACCGCTGCGGCTTCGTAGAGTTCCCGGGGGATATCCTGCAGCCCGGCTAGGTACAAAAGCATAAAAGTGGGCGCTGTAGTCCAGATGTTGAACAGCATGATAGCCCCCAAGGGGATGGGAAAGGCCAAGGAACCTAAGAAATCCGGCCAGGTTTTGGTGGTGTTAAACCAGATAATGTCCACGGGCGGAACCTCCCGGGGAACCAGGAAGCCGAAGCGCACGGCCCCAAACGCAACGATGAAGCCGATCAAGACCCCCAGAAACATAAAGCTCGGTTCAAAGACGGAAACGGGCCTTCGGCGCAGTTTCTCCCAGACCACAAGCACGATGTGGATTGCCGCGGCCGCGAACAGAAAGAGCAGGATAATTGCTTGATACTCTTTGAACTTGGTGATCACGAAATTGAGAACCCCGCGCCGCTGGAAAAACCAGATGAAGATCAAGGTAACCACAACGGACGAGGCCACAGAAGGCATGTAATAGGCCGCCCGGAAAAACCTGATGCCCCGCACCTTCTGGTTGAGCAGCAGGGCCAAAAGCAGGGCGATAATGGTCTGGGCCGTGGTTACCACCACCATGAACGTGAGCGAGTTCTTCATGGCCCTGGTGAAATCCAGGTCACGGAAGATGTTCACATAGTTCTTCAGCCCGACCCACTCGGGCTTGGAGAACAAGTCGTAGGTGGTGAAGCTGAAGTAGACTACGCGCACAAAGGCATAGCCAAAAAAGACTATCAGGGTGAACAGGAAGGGAGCCAGCAAGACATATGGGGCCAGCTTTTCTCCCACCTTGGATGATGCCCTGCGCATTTTCGCTACCTCCTCGCAAAGGGGGGGACATTTGGGGCAAGCCCCAAATGTCCCTTAAGCCTTTATCTTCCCATCAGCGCATCCAGCTGAGCCTGGGCTTCACGCAGAGCTTCTTCCACAGTGGCCTGCTTGCTCATGACGGCTGACAGAGCCTGGTTGATGGGATCCATCCACTCACCGCCGTACTCGCCGAAGTGGAAGGGCAGTACATTACCGTCGGAGGCCCCCAAGAAGACCGTGTAGTTGGCTTGGGCTTCCGCATGGTCCTGCTGGAAGTAAGGATTGTCGGCCAGAGCCTGGCGGCTGGGGATGGCCAAGCCTCTCTCCAATACCCACTGCTGTACTTCTTCACTGGTAAGGATCTCCATGACCTTGAAGGCAGCTTCCTTATTGGGTGAAGCAGCATTCATACCCCAAGCCACCGTGAAGATCAAGTTGCCTCTCTGTCCAGTCTGGGGATGCTTGGGCATTAAAGCAGTGCCATACTGCATGTTGGGAGCGTCACCCTTGATGGCGCCTACCATCCAGGCACCTTCCAGGGCCACGGCAACCTGCTCGGAAGCTAGTGCGCCGCCGCCCCAGCCTTGGGAAATATCCTGGGGCATTACGCCTACACCAGTTTCAGCCATGCCCGTGTACCATTTGAAAGCCTCCACGAAAGCGGGGTCAAACAGGTCAGTCTTGCCGTCCGCGTTGAAAGGCGTAAAGCCTGCCGCATAGGCCAGAGCACCGAAGCGGGCAAATTCAGGCTGCAGCGCCAGTCCGTAGATGTTGGGATCAATCGCGGCTACCTTCTCCAGCTTGGCATAGAACGTGTCCCACGTATCGTCGTTGGAGGGATACTCCACACCCGCGTAGTCAAAGAGGTCCTTGTTGTAGAACACAGCTAAAGTGTTGAAGTCTTTGGGAACGCCGTAAATCTTACCCTCGTAGGTGAAAGCTTCCACCAGGGACGGGATGAAGTATTCGGGTTTGAGCACTTCGGATTTGGCGAAATACTCGTCCAAAGGCTCTACAACGCCGCTTCTGATCAGCGAACCGGCCCAGAAGATGTCCATGTAGAAAAGATCAGGCGCAGTTCCAGCGGACAGAGCGTTCACGATGTAGCGCTGGAAGTCGTCGGAAATCGGCTCATACTGCACCGTAATGCCAGTGCCTTCCAGAGCTGGGCGGACGAACAGTTCAATCATTTCCTCAACGATGACGGTATCATTGCCTCCGAAGCCGCCAATCCTGATGTGTTGGGCAGAGGCTGCACAGGCTACCAACAACACCACAACAAGCGCAATACTCAGTCGTTTCAAGCTAGACCCTCCTCGTTTTTTCTCCTGTAATGCACTCCACCTTTGTCCTTTTCCGGCGCGCTACCCCCTTAGCTTGAACACCCCCTTGTCCGGCCCACGGGGCCTGTGGAACCCCGCGGCACCAGAGTACACGGCAGGTCCACATGTTGGGGGATATAGCTGGGATCTCCGATCATCTGGATCAGCTCCCTGGCCGCCAACCTCCCAAACGTGTACATCTCCTGCCTGATGGTGGTAAGCGGCGGGCTCACATGGATAGCAAAATCCTGATCGTCGAAGCCCACCACTGATATTTGCTCAGGAACTGCATAACCCATGGCCTGCAGCTGCTCCAAGGCACCAACCGCCATGAGGTCGCTGGCCACAAAAAGGGCTGTCAGTTCCGGATTCACCTTAAGCAGATGCTCGGCGCCTTTGCGGCCCGATTCTTTACTGAAGTCACCTTCGAACACATAACTTTCTTTCCACGGTAGGCCGTGGGCGCGCACTGCTTGTTGATAGCCTGCTAACCTTTGGTGGCTGACCCAGGCCCCGCTGTGTCCGTTGATCATGCCGATCTGGCGGTGTCCTAAGGACACCAGGTGATCGATGGCCTTCTGAGCCCCCAACACGTTGTCCACAGACACATACGTTGCCCTCGGCCCCTGCACGGGAACGTCCACCACCACTAAGGGAAAATCCACCTTGGGCAGATCCCCCAACCAGGCTTCATCGAGGCGCACACCGGAGATAATGGCTCCGCCAATACCCCGCTGCCGGCACTGCATGATCATCTCTTCAGCCGTCTGCAGCCTTTGGGTGGCAAAAAGCAGGAGGTTGAAATCATGGATGGTGACCTCGTCCATCATGCCTGCGATCATCAGGGTGATAAACTGATTCTGGAAAGTCTCCCGATCCAGGGAGTACAGACCGATGGCGTTGGCGCGCTTGGTTACCAACTGCTGGGCGACTCTATTGGGCACGTAATTGAGCGCCTGCGCCGCCTCCATGATCTTCTTTCTGGTTTCTTCACTCACATCGCTGTGCCCGTTCAGGGCCCGGGATACGGTGGTCACCGAAAACCCCGATAGGCGAGCCACATCCTTAATCGTGGCTGCCATAGACTCACCCCCGTTTATCCGAAACGTTTCGGATCGCAAGCAAAAAGAAATGAGGGTTGCTGCCTCCTATCCGAAACGTTTCGGATGATTCCTGTGATCATATTACAACATTCACTTAGCGATTCCTTCTCAAGATGATCATTTTTTACTGTCCACCAAAAGGGCCATCACTGCCCAAGAAAAAACAGGGCCTCCCTAGTTCTGGGAGGCCCCTGCATGTTCTGAACTGGTCACACCCCATACTCCCGCCAAGATCAGCCCTGCTCCAGCGAGCTGCAGGGGGATAAGGACCTCTCCGCGCAGCAGCCAGCCGGCCAGGATGGAGATCACCGGCGTGAGGTTGACAAACACAGCCACTCGTGAGGGGCTGAGCTGTGCTAAGGCGTAATTCATCAGGAAAAAGGCCCCCACTGACGAGAGCAGGCCCAGGTAAGCCAGGGCCAGGACCAGCTCAGGGCTGGCCAAGGCCCCGAGGTAGCGCAGGGGCTCGCCGCGCAGTGCGGTTCGGACGAGAACAACGCCGTTGAAGACCACAGCCCCCACCCACATCATCACGTAGGTCACTTCCACTGGTGTGGCCTTGCTTGAGGCTCGGCGCGAGGCGATGTTGTACAGAGCCGCAGCTACCACTGCACCGAGTAAGGCGCCAATGCCCAATAGTCCACCGAACCCGCCCTGGAGCTGCGGCAGGGAGAGCAGAATCACCCCCGCCACTGTGGCCGCGATGGAAATCCACTGGCGAAAGCTTACCCGTTCCTTTAGCAGCAGAGCAGCCAGCACAGCCACGACCACGGGAATCAGCCCAATAATCACCCCAGCCTCAGAAGCAGAAGTGAGCTGTACTCCCAGGGTCTCTAGGGTGAAGTAAAGGATGGGCTGGAGCAGAGCCACCAGCAAGAGGCTCCCCAACTTCTGCCAGGTGAGCTGAATCGCGATCAGCCGCAGTCTGCGCAGCAGCAGCATGAAGAAAGCGGCCAGGAAAAACCTCAGACCAAGCAGTTCGAAAGCACCTAAGTTGTCCAAGGCGTTTTTGGTGAATAAAAAGGAAAAGCCAAAAATTATCGACGAGCCTGCTGCCGCCAGATAAGGACGCATGTCTGCCACCCATTCCACCTGTCTTCAATGGAGCATTTATTTCTCCACCAGGGCAAAGATGCCTCCAAGCAAAAAGGAGGTACAGCTGAACTTGTCCAATTTTTCGCGGAGAGAAGGGGGGACAGATGAGATGAAAAGACTTGTTCTGCTGGCAGTGCTGATTGGGCTTTGCCTTGCCCTCTCCGGCTGTCTGCCTGGAGATGGCAGTAGAACTCCAGAGAATCCCGCCGGCTTTTTCTCGGGCATCTGGCACGGCTGGGTAGCTCCTATTTCGCTGATCTTCGGGCTGTTCAGGGAGCACATCCGGGTGTATGAGGTAGCCAATACGGGTTGGTGGTACGATTTCGGCTTCTACCTGGCCATCGTTGGCGGCTGGGGCAGCTTGTCCCTGGTGCGCAAGAAGAAAAAGTGAGTTTTCTTCGCCAGGCCCACCGGCACACGGTGGGCCTCGCCCTTACTTCTTCCCTTCCCTGATGATGCGCCCCGCGGTACGCGCTGCGAGGGCCATCACAGTTTCTGTGGGGTTGGCTGCCCCTGAGGTGACAAACACACTGGCATCGCAGATGTAAAGGTTCGGTATGTCGTGACTGCGGCAGAACTCGTTCACCACTGAGTTTTGCGGATCCTTGCCCATGCGGCATCCGCCCATCAGGTGGGCACTGTCGGGCACCACAAAGGGGTCCCTGCCCCCAGCCGCTGCCAGGATCTCTTTGCATTTATCGATGCCGTGGGCAATGAGCTTTTGGTCGTTTGCTCCGTAGGAAAAGTGTACCTGGGCCCGGGGCAGCCCGTACTCATCCTTCTCTTCGCTCAAGGTGACGCAGTTCTGAATGTCCGGCAGAACCTCTCCCACCAGGGTGATGCGGGCATAGTAGTTCCAGTGCAGCATAATCTCCCGCAGCTTCTGACCCCAGATCCCTGCATTCGTCGCTGCTTTCACCGCCATGCCCAAGGGTCTGCTGCCGTGGGCATGGAGGGAATAGCCCCGGACAAACCCGCGGCTTAAGTCAGTCTCGTAGAAATCCTGGCTCACTGCCAGCACAGGTGTCCCTTTGTACAGCCGGATCTCCTGATCAAAGCGGGCGTACACATCGTGCCCGCTGTGGGTCATGAGATACTTCCCCACCAAACCGCTGCTGTTGGCGAGCCCATCGGGGAACTGGCTGCAGGCTGAGTTCAAAAGCAGCCGAGGGGTCTCTACGGCGAAGGCTGCAACGATGACCACCTGCGCCTTCTGCTCATAGTACTTGCCATCGTGGTTGAACTCCACACCCGTAACCCTGCCCTGTTTATCCACAAGAATGCGGGTCACCATGCAGTCAGTGAGCACCTCGGCTCCCTGGGCTATGGCCTTCGGTACATGGTGAATCAGGGTGGAAAACTTGGCGTTGGGCATACATCCCTGATTGCAGAAGCCCCGGTTGATGCAGGGCGGCCTCCCGTCAAAGGGAGCCGATGGGATGGCTAAAGGGGCCACCGTGCTGCGGATGCCCAGCTCGGCACAGCCCCGCCGGAAGATCTCCGCGTTGCCGCTGATCGGACTGCGTTCGGGATAGGGATAAGGACCGTGGAAGGCGCCCCACGGGAACTCTTTGGGACCACTTACCTTGATCTCCTGCTCGATTTTGGAGTAATAAGGAGCGAGATCCGCGTAGTCGATGGGCCAATCCTCCCCTGCCCCATCCAGGGTGCGCACCCTGAAGTCGCTTTCGTGGAAGCGGTAGAACACCCCTGTGAAGTGCACAGTGCCGCCACCCACTCCCCGTCCAGAGTTGTTGGCTCCGAACTCCAGGGCGTCATTGCCCGTGGAGAGGCGGGTGTCGTTCCAGGCCAAGGACTGGGCGTGCAGCTCGTCGCTGGCAAAATCGGCCTGAGGGTCCCAGAACGGCCCTGCCTCGATGCCCACCACATCTAAGCCTGCCTGAGCCAACTCATAGAGAAGAACTCCTCCGGCAGCCCCCAGACCCACAATGACCGCATCCACTTCTTGGTTGCCGAACTTGCGCTTGTTCAAATGGGGATAGCGCTCGGCGTTGTAATGATCGCAGTTGTGCTGCACAGAAATCCTCTCTGCCACTTCTGCTCCCCCTCAGCTGCCTGGAACCTGTTTAGGCTCCCAAGGATCTGTCAGGCCCAGTTCCACCCGGACGTAACCGCGGGGATAGGCCGGGCCCCCATAGCCGATGTCCGACCACACCCAGGGATGGGAATAGTGGGCGGAGATGACGAGACCCGTTAGCTTCTTGAACAGCTCCTTCTGCTTTTCCACAGTCCAGCCGTGGTCCTGGGGCAGGCCGCCCACTTCCAGGAGCTGAAGGAATTCCAGCTGCTGTTCTTGCCTGATGCTCTGGAAACCCTTGAAAAACTTCTCCTTAGCCCAGCTGTTCAAAGCCTCGATTCCCGAGAGGATCAGTTCTTTCTGGGGCGGAACTCCCGGTCTGCGCTGGGCTTCACCCAGGGGGCTCAGGAGCTGCTCATCCACATGGGCGGCGATCCAGGTGAGCACCTCCTCGCGGTGCTCATAGGCGAGCTGGCGCGCCACGGCCTTAATCAGGTCCTGCTGCTCTGGAGTGAGCAGTTTGAACTGAAAGGGTCCCAGCCTTTTGCCCACGATCTGCCGGGTGTGGGCATCCCATTCATCCTGCAGCGCCAAGACATCGTAGTCGGGATAAAGGCTTTCACTCCTCATCATAGGGCAGCACTCCAGTACACGGCCAGCAGAGCCAACAGGCTCAAGGCGGAAATGGTTAAGGGCAGCACCACCGGCGGGCCCACTAGGAAGTTCTGGAGGCGGTAGCCATCTACCCGCTGCCCTACGCCCGTGAAGTGCAGGTAGAACCCGTACAGACCGCCCACGCTATCGGCTAGGCACAGCCAGAAAAATGCCTGACGCAGCCAAGCTGCATTGGATGCGGTGACCGCCAACCCGACCACGGCCAGCACAGGCAAAGCAATCACCGGCACCCATTGGGCCCAATGCCTGAAGTTCTGCCGGTAGTGAAAAAGGGTCACTTGAATAAAGATGAGGAGAAAGCCTAGGGAGGCAAACAAGATCGCTACCCGCTCAAAGGGCCATCCGTTCCAGCCCACGCCCATCCTCCTGTTCCAATGGTGTATCGTCTTAAGTTTTCCCAGCACCAACCGAAAAAACCCGCGCCGCCTCCCGAGGCAGCGCGGGCGTAGAGACTCAACTCTCTGCGCTTTTCACACGCCGGAAAAAGCCAAGAAGCCTCCATCCACTGGGATCACCGTTCCCGTGACGAATTTACTGGCATCACTTACCAGCCAGATCACCGTACCCACCAGGTCACAGGGCTCGCCAAAGCGGCCCATGGGAGTATGGTCTAGGATGGCGCGGCCCCGCGGCGTTAGCTCACCCGTTGTCTCCTCAGTGAGCAGGTACCGGTTCTGCTCGGTGAGGAAGAACCCGGGGGCAATGGCGTTGACCCGGATGTTCGGAGAATAGTTCTGGCAGAAGTGCACTGCCAGCCATTGGGTAAAGTTGCTCACGGCCGCTTTGGCTGCGGCGTAACCCACCACCTTGGTCATGGGCCTGTAGGCAGCCATGGAGGAAATGTTCAGGATCACCCCTTCTCGCTGCTCCGCAAACACCCTGCCGAAGATCTGGCTGGGAATCAGAGTGCCCATGAAATTGAGCCTGACCACGTGATCCAACTCGTCCACTGGCAGATCAAAGAACGACAGATCAGAGCCGGTGGTGGCCGGCGGCCGGTTGCCGCCCGCTCCGTTGATGAGAATATCCACTCTGCCGTACTTCTCCAAGACAGCTTCTTTGGCCGCCCGCACCTGCTCTGGAGCGAGCACGTCGCAGGCGAGCCCCCAGGCTTCTCCGCCGTCCTTGGTTATCTCCGCCACCACAGCATCTCGCCTCTGCGCTTCCCTGCCGAGCACTACCACTCGCGCACCGGCTTGGGACAAGCCCTTGGCCAGCTCACTGCCTAAAACCCCTGTGCCGCCGGTAACCACAGCAACCCGGCCGTTAAGATCAAAAAGGTTCTTCATCACGCTCGCCTGCCTTTCCACTTGCTCAGTGACATTGGGTCTTCTACTTTAGTTAATACCAAACAATTCCCCAACTTCCTGCGCTGTCTGGCCCAGGCAGAGACAAAGGAGCCTGCTGGCTCCTTCGCTGCCCTTTTCCTCACGGCGGACGTGCTCTAGTTCGGGTCTATCGCCTTTTCTTTTTTTTCTTCACTGCGGCACGCCCGCGCTGCCTGCACTGCGCCTTTTGGTTCCCCTCTCTGGGCTCCCTGCACCGTAATGGGCCAAACGGCGCACTGCTTCCCCCCTTTCCCTACGAAGTCGGTGCTGCGGCAGGGACCGCGCCCCAGCCGGGAAGGCCCAGCGATTCTGATGTTTCATCTGTATTATACTATTTTCTGATTCTTTTTGCAACACCTATCCATCGTTTTCTCTCAGCAGGGGAACACCGCACCCTTAGCGAAGAGAATCCCCCAAGCAATTCCAGAACAGGAGGTCACCCATGCTCAAGGAACTGATGAAGAGCACCCGGAGCTACCGGAGATTTCGGCAGGAACCTGTCCCCACCATGGCAGAATTGGAAAGTCTCATAGAACTTGCCCGCTTAGCTCCTTCTGCGTCCAATAAACAGCCCTTAAAGTACGTTTTGGTCCGCCATCCCGAAGTGCTGCCCGAGGTCTTTTCCTGCCTGAAGTGGGCAGGTTACCTCACCGAATGGCCGGGCCCGAGCCCCTCGGAGCGGCCCACGGCGTACATCGTGTTCCTCAACGATACCTCCATCAGCGAGCACAGCAGCATGGCCCTCATCGACCTGGGGCTGGCCGCCCAGAGCATTATCCTGGGGGCGCGGGAACTGGGCTATGGCGCCTGCCTGCTGGCCTCAGTAGATCGGCCGCGCCTGGCTGAGATCCTGGGCATTCCTGAAGGGCTGAAGATCGAACTGGTGGCAGCCTTGGGCACCCCGGGGGAACGGGTGGAGCTCACCAGTGTTGGCCGAGACGGCGATATCCGCTACTGGCGCGGTGAAGATGATGTGCACTACGTGCCCAAGCGCCCCCTCTCCGAGCTGATTCACAAAAGGCTTTAATCCTGCACAGGGCTGTGGGTACAGATGGTAACGTGGCTCTGTTCGGCAATGTTCAGGCAGGAAAAGTAGAGTTCTTCTAAGGGGATCCACTCCTCCACGAAGCGCTTGAGCAGTGGCGCACCGCTGCGCCTCAGGATCCGTTCCCGCTGCACCTCAGGAGGAACGGTCAAAAAGACCTTCAAATCGAAGATGTGCGCAAAAGCTGGATGGTGGCTGTAGGAGCCTTCCACAACCGTCAAGGGGCCAGGTTCGATCACTGGCGAGGGGCTGAAGCTCCAATCCCGGCAGTTCAGGATGCGGTAGCTGAAGGGGATTCCTTCCTGAAGCCTAGAAACTACTTCGTCCAGAAAGCGTTCATAATCCACATTGCCTCCCGGCTCCTGGAACCGGGCCGGGGTGCGCTGTTCAGGCCGCAGGAAAAAGTGATCCATAGAGATCACGCTGCAGCCGTATACCGCCTGCAGCAGTTCGGCTAAGAAACTCTTGCCCGATCCGCTGCGGCCGTCAATGGCTATCAGAACAGGCTGCTTCTTTCGGAGCAGCCTTTCTATTTCTCTGAACACGGGGAAAAAGAGGGCGAACTCGCTCTGCACCACCCGATACGCCGGGGCATAGGCTGCTCTATAGGGCTCACTGTGGCTGAGCAAGGGGTAACCGGCCTGTTTGTATTCCTCCAGGAAAGAGACCACGGAGGCATCGCCCTGGATAAACCCTCGCAACAGTTCCAGCTTCCTCTCCAGTCCTCCCCTGCTTCCCCGCACTTTTTCGGCTGTGAGCACGAAAAACCTGTTCACAGCACGCAGAGACAGGGCATCGCCCAGCGGCCGCAGATGCAGCCGCACCAGCCCGTTGCCGATGGGCTCAAAAAGATCATCCTGCAGATTAGGGTTAGTCTGCAGCCTACCCCATTCTGCTTCTAAGCGCGCCAAACTGGCCTGTTCATCGGTGACCAGGTGGCCCGGGCCGAACTCGTTTTGGTAGATCAGTTTCACGTAATCCACTACAGTTGACTGTGGGTAGCGCTGCTGGTGCGTCTGGAGAATATGCAAAAGCTCGTCCATGGTCAGCCTCCTTCGCCGGTACCTCTGCCCCTATTATCCTCCCTCCCAGCCCATTGTCAAGCTCACGGCGCTCTTGCGGAACTCAGCCTAGAGGCGGAGTCTTTTCCGGTCCCAGGGCGAATTGTCCTCTGGGGCGCACCTTGTTATACTAAGGGCAAAGGGAGGTCACAGAATATGGAAGGCAAACACGTGGGGGCGCTGGCGTTAATTCTGTTTGGTGCATTCTTGTTTGGCAAAAACGTGGGATTCATCCCCCGTCCAGGCATAATCTGGCCCCTGCTCCTCATCGGTTTGGGGCTGGTGGCCCTGTATCAGGCCGGTACCCAGCCGAAGAGAAGGGAAACTGAAAGCGGTGAGGTGATCTACGAGGTGAAAGGCATTCCCGCCCTGTTCCAGGCCATTGTGATTGTACCCATTGTGTTCATCGTGGGTTTGGTCGCCCTGATCATGCTGGGGGTATTGGGTCCGTTCTTCCTGCTGTCGCTGCTGTTCATACCCTTTGTGCTCTTTTTCAAGCTGGGCTGGGCTTTCCTCAAGGTGATGGTAGCGATTGTTGCGGGGGCGGCGCCACTGCTCTTGATCCTACTGCTTCTCTTCCTGATTTTCTAAGCTTACAGACAGGTCACCTAAAAAAGGCTCGCTGGAGGGGCCTCCTTCAGCGAGCCTTTGATGTGCATGCTGGAAACCTCTACGGCTCCACCTTGACAACCCAACCAAAGGGATCAGGCAGCCTTCCGGTCTGAATGCCCGTCAGCGTATCGTACAGCTTCTGGGTGAGTTCGCCGGTCTTGCCGCCGCCAATTTCAATGACTCGCTCCTGGTATTCCAGCCTGCCGATGGGGCTGACTACCGCGGCGGTCCCGCAGCCAAAGGCTTCCACCAGCTTGCCAGCGGCGTGGGCCTGGAAAACCTCTTCCACCCCCAGCCGCCGCTCCACAGCGGGGATCCCCCAAGAGCGCAGCAGCTGCAGAATGGAGTCCCTGGTCACACCGGGCAGGATGCTGTCGCCCAAATCAGGCGTGATCAGCTCGCCATCAATGTTGAAAAACACATTCATAGCGCCCACTTCTTCCACATACTTGCGCTCAATGCCATCGAGCCACAGCACCTGGGCGTGCCCCTTGGCTTGGGCGTTCTTCTGCGCGAGCAGGCTGCCAGCGTAATTGCCCGCGGCCTTGGCAAACCCTGTTCCGCCCCGAACGGCGCGTACATAGTGGGGTTCCACGTAGATGCTCACAGGGTTCAGACCTTCTTCGTAATAGGCTCCCACTGGGGAGAGGATGATGATGAACTTGTAGGTGGTAGACGGACGCACACCCAGCACTGTGTCGGTGGCGATGATAAAGGGCCTAATGTACAGCGCTGTTCCCGGTGCCGTGGGAATCCAATCCTGCTCCAAGGCAACCAGCTTTTTCAAAGCCTGCAGGGCGAGCTCTTCGTCGAACGGCGGAATGCTCATACGCTCATTGCTGCGGTTCAGGCGGGCCATGTTCTGCTCCGGGCGGAACAGCAAGATCTCGCCCGCGGGCCCGCGGTAGGCCTTCATTCCTTCGAATACAGCCTGCCCATAGTGCAGAACTGCTGAGGCCGGGTCCATCTCCAGGGGACCGTATGGTACAATGCGTGCATTATGCCAGCCCTGTTGCGGGTTGTAATCCCAGATGAACATATGATCTGTAAAAACTCGTCCAAAGCCCAGCTTAGACGGATCCGGCTTGGGTTTTGGGGTGGTGGTTTTTACCAGGGTAATCTCCACGGATTAACACTCCTTCTAAGATTACTTATGCAATTATTTACTTCCGTTTTTCGTCAGCAATTCCTGCCTCAGGACATGAAGCTGTTTTCCCGTTCCCGACAGGTTCTGCTGCTTTGCGCACCCGTGGAGAAATCCGCTCACGAATGTAAAAGCCCATCGACGCCGCGCAAGTCGTAATCCTCAAAAACGGCACGCGAAATTTATCCGTTCGGCCGCCTATTCCAGATCGAACACGGGATACCAACCCAACAGGCTCAGCTGAGCGGCTTCCCGTTCCAACTGGTAAAGGGCCTGCAGAGCCTGGGGATGACCAGGTTCACTGGCGAACTCCACATAATAGAGCTGCTGGGCCGCGCTGACACGCATGCAGTGCAGGCTGCTAATGGGCAGATTTAGGTCGACAAAGATGCTCACCACCAGCGCCAAGCTGTCGGGTTCGGGTGCCAGTTTTACCAGGATACTAACCTGGCGCGCCCTCGGGGCGATCCCAAACTCTTTCCCCACAACTAGATAGCGCTCCTCTCCATCCAAACCAGCCTGGATGTACAATCCCTCCCGAGCCGCGAGTTCCAGCGCCTTGCAGTATGGCAGCACGGCCGCATCGACCTCGCCTGAACTCACCGCGGCGGCAACCGTAGCGCTGTTCGCGAAGGCCATGATCCTCGCCTTGGGAAAGACCTGCCCACACCCGTCGGCAGCCTCACCCTCCACGGCAGCCAGATTGTACCAGGCGGGCCTGCGTCCTTCCGCTTGCTGCAGGGTGCGGCCCAGTGCCCACGTGGAATCCTGCGCTGCTGCCCGCGCATACTGGCGCTCCCGGGACAGGCGCAGCAGAGTACGGGCCAGCGCCTCGCCATAACTTTCCTGGCCTTGGGGCATGCTGCTGCGGGCCCGGGCCAAGATCACTCCTTCCCGCACCGGTACATACACCGGGATGCCCATCTTCAGCTTGCGTTCTGACACCTGGTCTACCACGGCCAAGCGCCGGGCAAACAGCTGGAAAATCTCGCTGTCAATTGCCGTCAGTTCATTCCGCAAAGCTTCCAGTTGGTCCACTTGTGCTCATCCTCCGCTTCTTCAGGGTCTACCCGTCACTCCGTATGCTCCCACAAACAGGTCGAGGAACACCAGACCTAAAGCCGCCTCTACTGCAGGCAGTGCTCGCGGCACAAGGCAGGGATCATGGCGCCCGGTGATGGATAGGGTATCCTCCCGGCCTGCCTGGACATCCACCGACTGCTGGGGCAGGCCGATGGAAGGTGTTGGTTTCACCGCCACATTGACCACAACTGGCATGCCGTTGGTGATCCCCCCGTTCAAACCGCCATCATTGTTGGTCCGGGTACGCACCCGCCCCTCCTCGAGGCAGAAGGCGTCGTTGTTCTCAGATCCCCTGCGGGCACACACCTGGAAGCCGGCACCAAAGGAGACTCCCTTCACCGCAGGAATGCCGTACAGTAAGGACGCCGCCCGGCTTTCCACGCCGCCGAAGATGGGATCGCCCAAGCCTGGAGGCAGGCCCAGCACAAAGGCCTGGATCACCCCTCCCACAGAGTCTCCGCCGGCCCGGGCTGCTTCGATGGCAGCCTGCATCTCCCTGCCCTTGGTATCATCCACCACAGGAAAATCCTTTTTAGTCAGGGCATGGAGCAGCGGGGGATCTGGCCGCGCTAGGTCCAGGGGCACATCCTGCACCGGCCCGATCTGAGCCAAGCGGGCCGCGACGGTCACACCCCTTCTGCTCAAGATCTGCAGGGCGATGGCACCCGCCAAACAGAGGGGCGCGGTCAGCCGGCCGGAAAAATGCCCCCCGCCTCGGGGATCATTGGCCCCGGCGTAGCGAATCCAGCCCGTGTAATCGGCGTGGCTGGGGCGGGGCAGCTGCTGAAACTGGGTGTATGATTCGGAGCGCACGTCTTTGTTGGCCAGCAGGGCGCAGAGCGGCGTACCGGTAGTGCACCCTTGATAGAACCCGGAAACAATGGAAAAGGAATCCTCTTCCCGCCTCGCCGTGGACCATGGAGTCCGGCCTGGAGCGCGCCTTCGCAGAAAGGCCTGGATACTCTCTAGATCCAACTCCTCCCCAGGGGGCAGGCCGTCCAGCACCACCCCGATCTGAGGTCCGTGTGATTCGCCGAAGATGGTTATTCGCAAATGCTGGCCCCAGCTAGATACCACGCACATCCCCTCCTAAGCGCTGCAGTTCCTGGAAGAAAGTTGGGTAGGATTTTGCCACCGCCTCGCCACCCCGAATGAGCACCCCATGGCGGCTGTTGAGAGCCGCGATAGCTGCCGCCATGGCTATGCGGTGATCGCCACAGGAGTCAACCGTTCCTCCCGCGAGGGGCCGGCCCCCCTGGATAACCAGGGCATTACCGGAGACGGAGACCTCGGCCCCGATGCTCCGCAGCATGAGGCTGGTGGAAAGCAGCCGGTCGCTTTCCTTGAGGCGCAGGCGTTCCAGTTCTTCAATGATGACCACCCCTGGCCGCGCACAGGCGGCAACCGCTAAAATGGGCACCAGATCTGGAATCTGCGCCGCCCCAATGCGTTTTTCTGACCCGACTGGCAGCTGAGCCAGCTCCTCCAGGAGCGGCACGATGGCCCGATCCCCCTGCAGGCTGTGGGGCGCCAGTCCCTCCACCACCAGGGAGTGGCCTAAAAACTTGGCCACCAGCCAGAAGGCCGCCTGGGAATAGTCCGCCTCCAGGTGAGGGGGCTCCTGTGGAATGAGGTAGGCCTGCCTGCCCCTGACCCGCCAGCCCAAACCGGGAAGGGTTTCCACCGCCACCCCAAAATGGCTTAGCACTTGGCAGGTCAGCTCTACATAAGGTGCAGACTGCAGAGGTGTAGTGAGGTAAATACTGCTGTCCCTGTCCACTAAAGGCAGGGCCAGCAGTAAGCCGGTTATGTACTGTGAGCTGATGTGGCCGGGCACGTGGAAGACTCCTCCCTCCAGCCGGCCTTCCACCCGGGCCGGAAGATTACTGGTGCCCGGGAACTCCACGCTCACCCCCTTGCCTCCTAAGATATCTGCATATTCCCTCAACGGCCGCCGGGCAAGGCTTGGACTGCCCACAAACAGGGCAGTGCGGCCCAAAGCCGCGGCCACCGGCAGCAGAAAACGCAGGGTAGATCCGGACTCCCGACAGTCCAATAGCGCTGGACCCTCTCCCGGCGCTAACAAGGCCTGCAGGCAGGCCTTGGTGGCGGCAATATCGTGTCCTACATCGCCGGCCAGGCCCCATTCTGCTACCCTATCAAGCGAGACGCCGGCAAGAGCCGCGGCGATCAGGACCCGGTGGGCCATGCTTTTGGAGGGCGGTGGCGTGACGCTGCCCTGAAGGCGCGATGGGCCAACAAAAACTTCCTGCACACTTACACCTCCAGTTCAAAGGCGGCCAGAATGGCGCGGACGACCTGAGAATCCTCACCGCCGGAATCCACCTGCAAGTCGGCTGCTTCTGCATATAGGGGCCGGCGCCGTTGGTACAGAGCCCAGGCAGACTCCCGCCCCCGGTTGAGCAGAGGCCGCTCTCCTCCTGAGGCACAGCGCTCCCAAGCTGTCTCGAAGGGCACATCCAGGTAAATGACTAGCCCGCCCAGGCTATGGATGAGTTCGACCGTCCCTTGCTGCAGAACCGTGCCTCCTCCTGCCGCCAGCACCAGCGGCCCTTCTGCGCTGAGTTCCTCCTCAAGGCAGGTCCGTTCTAGCTGCCGGAAACCTTCCTCTCCCTGGGCGGCAAAGATATTCGGAATGGTCTGTCCAGCGCGCCGGACCACGCACTCGTCCAGGTCCGCGAAGGGCATCTGCAGACGCTGAGCCAAGAGCCGGCCCACATGGGTTTTCCCCGCACCCATAAATCCGCTGAGCACAAGCTTGAGGGGACTGCTTCTGAACACCTCCCAAGCTAAATCCCGCTCCATGCTCCCAAGTTCCCGTTCGAGCCTGGTGAAATCCCCATCGGGGTTCCAAATCTGCTGCGCAGCTAAGGCCTGGGCCAAGAGCATGCGCAGGCCCCCCTGGGCCCACAACCCTAGGGTTTTGGCCTTGAGCACGAGGCGCGTTGCGGTGGGATTATAGATGGTGTCAAATACAGCCTGGACGTTGGCCAGCTCCTCTGCTGGCACGGGCAGCCCCCCCACCTGGGGCCACATACCCACCGGAGTACCGTTGAGCAGCACATGGCAGCTCACTTGGTCCTGATAGTCCGCACAGTGCACGTGAGAAAACCCCAGGTTACAAACAAGAGCAGCGAGCTCCCGGGCCTGTTCTAATCTGCGGGCCCGGATCACGATTTCCTCCGCCCCAGCCTGTGCGGCTTCCACGGCCAACACCCTGGCCACGCCCCCCGCGCCCAAGATGCACACCCGCTTCCCCCACAGGGGAACGGCACAGCTGCGTAAACCTGCTCCGTCCGTATTGTGCCCCACCCCGTGGTAGACCGTGTTCACAGCTCCGTAGACCTGAGCAGAAGGAGCTAGACTCCGCAGAAAGGGGATAACCTTTTGCTTATACGGGATGGTGCAGTTGAAACCATCCAGCTCGTCCACAAGCCTGGGCAGTTCCCTGGCGAGCTCGTTTTCCTGCAGTTCGTACAACCTATACTCCCCGCGAATGCCGGCCGCCTCCATGATCCGCTTGTGGATCCAGGGCGAAAGGCTGTGCTGCAGCGGCCTGCCGATTAACCCATAGCGGCGCACAGGCCTGCTCCCCCATGTCTCTCCTTTGGTATAGTCCATGCGCATGACTTATTCTCCCCATTACTAGAGCAACCCGTGGCCGCATCCACGGGCTGCTCTTTTCCGTTACTCGGTCAGACGTAGAAATTCGGCCACATCTGAGGCAGTTAAGCTCACAGCCGCTTCCCAGAAATCGGGTTTGGTCAGGTCCACTCCCAGGTGCTTCTTGGCCAGATCCTCCACGGTCATGCAGGCTGTATCCGCCAGCAGGGCCCGGTAGCGCTGGGCAAAGCTGCTGCCTTCTGCCTTGGCCCGAGCGTACACCCCTGAGCTGAACAGATAGCCGAAGGTGTACGGGAAGTTGTAAAACGGGGTCCGGGTGATGTAAAAGTGCAGTTTCGAGGCCCAGAAGTGAGGATGGTACTCCTTCAGGCAGTCCAGGAAGGCATCCTTTTGCGCCTGGAGCATCAGTTCATTGAGCTGCCGGGCACTGACCATGCCCTCTTTGCGCGCCGCGTAGAACCTGGTTTCAAAGAGGAAGCGCGAGTGGATATCCATGAAGAAGGCCACACTGCGCCCAATCTTGTCCTCCAAGAGGGCCAATTTTCCTTCTGGCGCTGCAGCCGCCTGAATGGCCCCATCTACCACCAGCAGTTCGTTGAAGGTGGAAGCAGTCTCCGCTACGTTCATCGCATAGCGGCGGCGGAACATGGGCTCATCTTTGAGCACAAATCCATGATACGCATGGCCCAATTCGTGGGCTAACGTGCCCACGCCCTTCACGGTGCCGGAATAGGTCATAAACACGCGGGATTCCTTGCTCATGGGGAAGGAAGTGCAGAACGCGCCTGGACGCTTGCCGCCTCTGTTTTCCCATTCGACCCAGTGGCTGCGCAGGGCTTTTTCGGTGAACTCGCCCATTTCCGAGCTGAACTTGCCCAGCTGCTCCACCACGAAACGGGCCGCTTCTGGGAAGGGGATCTCCCGGCTCGCCTCGCCCAAAGGTGCGTTCAGATCATACCACGCGATGCGGTCTAAGCCCAGAAGCTCCGCTTTGCGTTCCAGGTACTTGACCAGGTGGGGCTTGCCCGCTTCCACTGCAGACCACATGGCCTCTAAAGTCTCCCGCTGCATGCGGTTGATCACCAGAGGTTCGGCCAGCACATCCTCCCAGCCCCTGTTCTTATACAGGTTTAGGCGGAACCCAGCCAGGTGATTGAGGGTGCTGGCAAACAGCTCTTCTTCCTGAGCCCAGGCCTGCTCATACTGCTCAAACACCTGGCGGCGGAAATCAGGCTGGGGATCAGCCAGCAAGTTGGCAGCCTGCCCCATGGAGAGCTTCTGCCGTTCTCCATCCTTTTCCACTTCAACCTCCATCCTGCCCACCAAGGCATAGTAGAGCTGTGACCAGGCATGATAGCCATCTACCGCCAAGTCGGTGGCCAGATTTTCCCGCAGCGGATCCAATTTGGTCTTGGCTCGCTCGCGCCGTTCCACAAGGTAAAACTCCAGCTCCGAGAGGTCAGGATCGTGCAGGAGTTCCGCCCAGCGGCCATCGGGGATGCTCACCCAAAGATGATCGATCTGGGTCTGCACAGAGGCCAAGGCCGCGCTGATCTGCCCTAGATCCGCTTCCAAGAGGCGGGCCTGGGCATCCCGCACATCCTGGGCCGTCAAGCAGCCAACAAACGCAGATGCTTGGCTGAACTGCATGAGAATCTCCTGAAGCTCTTCCACGAGACGCTTAAACTCTTCCGCCGTCAAATCCGGTGTCAAGCCTGGCGCCCACGCTGCCAGCTGAGCGATGCGCTCTTTGACCCCAGTTAAGTGCGTACGCAGTTCAGGAGAGGAGCTGCCTCCTGGGAATATGCTGTCTAGGTCCCAATTTGGTCGAATGCTGTCCATACTAGTCTCCTTTCTCAGTCCACAAGCCTGAAGCGTGCAGTAAAGTGCCGCAGGATAGGCGGTTCATATTCAAAGGCTACGCCCTTAATCTTATCCTTCTGGGCGCACACCTTGAGCATCGAATCGGCGATGTAGCGCATGTGATTGTCGGTATAAGTCCTCCTGGGGATGGTCAAGCGGAGCAGTTCCAAATCTGCTAAGCCGTCTTCCCCGGTCTGCGGATCCCGGCCGTAGAGCAAAGAACCGATCTCCACAGCTCTGATGCCGCTTTCTAAGTATAAAGCAACGGCAAAGGCATGGGCGGGATACTGGGTCTTGGGCATCTCCGGCAGGATGCGGCCCACATCCACAAACACGGCATGCCCGCCGATGGGTGCTTGGACGGGAACGCCCGCATCCAGCAGCTGTCTGCCCAGAAACTCCACTTGGCTGATGCGCTGGCGCAGGTAATCCTCCTGCACAACTTCTTTCAAGCCCAGGGCCAAGGCTTCCATGTCCCGGCCGGCCAGCCCGCCATAGGTAGGAAAGCCTTCGTAGGGAACTACCAGGGCCTGGCAGGCTCTAAACAGCTCTTCATCCTCTTTCACTGCCAGGAGCCCTCCGATGTTCACCAAGCCGTCCTTCTTGGCGCTCATGGTCAGAGCATCGCCGTAGGAGAACATCTCCCGCACAATCTCTGGAATACTTCGCTGTCCGTAGCCTGCTTCCCTTTGTTTGATGAAATAGGCGTTTTCAGCAAATCGAGCGCTGTCAATGATCACGGGAATGTTGTACTTTTTGCCCAAGGCGTAGGCACCGCGCATATTGGCCATGGACACGGGCTGGCCGCCCACACTGTTGCAGGTGACGGTGGTGATGATGGCGGCAATGGACTCGGCACCGTGCTCCTGGATGAACCGCTCCATGGCTTGGAGATCGAAGTTGCCCTTAAAGGGATACTCGGTGCTGGTATCCAGGGCTTCGGGCGTGATGAAGTTTACCGCGAGAGCTCCTGCCAGCTCAATGTGGGCTTTGGTGGTGTCAAAGTGCATATTGCCCAAAACGTACTTTCTACCTTTGCGCACCAGATAGGGAATGATGATCTGTTCAGCCCCCCGCCCCTGATGGGTAGGCACCACATAGCGGTAGCCGGTGAGCTCCTGGACTGTTTCTTCTAAGTGATAAAAGTTGCGACTGCCCGCATAGGATTCATCACCGAGGAGCAAACCCGCCCACTGCCTGTCGCTCATGGCACCTGTGCCGCTGTCCGTAAGCAGATCTATGTACACGTGTTCACTGCGCAATAAAAACGGGTTGTACCCCGCCTCAATCATGCGCTGTTCCCGTTCCTGCCGGTCCAAGAGCCTGATCGGTTCGACCATCTTGATCTTAAAAGGTTCCGGTTGATACATCAGTTGGCACTCCCTTCCAGTTCGCCGAGTTTGTTCGGTTCTTATTAAGACAATTACTGTTTCTTAACCAGAATCCCTTTCCACAGTTGGTAAACTTTTGCTTGCCACCAGCTGGTAACCGTGCTATATTGATAAAAGGCATATTAAGACAATGCAAAGGAAAGGAGGCATCAGAGCATGAAATCCCTACGGATCTTGTGGCGTTACATGAGCAACAATCGACTACTATACCTCGGGGCAATCCTGTCCGTGGCCTTGGCCGCGTTAGCCAGTATCTCCGGACCTTTAGTGATACGGATCACGATAGACTCGGTCATCGGAGATGCACCTGTCGCGGCACCGCCGTTGATACGCAGCTTTGTAGAAGGCATAGGCCAAAGATTTTGGGTCCCTGGGATAGTGTTGATTGTCATCACAACATTCCGGGGACTTTTTATGTTCTTAAGGGGCCGGCTGTCCGCACAGGCCAGTGAAAGTATTGCTA
The DNA here is from genome assembly GCA_012521335.1 of Bacillota bacterium. GTDB lineage: Bacteria > Bacillota > Limnochordia > Darwinibacteriales > Darwinibacteriaceae > DTU010. Next base: position 8,375 of record JAAYMM010000070.1, on the reverse strand, counting down.
AAAACATCCGAGACCGCATCTATGACCACATTCAACGCCTGCCGTACAAGTACCATAAGGAGGCTGATACGGGGGATCTCATGCAAAGGTGCACCTCGGACATTGACACCATCCGCCGGTTTTTGGGCGTGCAGCTCGTGGAAGTGGGCAACGGCCTCTCCCTACTGCTGTTAATCGCCACCATCATGTTCCGGGCGGACCGGCGCATGGCCTTGATTTCCATGGCCATGGTACCGATCCTGTTCACCTTCGCTGTGGTGTTCTTCCGCAAGGTCAAGGAAGCCTTCAGGGAAACAGATGAGACGGAAGCCCAGCTCACTTCGGTGCTGCAGGAGAACCTCACCGGGATCCGGGTAGTGCGCGCTTTCCACAACCAGGACTACGAGATCAAGCGTTTCACCGCCAAGAATGAAGTGCACAGGGATAAGGTGTACCGTTTGATCTGGCTCTTGGCGTGCTACTGGTCTTCCAGCGATCTGCTGGCTTTTTCCCAGATCGGCCTGACCTTGGTCGCGGGAGCCTACTTCACTTCCCGGGGAGAGCTGTCCATCGGCACCCTGGTACTGTTCACAAGCTACACAGGTATGCTGGTTTGGCCCGTGCGCCATTTGGGCCGCATCCTCACCGACATGGGTAAGGCCCTGGTGGCCGCGGAACGGCTGGAGGAAGTGTTTGCCCAACCCCAGGAGGTGCTCTTCGAGAATCACGAGCAGCCGCCTATTCGGGGCCACGTGGTGTTCGAAAATGTATCCTTCGGCTATGAACCCGGGCAGCCTGTGTTGAAGAATGTGAGTTTTACGGTCCTGCCTGGACAGACCGTGGGCATCCTGGGCCACACCGGCTCAGGTAAGAGTTCCCTGGTGCAGCTCCTAGCGCGCCTTTATGACTATGATCAAGGTTCCATCAAGGTGGATGGCGTGGAGCTGAAAAACATCGACAAACGCTGGATCCGCAGGAACGTGGCTGTCGTTCCCCAAGAACCGTTTCTGTTCGCCAAGACCATCCGGGAAAACGTGACCCTAGCCAGAGGTGAGGTGCCCGATGAGGAGCTCTATGCCGTCTGCAAAGAAGCCGCCATCCACGATGTGGTGCTCAGCTTTGAGCAAGGCTACGAAACCTTAGTGGGCGAACGGGGCGTCTCCCTCTCCGGTGGACAGAAGCAGCGCGTGGCCATCGCCCGGGCGCTGATTACCCAGAGCCCCATCTTGATCTTCGACGACTCGTTGAGCGCGGTGGATACGGAAACGGAGCTGGCCATTCGCAATGCCCTGAAGAAGAGGGCCCAAAAAGCTACGACTTTCCTCATCTCTCACCGAGTGTCCAGCCTATCCAGCGCCGACCTGATCCTGGTGCTGGAAGATGGGGAGATCGTCGAACGGGGAACCCACACAGAACTCATGGAGCAGAATGGAACCTATCGACGCATCTGGGATATCCAGAACCGTCTGGAAGCCGAACTCGCGGCACAGGAAGAAGGTGAATAAATTGCAGCCGGAATGGCAAGAAGAAGTCTATGCCGAGAAAATAGATGTGGGGCTGTGGCGCCAGATCCTGCGCCTCGCCCGTCCCTACAGGCGTTACATCGGCTGGGCTATTGTCAGCACCGTCGCCCTGGCAGTGGGCGATGCCGCTTTTCCCTACATGACCAAGATCGCCCTGGATCGTTTCGTGATCCCCCAGAACACACAGGGGCTGGGCTGGTTCGCCGCCGCCTATGCCGGCTTGGTGGTGTTTCAGTCCTTCAACATCTACCTGTTCATCTCCATGGCCGGCAAAGTGGAGTCGGGTCTGACCTACACCATCCGCAACGAGGGTTTTGTGCACCTGCACAGGCTGTCCTTCTCCTTCTATGACAAGCGGGCTACGGGGTGGCTGTTGGCCCGGCTGACCAGCGATGCCAACAGGCTGGGTGAGATCGTGTCCTGGAGTCTGATTGACCTGCTCTGGGGAGCTGCGGCCATGTTGCTGTATGTTGTGGCGATGCTCGTCCTCAACTGGCGCCTGGCCCTGCTCACCATGGCGGTCATACCTCCCTTGGCGGTGGCCAGCATCTACTTCCAACGGCAGATCCTCCGTTCCTACCGGGAAGTGCGCCGCCTGAACTCGCGCATCACGGGGGCCTTCAGCGAAGGGATCATGGGTGCAACCACGACCAAGATCCTCAGCCGGGAGGAAAAGAACCTGGAGGAGTTTGCCGACTTGACCCGCAGCCACCGGGCCATGAGCATCAGGGCGGCCACTTTTTCCGCACTGTTCATGCCCATTGTTCTGGTTCTGTCCAGCGTGGGCACGGCCCTCACCCTTTGGCGCGGCGGTACAGGTGTGGCCTTCGGCACCATCAGCTACGGGGTCCTGGCGGCCTTCATCTCCTACGCCGGGCAGTTCTTTGACCCGGTGCGTGAAATCGCCAGGATCTTTGCGGAGCTGCAGATGGCCCATGCAGCCGCCGAGCGGGTGATGGGACTGCTCAACACTGTGCCGGAAATCCAGGACCGCCCGGGGCTCAGAAACGACTGGCCCAAACTGCGGGGTGCTATCCGCTTTGAGAACGTATCGTTTGCCTACAACCCTCAGGAGCCGGTTCTGGAGAACTTCAACCTGGAGGTTCAACCCGGGCAGGTGGTGGCCCTGGTGGGGGAAACCGGATCGGGCAAGAGCACCATCGTTAATCTGGTCTGCCGCTTTTACGAACCAACCCAGGGACGCATCCTGATCGATGGAGTGGATTACCGAGAAAGGCCCTTGGCCTGGCTGCAGAGCAATCTAGGGTGCGTACTGCAGAACCCCCACCTCTTTTCCGGCACCATCCGGGAGAACATCCGCTACGGGAAGCTCACGGCCACCGACGAAGAGGTGGAACGAGCAGCCAAGCTGGTGAACGCCCATGATTTCATCATGCGGCTCCCCATGGGCTACGACACGGAGGTCGGCGAAGGAGGGGGACTGCTCTCCACTGGGCAAAAGCAGCTCATCTCCTTTGCTCGAGCGATCCTAGCCGATCCGGCCATCTTCATCCTGGATGAAGCCACCTCCTCCATCGATACGGAAACGGAGCAGCTGATCCAAAAAGCCATGGAAACAGTGCTCAAGGGGCGCACCAGCTTCGTGATCGCCCACCGGCTTTCGACCGTGCGTTTCGCCGACTTAATCCTGGTGATCCGGGACGGCCGGGTGCTGGAACAGGGCACCCACGAGGAGCTGCTCAAAGCAAGGGGCTACTACTACCGCCTGTATACCAACCAGTTCTTGGCAGACTGAATGCTGACCAGAGGCTCAGGCCCGACCTGAGCCTTTGGCGCGTTCAGGCAAGAAAAATGCCGCTGGGGGAGGACATGGGCGCGTTGCCTACGAATATTGATCCAACACTAACCAAAGGAGGCCTTGCTCCATGGCTGGTTTGCAATTCCTTACCTGGCTGCAGGGACACGGCAGTCCTGCCCTCACCGCCTTTTTCCGCGCGGTGACCAATTTGGGGTCGCTGGAGTTCTATATGCTGGCCATACCCCTCATCTACTGGCTGGTGGACAAGCATTTCGGTTTCCGCTTTTCGGTGTTCTTCATCTTCTCGGCTTACGTCAACTCAGGACTGAAACACATCTTCCACACAGAGCGGCCGCCGCGGGAGCTGCGCCTGGTGACCCAGGAAGGGTACTCCTTCCCCAGCGGCCACGCTCAGGGCAGCACCGCTTTCTGGGGCTTTCTAGCCCTCAAGCTGAAAACCCGCCTAGCCTGGATTGGTGCTGCGGTGTTGATCTTTTTGATCAGTTTTTCCCGCCTTTACTTGGCGGTACACTGGCCCATCGATGTGCTGGGGGGAGTGGTCATTGGCGCGGTACTGCTCTTCGCCTACTCGTTTGTGGCCGAAACAGATCTGCTCCAGATCCCCCTGCGTGCCTGGGTGCTAGGCTCCGTTTTGGCCGCGGCCATCCTGTACCTTATCCACCCAGCAGGCGACGGCCCCATGACCGCAGGTTTTCTTTTGGGAGCCCTCCTTGGTTACAGGCTGGAGCTCCTCTATGTACGCTTCCAAGAAGAGGCCACGGCCCTGCAGAACGTGGCCAAAGCTGTGCTTGGCTTGGCCGTTCTCTTTCTGCTGCGGATTGCTTTGAAACCTCTCGTGGCCTGGCTGCCCGCCGGCTTGAGCGTAGTTGTGCGCTATGCCCTGTTAGGCCTGTGGGCCAGCCTTGGCGCACCCTTTGTCTTCACCAAACTGGGCTGGCATAAAAAGCCCAGTGTAACAATGGTCAACTGAACTGAGAAAGCGAGTGATAACCATCTCTAAGCTCTACTACACCCAACCCTGGCGGCGGGAACTGAACACGGAGATCATCTCCCAACAGCAGAAGGGGGATCACTACCTGGTGGTGCTCGCTGAAACCATTTTCTACCCCACCGGCGGCGGCCAGCCCCATGACCTCGGAACCATTAACGGCGTGCCCTTACTGGACGTGTTCGAAGCAGAAGGCACCATCTACCATGTGCTCCCTGAGCCTCTATCGGGCACCAGTGCCACCGCAGTCCTAGACTGGGAAAGACGCCTGGACCATATGCAGCAGCACAGTGGGCAGCACCTGCTCTCGGCCATTTTCCAAGATGAGTACGGCTACAGAACAGAAAGCTTCCACCTCGGCGCTGAGTACTGCAGTATCGACATCACCGCAGCAAGCATTTCACCAAAGGAACAGGTCAAGGTGGAAAGGCGGGCCAACGAACTGATCCTCGGCGATCTGCCCGTCCTCACCTACACGCTCGAGCCCGATAGATTTCAGCATCTGCCCCTGCGCAAGATCCCAGACCGGGAAGGACCCCTGCGCATCGTGGAGATCCAGGCCTTCGACTTCTCCCCCTGTTCTGGGACTCACGTGGAAAGGACTGGCCAGATCGGCCTGCTCAAGATCCTCAGGACTGAGAAGTACAAAGGGATGACCAGGGTATACTTCCTCTGCGGCAACAGGGCCCTGGAGGATTATCGCCGCAAACACGAAATCTGTTTTGACCTGGTTGCTCTGCTGGCCGCTCCCGAACCAGAGCTGGGCCAGAAAATCCGCGCCGAGCTGGAGCGCAAGAAGGAGCTGGAAAAACGCCTGGAAGACCTCAAGGCCGAGCTGATCCACTTCCGAGCTCAGCAAGTAGTAGGCGCAGCTGCCAGTCCCTACTATTTGGATCTGCCCGACACCAGCGTTGAGGAAGCCCAACAGCTATCCAGGGCGGTGCTGGCACTAACCCAAGGAATGGTTGTGATCAAACTGGGTGAAAGGGTAATCTTGTCCCACAACCTAGCCGATGGGCCTGCCCTGGGACAGCTGGTGAAGGAAAAAGCGCACCCCCTAGGCGGCCGGGGCGGAGGCAGCCCTACTGCCGCTCAGGTGTACTTCGCCGATCCCGATGCGCAGCAGGCCTTTCTTGCGCTGCTGGAGGAGGAAGTCGGGATCAACAGGTCTGTATAAATTTTCAGAAATGACGCAACATGACGAACTTTGTCGGTAGGAAAAGTAAAAAATCCGTCGAATAGCCCCTTAGTGAATTCGTGCACAAAAGGGGCTGGTTTTCTTGTCCAATTGGGTTGGGGCCGCTGCAGGGCATTTTCTCATGGAGTGCGTGCAGACCTACGATGCGGTACGCCTCCTGGGCCGTCCCACGCAGTGGTCGAGGATTGGCTCTTTCGCCGCCCTGCAGGCCCTCGCTACAGTCGTCTTGACGCACGTGATGCCCTTAGTCGAGCTGCGCTTCCTGCTTCTTTCCGTAAGCAGCCTCGTCTTCTTCATGTGGGTGTTCAACGTGGGCATGTTCCCCGATGCCCTCTTCGGTTACCTCATCCCCCACTCCCTGCACGCGATCGGAAGGGCCATCTTCTTACCTCTCTTCGCCTACCGCTTTCCCCAAATGTTGGAGACTCCTTGGTCTGCCCGGGCGGGCTGGTTATCTGATGACTTAACCGCTTACCTGCCCAGTCTCATCTTGGCCGCCTTCTTTCTCCTTACTGAAACATCTGAAACTGGCCAAGGGGTGCAGAACTCCGGGCGCCCCCGTTACTTTGGCTGGTTCTTGATCTTTTTGAGCATGGTCATCTCCAGTTATCAGACGTCGGCAGCTCTTAAGTCAGCAACCCACCCTGATGGGCACTACCTGAGCGTTCTCGGTCTGCGCCTCGTTGTCTTCCCCATTTTGGTGTTCATCCTGCACCAGTCTTCTCAGCGCGAAGCCAAGAACGAAAAGGTGCTCCAATTCCACCTCAGGCGGAGCAGCATTCAGGAAGCAGCTCTGCAGACCATGCGGGAAGAGCGGCATGACCTGCTCAATGAACTGACCCTCATTTCCACCTATGTGCAGCTGGGCAAAACAGAAGAAGCGCTGCAGGCAATCGCCTACAGCGCAGCCAAACTCTCTGATCGCCACAACTATTCCACCCTGCCGGCGGACGCCTGGAGCACAGTGCTGCGCGTCAAGCAAGCTGAAGCACAGCGCCTGGGGATCGAGTTCTCCTTGGCGGTGGAAGCAGAACCTCCCGAAGATTTCCACGAACAGCGCCTGCTGCCCAAGGTGATCATGAACTTGGTGGATAACGCCTTTGCCGCGGTGATGCAGCAAAAAGAGCCCTGGGTCAGACTGTCCTGGTCAGTGGATGCCTACGGACGGCGTCTGCTCGCAGTGAGCAACAATGGGCCGGAAATCAGCGCCCTCGACCGACGGAGGATCTTCCGAGCCGGGGTCACTTCCAAGCAGGACCCTTCGGGCAACCACGGCTGGGGCCTGGTGATCTGCAACCGCATAGCCGAAGAGCTGGGCGGCACACTTACCGTCACCAGCTCACCTGACTTGACCGTGTTTACATTGGCCCTGCCTCCTGCACAGAGGCAGGAGCAGCTCCCAGCTACTTAGCACGGTAGGGAACCAGCTCATCCCGGCCTTTGCAGATCATGCCGCCTGGAATGGAGCCACGCACGGACGTGAGGGGATAGATCAAGCTGCCTGCTCCGATCAGGGTGCCCGGATTCAGCACCGCATTGCAGCCCACTTCTACTCCGTCCCCCACAATCGCTCCGAACTTGCGCATACTGGTCTCAATTACCACATCTCCGATGCGCACCTTCACCGGCTCTTTCGTGGATTTGAAGTTGGAGACGATCGCGCCGGCCCCCAGATGCGCGCCGCGTCCCAGAATGGAGTCTCCTACATAGTTAAAATGGGGCAGCTGCACACCGGAGAACAAAATGGCCTGCTTGACTTCACTGGCATTGCCCAGAACCACTCCATCGCCGGCAATCACATTACCGCGTACAAAGGCATTGGGTCTGATCTCGCAGTTTTTTCCAAAGAGGGCTGGCCCCTGCAGCGTGGCCGTGGCGGCCACGGTGGTACCTTCACCAACCCATACTCCAGGCGCGACCTCCCGGTAGGTGGAGCGCTTCTCCTCAATAAGCTCTTCTAAGAGCTGAGCGATGCGGGGGATCACTTCCCAAGGATACTGGATATCAGTAAACAGATCAGCGACGGGACAACCTTCTAGACTGAAAAACTCCTCTAGTTTGAGCACTGACAACACCCCTAACTCTCGTTTTCACGGTTGAAGAAAGAGCCTATCCACACCCCGCCGGCAAAGAGGGCTAGGCAAAGCACCCACTCCCAGCCCCACCGGGGAAAACCCGGGAAGGCTGCTCCCAGGGAACCCAGCATCAGGCCTAGGATGGCATAGTAGATCTGTCCGAATCTGCGCTCGAAGAACCAGTTCATAGCCTTAGACAACAGCACCAGGCCTGGAACGAAACCCAAGGCCGCAGGAAGCAGTATGGCCAGATCAAGACGGGCAACCGCCCCCAACAACTCTTCATACAGGCCCAAGGCCAGAAGCAGCATTGATACGCTCAAACCGGGAACAACCAGGGCTGCGCCCACTATGGCACCCTTCAGTACATAAGCGAACAGCCCCAGGCTCTCCCAAAGCTGCCCGCTGGCGGCCGGGAGCCCGCTCACAACCAGGAGTAGACAGGTACCCGCAATAAGGCTTAACCCATGGGACAGGCCAAAACCCTGTGCGTTAGCTAGCCTGAAGACAGAAGGCAGCCCGGCTAGCACTAGACCAAAGAAAAAGTACACGGTGGGCAGGGGATAGCAGGTAATCAGAAACTGCAGGGCCCTGCTCAAAAACAGCACACAGGCTCCCGCTCCCAAACCGAGGGGCAGGAAAAACCGCAGGTGCCCCCGCCAATTCTCCAGGGGCTTGGCAATGGCGGCCACGATGGGTTCATACCGCCCCAAAACCATGGCCAAGACGCCACCGCTCACGCCGGGCACAATCATGGCCAGACCGAGCAGGAAACCGCTGCCCACGTTGTACCAAAACCCCCGTTCCTTACTCACGTTCCAGGACTCCTTCC
>JAAYMM010000069.1 GCA_012521335.1 Bacillota bacterium | reverse complement strand
GTTCTGAACCGATTGTTCCACGTGGAACAATCCGGCCACATCAAAAGGGGAGTGTTCCACGTGGAACACTCCCCAGCTTTCACTGTTCTCTTACAGCTTACTGATGAGCTCTAGCAGACGCTCAAGCTCTTCATCAGAGTAGTACTCAATAGAAATCCTGCCCGCGCCCTTCTTGTAAGTGACTGTCACCTTGGTCCCGAAGCGCCTCTGCAGGTCCTCTTCCAACTGGACTAACTCGGGGCTCCTCATTTTCGCTGTTCCACGTGGAACACGCTCCGGCTTTTTAACCAGCTCCTCCAGTTGGCGCACGCTCAGATCCTCAGACACTACCTTTTTGGCGAGCTCAGCTCGTTTCTTCTTGTTGGCCACACCCAGAAGCACCTTAGCGTGGCCTACCGAGAGCTGCCCTTCTCGCACCATCTGCTTCTCAGACTCTTCCAGGTTGAGCAGCCGCAGAGCGTTGGCAATGGAGGACCGCTTTCTGCCTACCGCTTGAGCCGCCTGGCTCTGGGTAAACCCAAACTCCTCGATCAGGCGCTGATACCCCTCTGCTTCTTCAATGGGATTGAGGTCCTCCCTCTGCAGGTTCTCAATGAGGGCCACCTGCATCACCTCTAGATCCCCAAAATCCTTTACCAGGGCCGGCACTTCGGACAGTCCCGCGATGCGGGCGGCGCGCACCCGCCGTTCCCCAGCGATCAACTGGTAAGTCTGGCCTGTACGCCGAACCAACACCGGCTCCAGCAGCCCAAGCTCAGCAATGGACTGGGCCAACTCCTGCAGCTTTTCCTCATCAAAGTGCTGCCGCGGCTGATAGGGGTTGGGTTCGATCAGCTCCAAGGGGATCTGCTGCACATCGCCTTCAGTTCTTTCCGGTTCTACCTCGGGGATCAGGGCGCGCAGCCCCCTGCCTAATCTTTGGGTACTCATGAACTCAAGACCTCCTGGGCTAGACTCGCATAGGCCTCCGCACCTTTGCTCTTGGGGTCATAGAGGGCTATGGGCTTGCCAAAACTCGGCGCCTCCCCTAGACGCACATTGCGGGGGATGATGGACTTGTACACCCGCACTGTGTTCTGGAAATAGGTCTTCACATCTTCGATGACCTGCTGAGACAAATTAGTACGCACGTCGTACATGGTCATCACCACACCCTCCCATTCCAGGGTGGGATTGAGGTGTTCCTGCACCATGGCAATGGTACTCACCAGTTGGCTGAGGCCTTCTAGGGCGTAGTACTCGCACTGAATGGGTACCAAAACAGAATCGGCCGCAGTGAGGCCGTTCACGGTGAGCAGCCCAAGGGACGGCGGTGCGTCGATGATGATAAAGTCATAGCGATCGCGCACTGAGTCCAAGGCCTTTTTTAGCCGGAACTCGCGGGAAAGGTTAGATACCAGCTCAATCTCGGCGCCGGCCAAGTCAATGGTCGCGGGAGCAACATGGAAATTCTCAATGTCCGTGGGAGCGATAATGCGCTCAATCTTATCTCCATCGATCAGCACTGAGTACATGCAGCGGGTTATGGAACGCTTATCGATCCCCACTCCGCTGGAGGCATTCCCTTGCGGGTCAATATCCACTAGAAGCACTCGTTTTCCGGCTAAAGCCAAATACGCCCCGAGGTTAACCGCGGTAGTACTCTTGCCGACCCCGCCCTTTTGATTGACGATGGCAATCACTCTAGCCATTGACTTCACTCCCTTGGCCCTTGCGAACTGTGATCACAACCTGATAGACATCTTCATCTTCTTGCTCGTCCAAGGATACTGCCAGCCCGCTTGATTCCAGCGTTCTGGTCAGCTGGCGCACGCTGTTCGAGAAGATCCGCAGATCTTTAATCACTAATTTCTGCTTACCGCTGCCCTTATCCTTCTTTTTCTTCCGGCGACCCGCCTGCCGCGAGGCGAGCAGGGCCTCCACCAGCTCTTCCGTCTGTTTCACACTCAGGCCCTCTTGGATAATCCGCTCCGCGACCTCGAACTGTTGTTCGGGACTCTCCAAGCGGAGCAGTGCGCGGCTGTGCCTTTCGCTGAGCATTTCCCGGGAAATAATCTCTCTGATCTCTTGGGGCAATTTCAACAGGCGGATTTTGTTGGCGACGCTCGCCTGGCTGATCCCCAGGCGTTGAGCCAACTCCTCCTGGGTGAGGTTAAACTCGGTGAGCAGGCGCTGGTAACCTTCGGCCACTTCCAGCACATGCAGGTCTGCCCGCTGCAGATTCTCAATGAGGGCCAGTTCCGCGGCTCCCTTGTCATCCACATCCCGGACAATGGCAGGGATCGCTTCCCACCCCAACCTTTTGCACGCCCGCAGGCGCCGCTCGCCCACAATCAGCTCGTAGCCAATGGGCGCCCTGCGCACCATGATGGGCTGCAGCAGGCCGTGAATGCGGATGGATTCCGCTAGTTCAGCCAAGGCTTCTTCATCGAATTCCTGCCTGGGTTGGTACTTCCCAGCCACAATCAGGTGGATGGGCACCGCTTGCACCTCTTCAGACCACTTGCGCGCACCCTTTTCTTCGCTCAGTTCACTGTTTTTCCGCTTCAGCAGGAGTTCCGTCAGCTTCATACGCTCACCTCGCCTAGAGTTAGTAGTAACTTCTGTATAGAGAGATGAGTTCCTTCCAATTACAGGAGAAACAAAAAAGCCCTCACCTTAGTGAGGACTCAGACTAACGGCCTTTTGGCGGGAACACCGGCTCGGCGCGGGTAAGCCGAGGGCGTCGGCCGCGTCTTGCGGAATAGAAGGATAGTACGTTCGCCCAAACCTCGCGGCAGCTCGAGGGGGAACACGTGTTCCAACTCAACATTCAGGACCTTGCTGGCCCTGGCGGCACTCTCAATCTCCGGTTCCACCTGGCCACCCTTGTAGGCCGCAAACACACCGCCCACTGTCACCAGCGGCGTGCACAGCTCCAATAAGACAGGCAGCGCGGCCACCGCCCGGCTGACCACCAAATCGTAGCTTTCGCGATGATCCCTCTGCCGGCCCGCATCTTCTGCCCGGGCATGAAGGGTGCACACATTCTCCAGGCCGAGCTCCTCAGCTGCCTCATCTAAAAACAGCAGCCTTTTGCGCAGCGAATCGAGCAAGGTAAACCGCCAGCCTTCACGGGCTAAAGCGAGAGGTACCCCAGGAAAGCCGGCTCCTGTACCCAGATCCAAACACCTCAACTCATCGGGCCACGCCAGCCGCAAGATGCCTAGGCTATCCAGGAAGTTCTTCAGCGCCATTTCCTCCGGCTCCACGATGCGGGTCAGGTTGAGCTCGCGGTTGGTCTGCACTACCAGCTCAGCGAAGCGGGCCATGGCGGGAATCGCATCTTCCAGGTGGGTGAGGCCCCAAGCCTCCAGCCCCTCTTGCAAGATCTCTGAAAACAGGCTGCTCTGGAACGTCATGGTTTCGCCCGCCGCCTTTCCTGTTCAAGATAGATCAACAGCACACTAATATCCGCGGGAGTCACCCCGGAAACGCGGGAAGCCTGCCCGACGGAAATGGGCCGTACAGAGCTTAAGCGCTCCACCGCTTCTTTGGAGAGGCCTTTGATCTGAGCATAATCCAAATCTTCAGGCAGCAGCTTGCTTTCCATGCGCTCAAAGCGCTCGATGGCCGCCTCCTGCCTGGCCAGATAACCTTGGTATTTGACTCGAATCTCCACCTGCTCTCGCACGGGCCGGGGCAGTTCGGGCAGCTCGCTGAAGTGCCGCAGGTCTTCATAGCAGATCTCGGGACGCCTGAGCAGGTCGGCCAAGGTGGCCGCCTGCTTGAGGGCGGAGGTGCCCAGTTCTTCCAGGCGCGCATTAACCTCAGCAGAGCTGTGCACCGCGGTTGTCTCCAGCCGCTCCACCTCAGCTTCCACCATTTCCTGCTTCGCCTGGAAAGAGGCATAACGCTCGGGACTGATCAGCCCCAAGGAATAGCCCAACGGAGTCAGGCGCACATCGGCATTATCCATACGCAGCGACAAGCGGTATTCGGCGCGGGACGTCATCATCCGGTATGGTTCTGTTGTGCCTTTGGTAACCAGGTCGTCAATGAGTACTCCGATATAGGCCTGGGAGCGCGGGATCACCACGGGTTTCTGCCCCTGCAGAAAACGGGCTGCGTTAATCCCGGCCATAATGCCCTGGGCAGCCGCTTCCTCGTACCCCGAGGTACCGTTAATCTGCCCGGCACAGAACAGTCCCCGGATTTCCTTCGTTTCCAGGGAAGGGTAGAGGGCCAGGGGATCCAGGCAGTCATATTCAATGGCATAGGCCGGGCGCATAATCTCCACGTTTTCCATCCCGGGTATGGTACGCAGCATCTGCTCCTGCACCTCCACAGGCAGAGAGGTGGAGCAACCGCTTAGATAGCCTTCGTTGGTCTGCCAGCCCTCCGGCTCGATGAACACGTGGTGACTGTCCCGGTCGGGAAACTCCACAATCTTCGTCTCAATGGAAGGGCAGTAACGGGGACCTAAGCCTGTAATCGCACCGCTGTACAGGGCGGTGCGGTGCAGGTTTTCCCGGATAATGCGGTGGGTTTCCGGGGTGGTATGCGTCACCCAGCAGGGCATCTGCTCCACCGAGAGCCCTTCCGTCTCAAAGGAAAAGCCGGGGAGGGCAGGATCCCCAGGGAGCTTCTCCAATTTGGAATAATCGACAGAACGGAGATTGATGCGGGGAGGTGTTCCCGTCTTAAAGCGCACAAGGGGCAGCCACCTTTTCAGAGCCTCAGCAAGCTCTACGGCGGGGTGCTGGCCTTGGGGCCCAGAAGCGTAATGCAGCTCGCCAATATGGATGACCGAACGCAGATAAGTGCCGGTGGTCAGGACAACTACAGGCGCGAACACTTTCAGCCCGCCGCGCAGCACCACACCCTGCACCGCCCCGTTTTCCACAAGCAGATCCGTAACCAGGCCCTCACGGAGATACAGCCCAGGGGTGGTCTCCAGCACATATTTCATCCGCCTCTGATAGAGCTTGCGGTCCAGCTGACAGCGCAGGGACTGTACAGCAGGTCCCCGCCTAGTGTTCAGCAGACGCATCTGCATCAACGTGGCATCACAGTTCCTGCCCATCTCACCGCCTAGAGCATCGACCTCGCGCACTAGCGTTGCCTTGCCTGATCCGCCAATGCTGGGATTGCAGGGCAGGAGGGCCACATTATCCAGATTCAGGGTGAGCACAAGAACCTTGTGGCCCAGGCGCGCCAAAGCCAGGCCCGCTTCTGAGCCGGCATGTCCAGCACCAACCACTATGGCATCGTATTTCTCAGGCATGATCATCACTTCCTATTTGCCAATGCAGAATTGGGCAAAAATGCGATCCAGAACGTTTTCCCGAACTGTCTCTCCGGTGATCTCGCCCAAAGCCTCCAGAGCCTGGTAGAGGTCCACCGCGACTAGATCCAAAGGCAGCCCGGCTTGCAGCGTACTCAGTGCTTCCCGCAGGTGCCGCTCCGCATCCTGCAGAGCCTGCTTGTGTCTGGCCCTGGTGATCAGGGCTCGCGTACCTGCAGAACTAGCCACCATCCCACTTCCCAGCAGATCCAGGATAGCGGCACTTAAGGCCTCGACTACTCGCTCGCGCTCCTTAAGCAGGGAGATCTCCAGGACTGGAGCAGCGATCTCACCTAGGTCGGCCAGCCCCCAGGCGGGAGGGAGATCCGTCTTGTTGATCAGCACGATGCGTCGGTTTTCCTTAGTTAGTTCCAGAATCTGGAAATCCTCGGGGGCCAGGTCTTCGCTGCGATCCAAGACATGCAGCACCAAATCGGCTTCTTGGAGCAGGGCCAGACTGCGCTCCACGCCCAATCGTTCCACGAGATCGCTTGCTTCTCTGATGCCCGCGGTGTCCACCAGACGCAGGGCCACTCCCTTGAGGTTGACCACCTCTTCAATGGTGTCTCTGGTCGTGCCGGGGATATCGGTAACCAGAGCTCTGTTTTCGCCCAGCAAAGCGTTGAGCAGACTGGATTTACCCACGTTGGGCTTACCCGTGATTACCGTTTTCAGGCCCTCGCGCAGAATTTTACCATCATCGGCGGTGGCCAGCAAGGCGGCAATGCCTGCGAGGCTTGTCTGCAAGCCGCGCTCCACCTCAGCGATCTCCAGATCAGGGATATCATCTTCGGGGAAATCAATGCTGGCTTCGATACGCACGGTGAGATCATACAGCCCTTCCCGGATAGCCGCGATGCGCCGGCTCAGGCTCCCTTCCAGCTGATCAACGGCTACCTCCAACCCCAAGCGGGTCTGGGCCTGAATCACGTCCAGCACCGCTTCCGCCTGGGCCAGATCCAAACGTCCGTTGAGGAAGGCGCGCTTGGTGAACTCCCCTGGCTCTGCCAGCCGCGCCCCCAGCTCCGAAGCTAGGCTGAGGATCTCCCGCACCACCATAACCCCACCGTGACATTGAACTTCCACAACGTCCTCCGCAGTGTAGGAGTGGGGGGCACGCATAACTAATACCAAAGCCTCATCTAGTTTGCGCCCGCTTCTAGGATCCACCACTTTGCCGTAACGCAGGGTATAGGTGGGCTGTTCGGTAAGGCTTCTGCCGTCTTGGCGGCGAAACATTTGATCGGCAATGGCCAGAGCCCGCGGGCCGCTTAAGCGCACAATGCCGATTCCCCCTTCGCCCAAAGGGGTGGCTACAGCTGCAATGGTGTCCTCTCCCATGCCCATCACCTCAGAAGCTATTCTACCACAAAACAAAAAAAGGGCGCACCTCTGTGCAGTGCACCCTTGGCTGCCTGAAACTACTTGGGAAGGATAACCACCCGGCGATAAGGCTCTTGGCCTTCACTCTGGGTCGTTACCCCGGACACTTCGTTCAACACCTGATGGACGATGCGGCGCTCAGCCGCGCTCATGGCGCTCAAGGCTACCCGGCGTCCCGTCTCCTGCACCCTACGGGCAGCCCGCAGGGCCAGAGCGCGCAGGGATTCTTCCCGCCGGGCTCGGTAATCGCCTATGTCTAAGTTGATGCGCATCCACTCGCCGTCTTGGCGGTTAACTGCCAAGCTGATCAGGTACTGCATGCTCTGCAGAGTCTGGCCTTTGCGTCCGATCAGAATACCCAGATCATCGCCCTCAATGCGCAGGTTCACAGTGTCCTCGCTGGCTTCGCCCACAACTCTGGCGGAGATTTCCATATGACGCAGCAGTTCCGAGGTGAACTCAATGGCCCGCTCCAGTTTGGCCTCGTGGAGAGGCTTCTTCTTGGCTACACGGACCCGGGCCAGCTTGCTTCCTAAGATGCCCAGGAAGCCTTTGGTGCCTTCTTCCAATACGGTGATCTCCACTTCGTCCCGGCCCGCCTGCAGCTTGGTCAAGGCTTCACTTATGGCTTCGTCCACGGAACGAGCTTCCACTTCCACATATTCCATTTCCCTGGCCTCCTCTTCGTCACTCCACGGGATACAGCTTGTTCATCCATGCTTGCTGCGCAATGCCAAACAGATTGCTGGTAATCCAGTAAATGACCATACCCGAAGGGAAGCTCAGGCTCAAAAAGCCGAGCATGATAGGCATGACAAAGAGCATAGCCTTCTGAGACGGATCCGACATGGTCATCCTGGACTGAATGTAGGTGGTGACAGCAGATAGGATGGGTAGAATGTAGTAGGGATCGGGTTGGTTCAGCACCCAGAGGCCCAAAAACTTAGCCCCTTCCCCGAAGTTGCTGCTGTTGAGCACCCGGAAAAAAGCAAACAAAACGGGAAGCTGTAACAGCATGGGCAGGCAGCCGCCTAAAGGATTGATGTTGTGCTCCCGGTAGAGTTCAACCATCTTCTCCTGATACTTTTCCTTATCATTCCCATACTTCTTTTGCAGCTTCTCCAGTTCCGGCTGCAGCTTGCGCATGGCGATCATACTCTTTGTTTGACTCAACATCAGGGGGTAGAGCAGCAGGCGAACGATCACTGTAGAAAGGATAATACTAAGCCCATAACTCCCGGTTAGCTGTACTAGCTGGTCCAGTACCCATCCCAGCCCCCCGGCAAGCCAATCCATAATTGCACCCAACGCCAAATCCTCCAATCACTTAAGGAACGGGATCAATACCTCCCGGATGCCAGGGATGGCATCTGCCAATTCTCTTCATGGCTAACCACAGTCCCCTCCAGCCATGCTTGGCAATGGCGAGGCGGGCATACTCGGAACACGACGGATAAAATCTGCAGCTCCTGGGCAAGAGCGGCGAGATGAACCTTTGGTATCCCCTTATGAGCAAAGTGATCAGCTTAAGCACGTTCTTCACCGCTTTCGGCTGGCTCCGCAGAGCGGCCGGCCAAAAGACCGCCTTTCTTCAAGACGCTGCGGACATCCTCCTGCAGATCTGCGAAACTGGCGCCCACCGCGCTGCGTTTCGCCCCAATCACCACATCATAGCCAGGTGAGAACTGGTTTGTTAGTTCCTGCACAATCGCTTTTAGTCGTCGCCTAACCTTGTTGCGGGTTACCGCGGTGCCTATTTTCTTGCTCACAGCAAAGCCCACGCGGCTCACTTCTTTCCCGGTGGGCACGGCCGACACCACTACATGTCGGCCAAAGCAAGGGGTCCCCTTATTATACACATGCGAAAACTCGCGGGGATTCCTCAATCGCTCCACGCTGAAACCTCCACAACACCCGCACTTCGATTAAGCACTGAGAATCTTGCGCCCCTTCCTGCGCCGGCGGGCCAATACTCTACGGCCTCCGGTGGTCTTCATTCTAGCGCGAAAGCCGTGCAGGCGCTTCCTTCTAAGCGTCTTCGGCTGAAAAGTCCGTTTCACCGTAAGTCCTCCCTTCCCAACAGCCTGATAACATGACATTCAAAGCGATTATATCTTATTCCTAAAAAGCGTGTCAATAGCAACAGCCCCCCGCCTAAGTTATGCACAAATGAACACAGAATCATCCACAATTAGTCCACAGTGCTGTGGATAACTCAAGCAAATACATGTTCCCGGCAGCGATCTGCCCACCAAGACAGGGTTTTTTATCCACAGGCTGTTGATAACTTGGGGATAACCCCCCGATCAAGGGCTGTGGATAACTTCCGATTGCCCGTTTTAGCTGGGCTTATGAATTAAACAGATAATTGCGCCACTTTTGCGTAAACCATGCTGTGGTCAACCTGTGAAAAACTTTGGGGATAAAAAACCCGTTGTCCACATTTAGCTTTTTGAACGCGAAACCCCAGCTTTCTGTGGATAAGTTGTTGAACTTGTGGATAAATACCTGTATGATGGGTGGGGACAACCTTTTTCTGACCCATTAATTGTGCATAACCTGCGCGCAACCTGTAGGTTCCCTCCCGGACCAAAAGGAGGAACCTGTGGATAAATCAAGAAGTTAACTCTAGGAGTTCGAGTCATCGGGAGGGTACGTCATGGATCAACTGAACCAGTTAAGACTGGTCTGGGAGGAAGTCCTGAGCATTATGGCCGCTGATTTACCGGAGCGGTCTTTTGACGCTTGGCTGAAGGACAGCCGTCCAGTCTACCTCGATGGCAATACTTTATATGTAGAGTTTCCCAACGAGTTCACCAAAGACTGGGTGGAAGCCCGCTATGTTAACCCGCTCACCAGGACGCTGCGTCAGGTGGCCAACAGGGATTGGGACATCAAGTTCACCATCCCCGAAGGCGTGAAGTCCCTGTCCTCGCCGAACGCCACCGGCGCGCGCCCCGCCCCCAGCAGGAACTGGCCCGATGACAACCGGGTACAGCTGCCAGAAGAGGCGGCACCTGTCCAGGCAGCCGCACCGACGCCAGCTCCCCGTTCCTCAGCACTTAATCCCCGCTACACTTTTGAGAACTTCGTTGTGGGGAACTCCAACCGCTTTGCCCACGCCGCCTCACTGGCAGTTGCCGAAGGCCCGGCGAAAGCGTACAATCCTCTGTTTATCTACGGTGGAGTGGGCCTGGGCAAAACCCATTTAATGCACGCCATCGGCCACTACGCTTTAGAGCAGAATCCCAACATTTCAGTGGTCTATGTTACCTCCGAGACTTTCACCAATGACCTGATCTCCGCCATCGGAAAAAAGTCCATGGTGGACTTCAGGAACAAGTACCGCAACGCGGACATCCTGCTCATCGACGATATCCAATTCGTAGCTGGCAAAGAATCTACCCAGGAGGAATTCTTCCATACTTTTAACGCGCTCTACGAAGCCAACCGCCAACTGGTGATTTCTTCGGACCGGCCGCCGAAAGACATCCCCACCCTGGAAGAGCGCCTGCGCAGCCGCTTTGAATGGGGCTTGACCGCGGATATCCAGCCGCCGGATTTGGAAACCCGTATTGCCATTTTGCGCAAAAAAGCCAAGGATGATAACCTGGTCATCGACCAGGAAATCTTGAGCTACATCGCCACGCACATCCAGTCCAACATCAGAGAGCTGGAAGGTGCTTTGGTGAGGGTGATCGCCCATGCCAACCTGCACAACGCCCCGCTGACCTTGGAAACGGTGGCCGAGGCCTTGAAGGACATCCTCAAAGCTCCGGCCCACCAGCCCGTGACCATCGAGAGCATCATGGAGACGGTGGCCGACTACTATTCCATCAAAGTGGCAGAGCTCAAGTCGAAGCGGCGCACCCGCAACATTACCTTCCCCAGGCAGATCGCCATGTATCTGGCCAGGGACTTGACGGAAAGCTCGCTGCCGGAAATCGGACAAGCTTTTGGAGGCCGCGACCATTCTACGGTGATTCACGCCATAGAGAAGATCGAAGGCGAGCTTAAATTGGATCCTTCGCTGCAGAGCACCGTAACCGAGTTGATCAGTCTCATCCGCAGAGCCTGAGCAAAAGCTGTGGAAAAGCCTGGGGAAAGAAACTTCGCCCGTTGGCTGGCTGTTGGGGTTGTGGATAACGTGCGTGAGTGTTCAACAGGTTGTTGTTTCTGCAAAACCCAACTCCATCAAGCCCAAAACGGTTTTCCACATTTGAACAGCGCCTACTACTACTCCTACTAAAAAGATCTTTATTAACAGTTAAGAACGGCTGCGAGCTAGTATTCCACAGGAGGTATATTTATGCGTTTTCAGATCAAATGTTACGATTTACTGAGCAGTGTAGCCATTGTCGAACGGGCGATCTCCACTAACGATCAAACTCCAGCCTTAACCGGACTTCATCTTTCTGCTCATACCGATCACGTAACCCTTACTGCTAACAACCTCCAGATCGCGGTGCAGACCAAAGCACCCTGCCATGTTTTTGAACCTGGTGAACATATCGTTAGCGGAAAGCTTTTCTGCGAACTGGTCCGCAAACTCCCTGATGAACCCGTAATTATCGAATGGAAAGAAGATCAAATCTTCATCAGCGTAGATACCATGGAATTTGCCCTAAACACCATCGTGAGCGATGAGTTCCCAGAATATCCCAGCTGCCAAGAAAAGGTGATGAGTCTCACCGATTACGAGCTGGAACGGCTGATCCGCAACAGTGTGTTCGCGGCTTCTAATGATGAACACAAGCCCATCTTCTTGGGAGTTCTGGTGGAAATAGCAGAGAAGAACATAAATTTTGTAGCTACCGACTCCAACCGCCTCTCGTTCGTGCGGGCCCAAACCGGCGAGACCCACATGGAGACGGGAGAATTTATCATCCCCAAAGTGAACCTAATTGAACTGGTGCGCTGCCTGCCCATGACCGAGACGCTGGTAGAAGTGTTCTACGGCGATAACCAGCTGGCATTCCGCTTTGAGGATACCGTTTTCACTACCCGTTTGATTGACGGCAAATTCCCCAGATATCGCGGGGTTCTCGTAACCGATCAGGAAACGAGTGTGATTATCAAGCGCCAGAAGTTCATCCAAGCCCTGGAGCGGGCCGCTCTGTTTGGCCGCGCCGATGAGGCTCCAGTCTTGATTGAGGTTAACGAAGGTATACTACAAATGGCCACCACCTCCAGACTGGGCAAGTCCCAGGAGCAGTGCAGCGTGGAGCATCAGGGACCGCAGCAGCAGGCTGCCTATGCCCCCAAGTTCCTTTTGGATATGCTGAAAACCATGGGCGGAGATCTGGTGGAGTTTCGCTTTGAAGGCACCAGGCAGGCTCTGCTCAAAGCCGCAGACAGCGATGATCACCTCTACGTGGTCATGCCCATGCGAATCTAACGAGAGAAGAGGATTGGTTTTCGTGAAGGAAATTGCCATTCATACTGATGCCATTGAGCTCGATCAGTTCCTGAAATGGGCCCGCATCGTCTCCACTGGGGGCGAAGCTAAGCGTCTGATTCAGGGAGGACTGGTGAAGGTCAACGGGCAAGTTGTAACGGCCCGGAGCCGCAGACTAGAACCGGGAGCGATGGTGGAGGTCGCGGGAGAAACCTATGTGGTTAGGTCGGAGAGCTGAATGCGTCTAGAACTTCTCTCACTGCAGGATTTCCGCAATTACGAGCGCGTCAGCCTGGAACTGAGCCCCGGGCTGAACATTTTCGTGGGCGACAACGCCCAGGGGAAAACCAACCTCTTAGAGGCCATTTATGTACTGTCTTTGAGTAAATCCTATCGAGCGGCACGCGATCAAGATCTGATTAGGCACGGATCCCTGGGCGCAGTGGTCACGGGCCGGGTGAGAAAACTAGCCGCGCTGGAACTCGGCTTTGCTCTCAGCCACACGGATAAGAAGCGCTTGCTGGTGAACGGGAAGACCACTACGGCAAACCGCTTTATGGGCAACCTGACTACGGTATTGTTCAGTCCAGATAGCCTGCAGCTGGTGAAAGGGGCGCCGTCCGATCGCCGCCGCTTTTTAGATATTCAGATCTGTCAGATTGACTCCGTCTACCGCCAGACCCTCTTGGAGTACCAGCGGGTGGTCCGCCAGCGCAACAGCCTGCTCAAGGCCGCCCAGGAAGACAGGGGACAGCTCAGCCAGCTGCCAGCCTGGGACAAGCAGCTGGTTCATTTGGGTACCCAGGTAATGCTGCGCCGGCGTGCGGTGATCGAGAGTCTGCAGAGCTATACCCGGGCTCTGCACCGGGAAATAAGCCAGGAAAAGGAAGAACTGGAGCTGATCTATCAGCCCTTCTTTGCCCAGGGAGACCTGGCCGTAGAGCTCAGCTGCGGCCAGAGTGAACAAGAGCTGAAAGCCATCTTCCGGCAGGAACTGGCCAGACTGCGCCGGGAGGAGATCCGCCGCGGCTGCACTTTGGCAGGGCCCCAGCGGGATGATTTCCTTTTTGTGGTGAATGGATTGGATTTGAAAAAGTTCGGCAGCCAAGGACAGCAGCGCAGTGCCGTCTTGGCCTGCATTCTGGCTGAACTGGAACTGATGCACGCCGAAACCGGGGAGTATCCTGTTGTGCTTTTGGACGATGTCATGAGCGAGCTGGATCAGAACAGGAGGCTGCAGCTCTTGAGCCTGCTCAACGACAAAGCTCAGACCATCGTGACCACAACCAGCCTAGCCAGCTTTTCCCCAGAGATGATGCAGCGGGCTGCGGTATACAAGATCCAGCAGGGAAGAATTGCCTGAAAGAGGGAGAAGCTATGTTTCTGCACATTGGCGGCGATGTCATGATCCCCTTAAGAGACCTGATCGGTGTGATTGATGTGAGCGGCTTCGATTCGCCGGTGAACGGGGAGTTTCTAAAAACTGCAGAAGAAGAAGGTTTTGTGGTACAATTAACGGGGAAACCCGCTTCTTTGGTGATCTGCACGAAGCAAGTCTACCTATCGCCCATCTCCACGCAGACGCTTTCTAAACGGGCACGCAGAATCTTCGAGCAAACAGAATAAGGAGAGTTGATAGTTTGGAAAAGAATATGGCTCCTAATTATACAGCAGACCAGATCCAGGTTCTGGAAGGGCTGGAAGCTGTACGCCTCCGCCCGGGCATGTACATCGGCAACACCGATGTGACCGGTCTGCACCACCTCTTCCAAGAAGTGGTGGACAATTCCATAGATGAAGCCATGGCCGGCTACTGCGACCGCATCGATGTGGTGATCTACGAAGATGGATCCTTATCGGTTCGGGATAACGGCAGCGGTATCCCTGTGGAGATTCACTCCAAGACC
>JAAYMM010000068.1 GCA_012521335.1 Bacillota bacterium | reverse complement strand
CGCGGTCATGGCCGCGGAAGCCCGCCGCTTCGTGTGGGATCTTGCTCTGCAGAAGCCTGAAGATACGGTAGTTCTGATCATCAGCCCCCATCCAGGGGAAAGCGCGGCCAGTGCCGGCCGGTGGCTCACGCCTGTACTCTGCCTGGGCTGGGGTGAGGGCTTGCTCACCTCGGCCACGACCCGCTGGCCGGGCATCATCACCAACATGGATGTGGCCCCGACCATCCTGGCGCTTCTGGGCATCCACCACAACCAGCCGTTCATTGGGCGGGAGGCCTGGGTGGAAGAGGTGCCCGGCGCCCCAGCTGCATTGGCGTCTATGGTAGAGAAGATCGAGGCCCTTTCCCGCTGGCGCGGCGGTCTGCTGCGCCTGGTGGTAACGGCCCAGATCGTCCTGTACGGGGCTGTACTAGCTGTGCTCATACCTACTGCCCCCATCCCCGGCTGGGGGTGGCGCCTCCTGCAAACTGTGCTGTTGGCCCTCCTGGCTGTACCCCTGGCTCTGCTGGTTTGGGATGTGAGCGTACTGCTTTCCGGAGGGATCGTGCTGGCAGTCGTGCTGCTCAGCTGGAAATACCCGCATCCTCTGCTCTGGTCGGGGGTGCTGTCTGTTGTGACGGCGGGCGCGTTGGCCGCGGATACCGCGGCTGGCAGCTGGCTGATGCGTTACTCGCCTCTGGGCTACGACTCAGTGGGCGGAGCCCGCTTTTACGGAATTGGCAACGAGTATATGGGAGTTCTGGTGGGGGCAAGCATCATGGCTTGGGCACTTCTCGCCGGAAAGGCGGCCGCTTCCCGGGCGGGGCAGCTGGTGGGGCTTGTGCTTTTTGCTGGGCTGGTTGTGCTGATTGGTGCCCCTTCGTTGGGCACCAACGCGGGTGGTGCGGTGAGTGCCGTGTGCGGTTTCGCCGCCGTGTGGTTGGCCTGCAGGCAGCGGCGCGTGGGCTGGTTGGGCGTAGTGCTGGTGCTGCTCTGCGCGGTCCTGGTCTTGGGTGTGTTCACCCTGCTGGATCAGGCCAATCCCCCGGCTGAGCAGTCCCACTTCGGCCAGACTGCTGAGCTGCTGCGCCGTGATGGATTGGGCGCGATTTTTCTCATCGTCCGGCGCAAACTGGAGATGAACCTCAGGCTGCTGCGCTTTAGCATCTGGAGTAAAGCCCTGATCGTGACCTTAACGGCCATGGCCGCCAGCTTTATCTGGCCCTCCAGGTTCATCGCCTGGTTAAGAAAAAACCACCCGCAAGCCGCAAAAGGCATTAGCGGGGTGGTTGTTGGTGCGGTGGCTGCCTTAATCTTCAATGATTCGGGGGTGGTGGCTGCAGCCACTTGCATCAGTTTTGGCTCCACGCCTCTGCTCCTCATGGCCCTAAAACTAAAACATGATCTTGCTGCGCCTGAGGCCCACATTGAGGATGATGCCCACCGCGATTAGACTGGTAATCATGGTGCTGCCTCCCGCGGTGATGAAGGGCAGAGGCAGTCCGGTTACGGGCATCATGCCCAGGGCCATGCCCACGTTGATCACTAGGTGGAAGAAGAAAATGCTGGTGGCCCCGGCGGCCAGCAGGGTACCGTAGGTGTCCTTAGCCACTGCTGCAATGTGCAGGCCGCGCCAGATCAGCAGTACAAACAGGGCGAGCACAAAGAGGGAGCCTAGAAAGCCGAACTCTTCGGCAATAACGGAAAAGACGAAGTCCGTGTGGTTGGCAGGCAGGAAATGCAGTGAGCTTTGGGTCCCGCCTAAAATGCCCTTGCCGAAAAACCCGCCGGATCCGATGGCAATAATGCTCTGGATTACATTCCAGCCTGCGCCGTCCCGGTCGGCGTAGGGATCGAGGAACACCAGAATCCGAGTGAGCTGATAGGGCTTGATGATGCTCACCCAGCCCTGGAGAGAGGCCACAATGACTAGGACGGCGACGACAATCAGGACTAGGCCGGTGATGAGCAGGACCTTCGGCCTGGCGTTGCCCACATACCACATGGCGAAGAACAAGCCCACAAAGATGACGGCGGTGCCCAGATCAGGCTGGAGCAGAATCAGGCCCATGGGAAGCAGGGTGAGTGCTGCCGCCTGGAGCACTCCTTTGAGGCTCTGGGAGTTCTCTTCTTTTTCGAAGACTTTGGCTAATACCAGCACCAAGGTGATTTTGGCCATCTCGGAAGGCTGCAGGCTCAAGGGCCCAAGGCGCACCCAGCGCTGGGAGCCGAAGACTTTGGCGCCAAAGACGAGCACGCCCACCAGAAGCAGGAGGGTGCCCAGGTAAGTCAGCCTGGCCCAGCGCTTCCACGCCCGGTAGTCGAAGAAAATGACTATCAGAGCCAAGACCAAACCCAGGCCGAAAGCCACAGCCTGCCTGCGGACATAATGAAAGGGGCTGAGGCCGGCGGCGACAAGCTGCGAATAAGAAGCGGAGTAGATTACCACCATACCGATGGCAGTCAAGCAGAGTACAGCCAAGATTAAAGGCCAGTCCAAGTTGCGCCAGTAGCGGCGTGGTATGTTCACCGCCATCCCCCTTTCCAACGTCCATTATACCTGTTTTTTCGGCGTCAAACTAGTCCAAAAGCAGTTGACCCTGAAATTCCACTCTGCTATAATACAATAGCATGATAAGGGGGGAGCCATTAGCTCAGCCGGTAGAGCACCGGACTTTTAATCCGGGTGTCCCGCGTTCGAATCGCGGATGGCTCACCATGTAATTACTTGAGTTATGTGCAGGCGTGGCGGAATTGGCAGACGCGCTAGACTTAGGATCTAGTGGGCAGACCCCGTGAGAGTTCGACTCTCTCCGCCTGCACCATTTTCGTATACATAACTGGTTACGCTGCCTAGCTGGTTACACGTTAAGTGTGCCTTTTTTTACGTTAGGGCATCGAAAGGAGAAATGTGCATCATGGCTGCCAAAGTGGAGAAACTGGAGAACAGCAGAGTCAAGCTCACCGTAGATATAGATGCAGACCGTCTAGAGCAGGCTATGGAAGAAGCTTACCGCAAGAACGTGAAGAGGATCAGCATTCCAGGCTTCAGGAAAGGGAAAGCTCCCCGCAAGCTCATCGAGCTCAACTACGGGCCCGACGTCTTCCTGGAAGATGCGGTGGAAATCCTCCTGCCCCAGATTTATGAACAAGCTGTGGAGGAAACGCAGATTCAGCCGGTGGACCGCCCGGAAGTGGATATCACTGAACTGGAGCGGGGGAAAGGCGCTACCTTTACCTACACCGTAGATGTCTACCCCGAACTGGAGCTGGGCAACTACAAGAACCTTGAAGTGGAAAAGGAAATCGTCAAGATCACCGATGAAGATGTGGACCACGTGCTTCAGCACCAGCGGGAGCGCAGTGCGCAGCTGGTTGTTCCCGAGCGCACCGTGGTGCAGGAAGGCGACTACTGCGTCATCGACTACATGGGGTACATAGACGGACAGCCCTTCAGCGGCGGAGCGGCAGAAAACCAGATGCTGCAGATTGGTTCTGGCCGCTTCATTCCTGGTTTTGAGGAACAGCTGGTGGGCATGGAAGTCGGGCAGAGCTCCGAGATCAAGGTGACCTTCCCCGAAGAGTACCACGCCGAGCATCTAGCTGGCAAAGAAGCGGTATTCAAGGTGACCATCAAAGAACTGAAGGAGCGGGTTCTGCCCGAGCTCGATGACGAGTTTGCCAAAGATATCAGCGACTTTGACACTCTGGAGGAACTGCGGGCCCATATCCGCAAAAATCTCGAGGACGAAGCGACCCGCAGAACCAACGAACAGATGGAGAATAATCTATTAGAGCTCATTGCCCAGGACAGCAAGGTGGAAATTCCCCATTCCATGATCCACCGGGAGGCAGAGTATCTCTACGGGCTGTTTGTCCAGCGCTTGAATATGGACGGAATCAGCGAAGAGATGTACCTGCAGATGACGGGCCAGAGCAAAGAGGATCTGGTGGAGAACTTCGAGCCTCAAGCCAAGACCCGCATTATGCACGACCTGATCTTGGAGGCAGTCAAGGAAAAAGAAGGTATTGACGTTTCTGACGAAGAAGTGGATGATCGGATCAAGGAGTACATCGCCGAATACGACGACGGCGAGCTTGCTCCCGAGGTTCAGGAACAGATGCGGGAATACTGGAATCAGCGGAGAGAGAACATTTCACACTCCATCGCACGGCAGAAGGCCATGCAGCTGATCGTAGACAATGCCCGCATCACCGAAGTGGAAGCCTCCCGTGAGTCCCATGATCAAGACCATGACCATGGACATGACCACGACCACGACCACGAAGTAGAGGGCTAAGGGGAGGATTCTGCGCAAGACTGAGAACAGAAAGGCGGGGAGAAGATTGAGTGTGTTAATCCCAATGGTTGTTGAACAGACGAATCGGGGGGAGCGGGCCTTTGACATTTACTCCCGGCTCCTCAAGGATCGCATCATATTCTTGGGAGGACCCATCGACGACCATGTGGCAAACCTGGTCATAGCCCAGCTTTTGTTCTTGGAATCTGAGGACCCTGACAAAGACATCCATTTGTATATAAACAGCCCAGGCGGGGTAATCTATTCCGGATTGGCCATCTATGACACCATTCAGTACATCAAGGCTGATGTTTCCACCATTTGTGTGGGGATGGCCGCCAGTATGGGTGCCCTGCTGCTCAGTGCGGGGACTAAGGGCAAGCGCTTTGCACTGCCCAATTCCCGCATCATGATTCACCAGCCTCTGGGAGGCGCCCAGGGTCAGGCCAGCCAGATCGAGATTCAGGCTAAGGAGATTCTCTTGCTCAAGACCAAGATCAACGAGATTCTCCATCACACCACCGGGCAGCCCCTGGAAAAAATCGAACAGGATACCGATCGCGACTTCTACATGTCAGCCAAAGCTGCTGTGGAGTACGGCATCATCGATGGTGTCCTGACCAAGAGGCAGGTTCAGAGCGGTCCCGGGCAGTAAGTGGCGAGTGAGGTGATTGGATGTTCAAATTTGGCGATGAAAAGGGGCAGCTGAAGTGCTCTTTCTGCGGCAAAATGCAGGAACAGGTTAAGAAGCTCATCGCCGGGCCAGGGGTCTACATCTGTGACGAATGCATCGAACTCTGCAATGAGATCATAGAAGAAGAATTCACCGAAGACCACGACCTGGAACTGGAGAATGTACCCAAGCCAAAGGAAATCAAAGCAGCTCTTGACGAGTACGTGATCGGCCAGGAAGAAGCCAAAAAGACGCTGGCCGTAGCCGTATACAACCATTACAAGCGCATCAACAGCAACTACCGAAGTGAAGATGTGGAGCTCCAGAAGAGTAATATCCTCATGCTGGGGCCTACCGGCAGCGGCAAGACCTTTTTGGCCCAAACTCTGGCCAAGATCCTCAATGTACCGTTTGCCATCGCCGATGCGACCAGCCTCACGGAGGCAGGTTACGTGGGCGAGGATGTGGAGAATATCCTGCTTCGGTTGATCCAAGCTGCAGATTACGACGTGGAACGGGCTGAGAAGGGTATCATTTACGTGGACGAAATCGACAAGATCGCCCGTAAGTCTGAGAACCCATCCATCACCCGCGATGTCTCAGGAGAAGGTGTGCAGCAGGCACTGCTGAAGATCCTGGAAGGGACCATCGCCAGCGTTCCGCCTCAGGGCGGGCGCAAGCACCCCCATCAGGAGTTTATCCAGATCGACACCACCAACATCTTGTTCATCTGCGGCGGGGCCTTTGACGGCCTGGAGAAGATCATTGAACGCAGAATTGGGCAGAAGAGCATCGGTTTCGGTGCCGACGTGCGCAGTCGGGAGGAAAAGAAGATCGGCGACATTCTGCGCCAAATCCTGCCTGAAGATCTGCTGCGCTACGGGCTGATTCCCGAGTTTATCGGGCGTGTGCCCGTTGTCTGCACTCTGGACGCTCTCGATGAAGACATGCTGGTGCAGATCTTGACCGAACCCAAGAATGCGCTGGTGAAGCAGTTCCAGAAGCTGCTGCAGATGGACGGCGTGACCTTGGAGTTTGAACCTGAGGCCCTGCGCCTGATTGCGTCCAAAGCCCTGGAGCTCAAAACCGGTGCCCGGGGATTACGCACCATTGTGGAAGGGCTCATGCTGGATGTGATGTACAGCGTGCCTTCGGAACAAGATGTTTCCAAGTGCGTGATCACTAAGGCCGTGGTGGAAAAGCGGGAACAGCCGCTGCTGGTCCGCAGCAAGGCCAAGGGCAAAGGCCAGGAAGAGAGTGCGTAAGCGAACGACAAGAAGCAAGAAAGGGTAAGCTGGAAAGCCGGCTTATCCTTTTTCTTTCTCCTGGGCATAATAGATGCTGTAAGCTTGGGAGAGGAGTAGAGCTCATGGAGATCTTGGGGTTGATCAACTTATTCTTCGCGGTGGTTATCGGCTTGTACTTTTGGAACCTGCTCCGCCAGCAGCAGGGGAGCAAAACGGCGGTTGACCGCGAGTCCCGCCGGGAAATGGAAAAGCTGCGGAGGCTGAAGAGCATTGCCCTCACCGAACCGCTGTCAGAAATCTGCCGCCCCAAGGCACTCCAGGAGATCGTGGGCCAAACCGATGGCCTGCGGGCGCTGAGGGCGGCCCTCTGCGGGGCCAATCCCCAGCATGTGCTGATTTACGGCCCTCCTGGGGTGGGCAAGACGGCCGCCGCCAGGGTGGTGCTGGAGGAAGCCAAGAAAAACCCCCTCTCGCCGTTTGCCGCGGATGCAGCCTTTGTAGAAGTGGACGCCACTACCGCAAGGTTTGACGAGCGGGGGATCGCTGACCCTTTGCTGGGGTCGGTGCACGATCCCATCTACCAGGGCGCGGGCCCCTTGGGCGTGGCCGGTATTCCCCAACCCAAACCGGGGGCGGTCACTAAGGCACACGGGGGAGTCCTCTTTATCGATGAGATTGGGGAGCTGCATCCCATTCAGCTGAACAAGCTGCTCAAGGTGCTGGAGGACCGCAGGGTTTTCCTGGACAGCGCCTATTACTCCTCTGAAGACACGAATATCCCTGCCCACATCCACGACATCTTTCAAAACGGACTGCCAGCGGATTTCCGGCTGGTGGGGGCCACCACGCGCCTGCCGGAGGAGCTGCCGCCTGCGCTGCGCTCCCGCTGCCTGGAGATCTATTTCCGCAATCTGACTCCAGAAGAGATCGGCATTATCGCTGCCAACGCCGCCGAAAAAATGAGGCTGCCGCTGGAACCTCCAGCGTTGGAGGAGATCAAGCGCTTTGCCGCTAATGGGCGCGACGCGGTGAACATGGTGCAGCTCGCCGCGGGAGCGGTCTTGAACGAAGGGCGCAGGTCCATCACCAAGGCTGATGTGGAGTGGGTGCTGAACTTAGGCCAGTACAGCCCCAGGCCCCAGAACCGCATTAAGCAGGAACCTGCGGTGGGGGTGGTGCACGGGCTGGCCATGTATGGGCCAAATTTGGGCACGGTGATCGAGGTAGAGGCAGCAGCCGTTTCCGCGGAGCGCAATCGGGGGCAGGTCAAGGTGACCGGTGTTATGGATCAGGAGGAGTTCGGCCGCCACGGCAGAACCATGCGCCGGCGTTCGCAGGCTTTATCCTCGGTGGACAATGTGCTGACCGTACTCAGGACCTGCCTGGGGCTGCGGCCTCAGGACTACGATATCCACATTAACTTCCCGGGAGGTATTCCAGTAGACGGCCCCTCCGCGGGGGTGAGCATGGTGACCGCGGTAGCTTCCGCCCTGACCAATCAGCCCGTGGCCAACCTTGTGACCATGACGGGTGAAGTGACCATTCACGGCCTGGTGAAGGCAGTAGGCGGCATTGTGCCCAAAGTGCGGGCCGCCGCGGAGGCCGGGGTGCAGAAAGTGCTCATCCCCCGGGAGAACTGGCAGGAAATCTTGGCTGCCCAGGAGGGGATAGAGGTGGTGCCGGTAAGCAGCATCCAGGAAGTGCTCAAACACGCCCTGCTGAAGGTGGGCGAAGAGAAACGCCTGCCCGTGGCCTCCCGCAGCCACAGCGCCTTATTAGGAGCCTCTCCTAAAATCACCCCCGGAATAATTCCCTGATTTTCCAAACTATGATACAATAAAGGTACATCGACCAATGGGGGTGTAGAAATGGCAGAGAAGGTTTCCTCTCAGATGTTTCCGTTGCTACCTCTCCGTGGAACGCTTGTTTTCCCCTATATGGTTACACCTCTGGAAGTTGGGCGTCCCCGCTCAATAGAAGCCATCGAGCAGGCCGTAGTTGGAGACGGGCGTATCGTTTTGGCGGCACAGCATCATGTGCAGACTGAAGAACCTCAACCCGAAGATATATATACCGTGGGTACTTTGTGCGAGATCAAGCAGATCTTGAAGGTGCCCGAAGGCCAAGTGCGCATATTGGTGGAGGGATTGTCTCGGGTTACCCTGGAACATATAGATGATGCTAATGGTTACTACGAAGCATTCGTAACCGTTGTCCCCGAAATAGATGGAGAGATGCACAGCCTGGAGCTGGAAGCGCTGGTGCGCAGCGTCCAGGAAGAGTTTGGCAAGTACGTGCGGCTGGGCAAGAAGATTCCAGCCGAAGTGCTCATGTCGGTGACGAGTATTGAAGATCCGCACAGGTTGGCCGATACCATCGCCAGCCAGCTGCTCATTTCCTTCCAGGAAAAGCAGAAGCTCCTGGAGATCTTTCCTGTGGACAAAAGGTTGGAAGCCATTTTGGGCCTCCTTTTCCGTGAGGGCGAGATTCTCGGGCTGGAGAAGTCGATCCAGCAGCGCGTGCGCAAGCAGATGGAAAAAGCGCAGCGCGAGTACTATCTCAGGGAGCAGATTAAGGCCATCCAGGTAGAACTGGGAGAACGGGATGAAAAAGGCAAGACCGAAATAGAAGAGCTGAAGGACCGGCTGCAGGAAGCTAGACTTCCTAAGGAAGCTAAGGCGAAGGTGCTCCATGAGATCCACCGTCTGGAACGCATGCCCCCTATGTCGGCGGAAGCTACAGTGGTGCGCAATTACATCGACTGGATGCTCTCCCTGCCTTGGTCCAAGCGGACGCGGGATCGGCTGGACCTCAATGTGGCCGAGGAGATGCTCAACGAAGACCATTGTGGCCTCGATCAAGTGAAAGAACGCATCTTGGAGTTTCTGGCCGTTCGCCAGCTGACTAAGAACTCCAAAGGCCCCATCCTCTGTCTGGTTGGCCCGCCCGGTGTGGGCAAAACCTCCCTGGCCCAGTCCGTGGGCAGGGCCCTAAACCGCAATTTCGCCCGCCTGTCCCTGGGCGGGGTGCGGGATGAGGCCGAGATCAGGGGCCACAGGCGCACCTACATCGGCTCCATGCCCGGCCGCATCATCCAGACCATGCGCACCGTAGGCAGCCGCAATCCGGTGATTGTGCTGGATGAGATCGATAAGCTGGCCTCCGATTTCAGGGGCGATCCCGCTTCCGCTTTGCTGGAAGTGCTCGATCCTGAGCAGAACAGCAGTTTTGTCGATCACTACCTGGAGGTTCCCTTCGATCTTTCGGAAGTGTTCTTCATCACCACCGCCAACGTGCTGCACACCATTCCGCCTCCTCTGCGGGACCGGATGGAAGTGATCAGCATACCCGGCTATACCGAGTACGAGAAGTTTGAGATTGCCAAGCGGCACTTGTGGCCTAAGCAGCTCGAGGCCAACGGACTCAAACCGGAGCAGATCCAGATTTCTGACAACACCATCTACAAGGTGATCAACGAGTACACCAAAGAAGCAGGGGTGCGCACCCTGGAGCGCAGGCTGGGCACTATCTGCCGCAAGGTCGCCACTGAAATTGTTAAAGGCCAGACCACCAGTGCCCGGATCACCGTGAGCAACCTCCATAAGTACCTGGGTGTGCGCCGCTACATTCCCACCGCTGCGGACCGCGAAGATAAAGTGGGTGTGGCCACTGGCCTGGCCTACACGCAGGTGGGAGGCGAGATCCTCACCATCGAAGTTACGGTGGTGGAAGGCAAGGGCAAGCTCACTCTCACGGGCAAGCTGGGGGATGTGATGCGCGAATCGGCCCAGGCAGCCTTGAGCTATGTGCGCTCCCGCGCCGCAGAGCTGGGGATCGATCCCAAGTTCCATGAAACGAAGGATATCCACATGCACATCCCCGAAGGAGCCGTGCCAAAAGACGGGCCTTCAGCGGGCATCACCATTGCTACGGCCCTGGCCAGTGCCCTCACCAACCGGCCGGTGCGCCATGATGTGTCCATGACCGGGGAAATCACCCTCAGAGGCAGGGTGCTGCCGGTGGGCGGCATCAAAGAGAAGCTGCTGGCAGCGCATAGGGCTGGCATTGCCCGGGTGCTGCTGCCCGCGGAGAATGAGAAAGACTTGGAAGAGGTGCCAGCCAATATCCTCAGCAAAATGAGGATCACCCTCGTGGATCACATGGACCAAGTCTTGGCCCATGCCCTCCACCTGGAGGCCGTTGCTCCGGAAACGCCCGCTTTCATGCTTCCAGAAACACCACCGGTGGGCAGCGAGCAGTGGATGGGAGAACACGAAGCATGATGCTCAATGTGCATGATGCCGAATTCCTCACCAGCGCTGTCAATGCCAGGGGTTATCCCGCCCATGAGCTCAAAGAGATCGCGCTGGTGGGGCGGTCCAACGTGGGTAAGTCGTCTCTGCTCAATGCTCTGGTCAACCGCCGCAAATTTGCCCGCACGTCCAACCAGCCCGGACGCACCCAGACCATCAACTTTTACCGTGTGGATCAGCTCTGTCTGGTAGATCTGCCCGGTTACGGTTTTGCTAAGGTGCCCGCGGCAGTCCGCAGTGCCTGGCGGCCCATGATTGAGGGCTACCTCACAGGCCGGGCCAATTTGGTGGGGGTGCTGCACCTGGTGGATGTGCGCCATGAGCCCACCAAAGATGATCGAGTTATGAACCAGTGGCTGCGGGACATGGACATGCCCTTCGCCCTGATCGCAACGAAGGCGGACAAGATCAGCCGAGGGCAGTACCAGAAACAGGCCAAGATGATCCGAGATGTCCTGAAGGCGGAGCCCGTGCTCTTTTCCGCCCAGACCAAAGAGGGCCGTGATGAGGTCCTGGGGATCATCTGCGAGCTAGCCGGACTGATCTGAACTGTGCAGTGGAGGGTCTTTGGTGCGAAAAACGCATCAAAGGCCCTTTTTTGCGCCCCCTTCTTGCTGGGCAGTTTTTGTGGGAGCAGGCAAGGCGTAAAGCAGGATATCCAAAATTGATAAAGAATTACCACGTAAGGGCTGATGGGATTGGGGGGGTGCTGTCATGGAGCAGCGGCGAGTCGAGCGGCTGCAGAAGATTTCGGTTTGGATTACGGCCGCCGCAGCGTTAGCTTTGGGCGTTGTTTTTTATGATCACACGAGCTGGACCAATTGGCCCATTTTGCTCAGCCTCGCGGTGGTGTTCCTGTACATGCAGACTATCATCGTGCGCATCGGGGAGCGGTCTGATTACTCCCTGGCCACCGCTTCTGTACTCCCTCTGGTCTTTTTGTGCGGGCCCACGCCGGCCATGGTTGCTTCGGTCCTGGCCGGGATCGCCGATGGGCTGGTGCACAGGAAAGACTGGGTGCGGGTCGTGTTTAACGCGTCCCAGCTGCCTCTTTCAGCTCTGGTGAGTGCGCTAACCTATGGGTTTCTCCAAACCCATCTGGGCAGCCGCGGGATGCTTGGTGTACTGGCCATGGCCGGCGGTGCCGCCGCTTACATATTCGTCAACATCTCCTTGGTGGCTCGCATGGTGTCCATTTGGCGCGGCGTACCCTGGTGGGTGCAGATCAAGCGCCTGTTGGCCCGCAGCCTGCGCAGCAGCTTAAGCAGTATGCTCATCGGCCTGGTTTTTGCCTTGTTTGTGCGTGCCTACGGTTTCTGGGGCGTCGTGGGTTTTGGCGTCCTGCTGGTTAACCTTTCCGGCATGCTTAAGGCAGCTGTGGAGGTGAGCAGCGAAAGGGCCCTGCGCAAGGAACTGGAGGAAGAGCTGGTCATCGACGAGAGGACAGGGGCACTGAATTTCCGCTTCCTGAACAAATGGCTCAATGATCCTGAGGATACAGCTGTCACAGTGCTGTTTTTCGATATCGATGATTTCTCCGCCTTCAACAATGAATACGGGCATGCCGAAGGCGACAAGGTTCTGAAGATGTTCGTAGACACCATTGTCCGCAGCGTGCGGCCCCAAGACAAGCTAGTGCGCTACGGCGGAGATGAGTTCGTGGTCATTTTGGACGGGCTCGGTTCCGAAGGAGGCGCCCGGGTTGCCGAGCGCATCAAGGCTAACTTGAAGGCGCTTAAAGAGACGGAATGGGGCAAACCCGTAACTGTCTCGGTGGGTATTGCCAGCAAACCCGGTCACACAACTGACAAACACCAACTGCTGCTGTTCTCAGACCAAGCTATGTATGCAGCTAAAGCGGCCGGAAAGAACACGCTTCGGGTCTGGAGCCCAGAATGTGCACATGCTGCGGCTGCCAAGGAAGACCCTTGTTAGGGTCTTTCTTCGCATAGAGTCCGGAGCGTGCAAGCCTGAGGGAGGAAAACACTGATGAGCACAGGACGTGATTATGCAGCGCTCCTCAAGGAAGTTGTGGACGAGTGCCGGCCCTATGCTGAACGCGGCCAGCTTCCCAGCTACATCCCGGAGCTGCGCAAGGCCAACCCTAAGCTGGCAGGCATTGCCCTGCAGACCTCAACAGAGCTCTACGAGGCTGGTGACACTCGAGTAGAGTTTACGCTGCAGAGCATTTCCAAAGTGTTCAGCCTGCTGGTGGCTATAGAAGAACGCGGCCCGGAAGCCGTTTTTGCTAAGGTGGGGGCAGAACCCACGGGCGATCCCTTTAACAGCATCGTCAAGCTGGAAACCGCGGAGAAGAAACCGCCCAACCCCATGATCAACGCGGGGGCCATCGCCGTGTGTTCCCTCATCCCCGGCGCAACGGTGGAGGAGAGGTTCGGACGCATCGCAGGACTGCTCGAAGGGATTCTAGACCGTCCCATCACCATCGATGAAGCAGTCTACAAGTCAGAACGGGATACGGCATTCCGCAACCGGGCCCTGGCCTGGTTCCTTAAGGAGATCAACTGCCTGGAAGGGGATGTGGAGGAAGTACTTGACCTATACTTCCGCCAGTGTTCAATTTTAGTGAATTGTGCCGACCTAGCCCGCATAGGCATGTTTTTCGCCACGAAAGGTATCAATGGGGCAGGCACACCGCTGGTGTCCGCCCGGGCCGTGCGCCTTGTGTCCACCTTCATGGTTACCTGCGGCATGTACAACGGTTCGGGTGAATTCGCCATTCAGGTGGGCATCCCGGCTAAGAGCGGAGTCTCTGGGGGCATCTTAGGGGTGGTACCTGGTCGTTTCGGTGTGGCCACTTTTGGGCCCGCACTGGACCGCAAGGGCAACAGCGTAGTGGGCATCAGCATGCTTAAGCGCCTGTCAGATCTTCTCGACTTTAGCATCTTTTAGGGGAGAGTGCTATGGGTAAGGAGCGCATCACATTTTCGACCAGGAGGTTCCTGGTGGGCAGAGCAGGTCCTTTCCCGCGCGTGGTTTTCCGCGAAGAAGTCATGCAGGCGCTGGACAGATATTCCCACCTGCACTCCGCAGGTGAGCAGGGCGGGTTTCTCATCGGGAGAAAGCAGGACCTGAAGAGTGCAGAGCAGTACGAGATCTTGGTGGAGCGGTTCGTGCCCATACCCCAGAGAAGCGGAGCCTCCCGCTTGGTGATCACCGCCGAGCACTATGCCAGCGTACAGAGTGCCTTAGAACGCGCCGGACGCGGCGAGCAGATTGTGGGCTGGGCTCACACTCACCCCGGGTTTGGGGTATTTTTGTCCCACTTCGATAGGGAACAGCACGAGCGCTTCTTCCCCGAACCTTGGCAGATCGCCTATGTGATGGATCATCAGACTCCTGAGCGGGCGCTTTACCATGTGCTCGCTGGCGAGTGGAAACGCCTGCCTGGTTACTATGTCCTGCGCGACATGGCTGCCAATGAGATCGGCATCGCTTCTCCAGGAGGATCGAGCCGCTGGCTGAAAGCAGTTTTGGCCGTCCTCGTGGTGGGCCTGCTTGTTGTGGGGGGCACCTACGGCTACAGTTTGGTGCGGGAGCTGTATTTCAACCCCGCGGTTACGCAAATGGCCGCGGACGAACCTGTTGAGCCGCCCAGCCCTCCTGAGGAAGAGCAGGTTCAAGAGGAGGCAGCGGTGCAGGAGCAACCGCCGGCACAGCCTGTGCCCGCGCAAACCAGCTTAACCCCCCCCTCCACGATTCCTAGGTACACAGAATATGTGGTGGAGCGGGGGGATAACCTGTGGACCATTGCTCAGAAGCTGTGGGGCGATCCCAGCCTCTACCGGGTTATCGCAGAGGAGAACGGGATCACTAATCCCAGCATGATCTCTGTGGGTACGGTGCTGAAGGTGCCCGTGGAGCCCCGCAGCAATGAGTGAAATTTTAGGATGAGGGCTGAAAAATTCAAATAAATTTACAAACCAAGCAGGACTTTCTCAACCTACCTCGAATAGGCATAAGCACCCGGGGAGGTGGTTGAGGAGGTGGTGCACGTATTAAGCGACTAGATCCTTCATATGTCCAGTCTGCGTTGAAGTTTCTAGGCCAAACTTGTGCGGGGCACCCCCATCTCTTGGTAAAGATTGCCATCGATTCCGTGGCTAAGGGGTATGCCTCCCATGAGCAGGCAGCAGCCCTGGTTGGCCTTAAGACGGAGAGTTGGAAGCAGTACTATGCTAAATTCCAGGAAGGCAATCTCGAGCGGATCCCTGAGATCATCAAAGCGTTCGCAGCGGCCCGGGACCTCAGGTATCTCACCGGTTTCAGCGATGAACAGCTGAACATACTGGCTCAGGCGCTGGGTTCCTCGCTGCAGCAACAGCTGGAATACTTCCTCTGGCGGGTGCTTGTGGCTTGGGATCGCCAGGAAAAACTGGAAAAGCTGGCCTCTGCAGCGGAAACCAGATGCTGCCAAGCCTAGGCAGAAGAAAAGAGTCGATGGATCGTCACGTCCATCGACTCTTGCTGTCTGCGCCTAGCTGTTTCTCTTCTCGGCTATTTCTTCCTGAATGCGCTGCAGGAACTCCTGCACGTCCAAGGCCCCCAAGTCGCCCTGGCGGCGGTGGCGTACAGACACCTGGCCGCTCTCCTGTTCCTTCTTGCCCACAATGAGCATGTAGGGAATCTGCTGTAGCTGGGCTTCACGGATCTTCTTGCCCATTTTCTCGTCCCGGCGGTCCACTTCCACCCGGATGCCGGCCGCAAAGAGCTGGTCGGCCACTTCCTGGGCGTAGCCAAGGTAATCGTCGCTGACTGGGATCACCTGCACCTGGACCGGTGCCAGCCAGGTGGGGAAGGCTCCGGCGGTATGCTCGGTGAGAATAGCGATGAAGCGCTCCAGGGCTCCGTAGATCACCCGGTGGAGCATCACGGGCCGTTTGCGCTCGTTGCTCTCGTCAATGTAGGTCAAGTCAAAGCGCTCCGGCATGGCGAAGTCCAGCTGGATGGTGGCGCACTGCCAGGTCCGTCCCAAGCTGTCTTCCAGGTGGAAGTCGATTTTGGGGCCGTAGAAGGCGCCGTCTCCTTCATTGACCACGTACTCCAAGCCTTTGACTTCCAAGGCCTGCCTGAGGGCAGTGGTGGCCTGTTCCCACATGGCGTCATCACCAATGGCGTTTTCGGGTTTGGTGGACAGCTCTACATGGTAGTTGAAGCCGAAGGCCTTGTACACATCGTCCACAAAGTTAATGACCCCGATGACCTCGTCCTGGATCTGGGAGGGGAGCATGAAAATATGGGCATCATCCTGGGTAAAGGCCCGGATGCGCATCAGTCCGTGCAGGGTGCCCGATAGCTCATGGCGGTGCACCAGACCCATCTCGGCCATGCGCAGGGGCAGGTCCCGGTAGGAATGGAGCTTGCGCTTGTACATGAGCATAGCTCCGGGGCAGTTCATGGGCTTGATGGCAAAAGTCTGCTCGTCAATGCTGGAGAAGTACATGTTCTCCTTGTAGTTGTCCCAATGGCCCGATCTGTGCCACAGCTCCTCATGGAGCATGATGGGAGTCTTGATCTCCACATAACCCCGTTTACGGTGCTCTTCCCGCCAGTATTCCTCCAGCAGATTGCGGAGCACCATGCCTTTGGGATGGAAGAAGGGGAAACCAGGCCCCTCATCCTGAATGCTGAACAGATCCAGCTGTTTGCCCAAGAGGCGGTGGTCGCGCTTAGCTGCTTCTTCCAGCAGCCGCAGGTATTCTTCCAGGTCCTCCTTTTTCAAAAAGGCGGTGCCGTAGATGCGCTGCAGCATCTGGCGGTTGGAATCGCCCCGCCAGTAGGCGCCGGCAATGCTCTGCAGCTTAAAGTGCTGCAGCTGGGAGGTTCTCTCCAGATGGGGCCCGCGGCAGAGGTCCACAAATTCACCCTGCCGGTACACACTCACCTGTTCGTCCAGATCCTCCAAAAGTTCAAGTTTGTAATCCTGGTTCTGCTCCTTGAACAGGTCTACCGCGTCCTGGTTGCTGATCTCCTCCCGCACGATGGGCAGGTCTTCGGCGATGATCTTGCGCATCTCCGCTTCGATCGTCTCCAGGTCTTCGGGGGTAAACCTGTGCTCCAGATCGAAGTCGTAGTAAAAGCCGTTCTTGATCACAGGCCCAATGGCCATTTTAGTGCCTGGCCACAGCCTCAAAACGGCTTGGGCCATGACGTGGGCCGCTGTGTGCCGCAGAATCTCCTCTTGGTTGACTAAGGCCATGTTTTCGTTCATGTTTCTTCGCTCCTTTCTGGGGGATATAAAAAAACCTCGATCCACATGGGACGAGGTTCTCGCGGTTCCACCCAATTTGACCGCATACCAAGTTCAGAGGTACGCGATCCTCTCTTTGTGCAGGTAACGGCTGCCCCGGCTCGGCTTACTGCTATTTCAGCCGGCGACTCCCAGGTGGTTTTCACCTCAGCATCCCTGGGGGAGCTCTCAGCGGTGCACTCCCTTCTCTGTCAGGTTAGCGGCGGCTACTCGTCCTGATCATCGTCTTTCGATCTATTGGCTT
>JAAYMM010000067.1 GCA_012521335.1 Bacillota bacterium | reverse complement strand
TGGAGCAGGAAGCTGCCAAGCGAGGCATGGAACTGCTTTACCCGCCGGTGCATCTGTGCACTGACAATGCTGCCATGATCGGCAGTGCTGGGTATTTCCGCTATCTGGCCGGCCAGCGCAGCGACTACTCCCTCAATGCTGTGGCCAATCTGCGCCTGGGGGAATAGGGGGGATAGTTGTGCGCGTGGAAGTTATACTAAGCCCGGGGGAAGTGGTTCACCACGACCTGAAGGGCAAAACGTGCGTAGTGATCGACGTATTCCGGTTTACCACCACTGTGCTGACAGCCCTGGAAGCGGGCATGGAGCGCTTCTGTCCCGTGGAGGGCGTAGAAGAGGCTTTGAACTTGAAAAGAGCCAATCCCAAGCTGCTGCTGGCCGGGGAAAGGAATGCCCTGAAAATCCCCGGCTTTGATTTTGGCAACTCGCCCCTGGAGCACTACGGCCGGGCTTACGCAGGAGGAGAGCTCATTTTCTCCACTACCAACGGAACCAAAGCCGTGCAGTCGGCCAAGGGGGCGGAAGAGGTGGTTTTGGCCTGCCTGCGTTCTGCACCTGCGGTTGCTGCGTACCTAGCTGAGCAGGGGCGGGATGTGGTCTTTCTGCCTGCTGGTTTAGAAGGCCGGTTTTCCCTGGAAGACACCTGGTGCGCAGGCTGCATCACCGGTCTGCTCGCGCCGGAAGAGCTCGGCGATGGTGCCCAGGCCGCCGTGCTTCTGTACGAACACACGCCCCCTGAGGAACTGGCCAACAGCGCCCACGGCCGGAGGCTGCAGGCTTTGGGCCTCTGGGCTGATCTGCACTTCTGTTTGGAGTACGGTGTTTCCTCCGGGGTGGTTATCTGGGATCAGGATACGGGCTGGGGAGCCCTGGCCCGAGAACGCTAGCTTTGGAGAGCTATTTTGCCCAAAAAGGCAAATTTGGGGAATAAAGAGCCTTTCTGCCAAATGGGAAGGTTTGCAAAAACCGGGGTGGTTGATTAACATATGGTATAGATTTAGCACTCACTGACTATGAGTGCTAACAAAGAGGACAAAGGGGGTACACACAGTTGAACATCAAGCCATTAGGAGATCGCGTTGTTCTCAAGGTTGTGGAGGCAGAAGAGAAGACTGCCAGCGGCATCGTGTTGCCAGACACAGCCAAAGAAAAGCCGCAGCAGGGTAAAGTCCTGGCAGTAGGCCCTGGGAAGTACGGCGAAGACGGCAAGATCATCCCTATGACCGTAAAAGAAGGCGACACCGTTTTGTTCGCCAAGTATGCCGGAACCGAGATCAAGCACAAGGGTGAAGAGCTGCTCATCCTCAGGGAATCTGACCTGCTGGCGATTATCGAATAACTCAAACGAGGAAGGTGACGATTAATGGCTAAAGAACTGCTCTTTCGGGAAGAGGCCCGGAAAAAGTTAGAGCATGGCGTAAATACTCTGGCAGATGCCGTAAAGGTCACATTAGGTCCGAAGGGCCGCAACGTCGTGATTGAGAAATCTTACGGTTCTCCCACTATTACCAATGACGGCGTGACCATCGCCCGCGAAATCGAACTCGAAGATCCGTTCGAGAATCTCGGTGCCCAACTGGTCAAAGAAGTGGCCACCAAGACCAATGACGTTGCCGGTGATGGCACCACGACCGCCACTGTACTGGCCCAGGCCATCGTACGGGAAGGCTTGAGAAACGTTGCAGCCGGTGCGAACCCCATCTTCTTAAAGCGCGGTATTGAGCGGGCTGTAGAAGCAGTAGTAGAAGAGATTAAGCGCACTGCCAAGCCCATTGAGACTAGGGAAGCCATTTCCCAGGTAGCCTCCATTTCCGCCGGCGACAAGCAGATCGGCGATCTCATTGCCGACGCCATGGAAAAGGTGGGCAAAGATGGTGTCATCACGGTGGAAGAGTCCAACACCATCGGCACCACTCTGGAAGTTGTGGAAGGTATGCAGTTCGACCGCGGTTACATCTCCCACTACATGGTAACTGATACCGACCGCATGGAAGCTGTTCTGGAGGATGCCTTCCTCCTGATCACGGATCGCAAGATCAGCGCCGTGGCTGACCTCCTGCCTGTTCTGGAGAAGACCATGCAGATGGGCAAGCCCCTCTTGATCATTGCTGAAGACGTAGAAGGCGAAGCCCTGGCTACACTGGTCCTGAACAAGCTGCGCGGAACCCTGAGCGTTGCCGCGGTGAAAGCTCCCGGCTTCGGCGATCGCCGCAAGGCTATGCTCGAAGACATTGCCGTGGTAACCGGCGGCCAGGTAGTGAGCGAAGACCTGGGCATTAAGTTGGAGAATGTGACTGTGGATATGCTCGGTCAGGCCCGCCAGATTATCGTAACGAAGGAAGATACCACCATCGTCGATGGTCGGGGCAAGCCTGAGGCTATCCAGGGCCGCATCAACCAGATTCGTGCTGAGATCGAAGAGACCACATCCGACTATGATCGTGAGAAGCTGCAGGAGCGCCTGGCGAAGCTGTCCGGCGGCGTAGCGGTGATTCAAGTTGGTGCCCCCACTGAAACAGAACTTAAAGAGAAGAAGCACCGCATTGAGGACGCCCTGTCTGCCACCCGTGCTGCTGTGGAAGAGGGTATCGTAGCCGGCGGCGGAACCATGCTGGTGGATGCCATTGGCGTGCTGGATAACCTGCAGCTGGAAGGCGACGAGGCTACCGGTGTGAACATCATCCGCCGGGTACTGGAAGAGCCTCTGAAGATGATTGCCAACAACGCAGGCCTGGAAGGCGCCATTGTGGTGGAGAAAGTGAAGAATTCGCCCAAGGGCATCGGTTTCGATGTGCTCACCGAAGAGTATGTGGACATGGTTGAGCGGGGCATTATTGACCCGGCCATGGTCACCAGGAGCGCTCTGCAGAACGCTGCTTCCATCGGCGCCATGATCCTCACCACCGAGGTCCTGCTGGTGGATAAGCCTGAAGAGAAGAACAACCCCGCTGCCAACATGGGCAACATGGGTATGATGTAAAGTTTAAGAGAAAAAGAAGTTGCCAAGACTCCGCCTTCGGGTGGAGTCTTTTAACTTAACACTGCATTTACAAGGGATCATGGGCGGGCCGGCGAAAGTATTAATACGAAAATCGTCAGCAGGTGGGATGAGCTTGCAGGTGAAAGTACTGATCAGCGCAGAAGAGATCGCCCGCCGGGTTCAAGAACTGGGACAGCAGATCAGCCAGGACTACCAGGGCCAGGACCTGATGATCATCGGCATCCTCAAAGGCGCTGTCGTTTTCTTGAGCGATCTGATCCGGCACATTACCGTGCCCCTGGAACTGGATTTTATGGCCATATCCAGTTACGGCGAGGCCACGGAAACCTCGGGTGTGGTGCAGCTGCTGAAAGACCTGGACCGGCCCATTGAAGGCCAGCATGTGCTCATCGTGGAAGACATCATTGACTCTGGGTTGACCCTGTCGTACCTTTACCAGCTGCTCCAGTCGCGCAACCCTGCCAGTTTGAAGACGGCCGTGCTTTTGGATAAGCCGGAGCGGAGAAGGACCGTGTTTATCCCTGATTATATCGGGTTTTCCATACCAGACAAATTTGTCATAGGATACGGGTTAGACTACAATCATAAGCATAGAGAACTGCCCTATGTGGGTGTCCTTGAGCATTGAGGCGGAGGGTTGCTTGTTGAAGCGGATCTTAGTTGTGGATGGCGGCTCTCTCCACGCCCAAGAAGTGGCCAGGCAAGTGCGTAAAATGGGTGTCTATAGCGAAATCGTCCCCGCTGCCGCGGCTGAGCAGGCTTTGCACAACCAGCCCAGCGGAGTTCTCCTTGTGGGGATGGTTTCTCCGCGCATAGAGCAAGTTGTTGCTCACATGTCCGTTCCAGTTATGTCTCTAGACGACGGTTCAGTATCCGACAGCGTTCTAGAGTCTTTTTTATCCCAAGCCTGCGGCAGTGAGCGGGACTGGAACATGGACAGCTTCCTGGCTGCAGCCGTGGAGAGAATCAAAGCGCAGGTGGGCAGCGGCCGGGCAATCTGCGGCTTGAGCGGCGGAGTGGACTCGGCAGTTGCCGCAGTTTTGGTGCACCGGGCCATTGGCGACCAGCTCACCTGCATCTACGTGGACCACGGGCTGATGCGCGCTGGAGAGAGCGAGCAGGTAGTGGCAACGTTCCAAGGGCGCTTTGGCATCCCTTTGGTCCATGTCCAGGCCCAAGAACGTTTTTTGCAGAAGCTGGCGGGCGTGGAGGATCCAGAGCAGAAACGCAAGATCATAGGCATAGAGTTTATTAGGGTGTTCGAGGAGGAGGCTGCCAAGCTGGGTGATGCCGCCTACTTAGTGCAGGGCACAGTGTATCCCGACGTTCTGGAAAGCGGGATGGCCCCAGGTACCCTGGTCAAGTCCCACCACAACGTGGGCGGACTCCCGGAAGATCTGGGCTTCGAGCTGGTGGAGCCCTTGGCAACCTTGTTTAAGGATGAAGTGCGCGAGCTCGGGGAAAAGCTCGGCCTGCCCAGAGAAATCGTGTGGAGGCACCCCTTTCCCGGGCCTGGCCTGGGTGTGCGCTGCTTAGGCGAAGTGACTAAAGAGAAGCTGGAGATTCTCAGAAAAGCAGATGCCATCGTCCGCGAGGAGCTGCACCGCAGCGGGTGGTACGATAAAATCTGGCAGGCTGCGGTAATCCTCACCAACATGCGGGCGGTGGGGGTGCAGCGCGGCGCACGCACCTATGACTACGTATTGGGTCTGCGTTTTGTGAGCAGCACCGACGGCATGACTGCCGAGTGGGTGCGCGTTCCCTATGAACTTCTGGAAAGCATCAGCGGGCGTTTGCTGGAGGAAGTGGATGGCGTAGGCCGGGTTGTGTACGACATCAGCCCGAAGCCGCCGGCCACCATCGAGTGGGAATAGGATTGGGGGTGAGGTCATGATTAAGTATGATGAGAACGGTTTGGTGCCAGCCATTATTCAGGATACCCAGGGCCGTGTTCTCATGATGGCCTATATGAACGAAGAAGCGTTCAACAAAACGCTGCAGACCGGGGAAACGTGGTTTTACAGCCGTAAGCGCAAACAGATCTGGAAAAAGGGTGCGGAGGCTGGCAATGTGCAGAAGGTGCGGCGCATTACGGCCGACTGCGACCGGGATACGGTGCTGATTACTGTGGACCAGCATGGCCACGGAGCGTGTGATGATGATGGAGAGTCCTACACCTGTTTTCATAACCTGATTATGTCCGATGGTCCTGACCAGAGTGATCTGCTGCCGCACCGGGAAGCCCTGTCCTGGCTGTATGCCAATATTGAAGACCGCAGGCGCTCGCCCAAGGTGGGATCCTACACGAACTATTTGATGGAGAACGGCCTAGACAAGATCCTGAAAGCTTTCGGAGAAGAAGCGGCGGAAGTGATTATCGCCGGCAAGAATCAAGATGATGAAGAGCTGGTGTACGAAGTAAGCGACCTGCTGTACCACCTCTTAGTCCTCCTGGTATTCAGGCGCATCAGTTTGGAGGCTGTGTGGGAA
Source organism: Bacillota bacterium (assembly GCA_012521335.1). GTDB lineage: Bacteria > Bacillota > Limnochordia > Darwinibacteriales > Darwinibacteriaceae > DTU010. Next base: position 9,344 of record JAAYMM010000067.1, on the reverse strand, counting down.
GAGCTGTTGGGCCGCTCCAGCCTATCGGGTAAGTAGCGTCTTGGAGCGGAGTACCTCTTCCAGAGGGACTTCTCCAGATGAGAAGACACCTCCCGCGCTGGGAGGTGTCTTTGCGCTCACTTGAAGAAGCGGTGGTTGCCGATGGTCACCGTGGCGGGCCGGCTCCACACCCAAGAGCTGCGCCCCACCTTGGCTGGGGCGAAAAATCCTGTCGCGCCCTTGCTTGGATCCCAGCCAGCTAGGGCATCGGCCACTGCATCCTTGGCAGTTTGGCTGGCGGGTTTGTCGATGGTGCCGTTGAGCACAGGTTCGTATTGGTAATAGCGCTTGCCGCCAGAGTAGACAACCTGGTAGATTACCCCGTGCAAAGTGTTGGGGTAATCGGGGTGACGCAAGCGGTTGAGCACGGACGCGGCCACCGCCACCTGCCCCTCGTAGCTTTCACCTTTGGCTTCGGCGTGCACCAAGCGGGCCAATAGATCCAGCTCGTCCCCGGTGAAGATGGTGGTCAGCTTTTCCGAGATGCTGACATTCCCGCTGATCACCACCTGCTTCTGCAGCTGTTTGTAGAAGAGGGCGTTGATGGTGAGCGTATAAGTACCAGGTGCCACGTTGCTGAACTCAAAGTGGCCGCCGGACAGGGCTGTGCTGTAGCCCGAGCTTCCGGGCCGGGTTAGGGTTACCTGCCCGCTCCAGAGCTTCAGACCCGAGCGAGCATCCTGCACCGTGCCTGTAAGGGAGGCCTGGCCCCCGATGGGTGAACCGCCGGGATTCCCGGTAGGGGGGCCGCTGCTTAAGCAGCCTCCCAGACTAACCGCCAACAGAAGTATGATCGAAAGCAAAGAGTATTGCCGCAAGATAGCTGTTCCTTCCTTCCAGTTTTGTCGGTATTTTCTGCAGGTCCTATTTCTCGCCTGAAACCCTGCTGCCCTGCAGGGAACCACTGGAAACACCGCTTGGGAAGGGAGGCCTTTTTGCTTACAGCCCCAAAAAACTGAGTTTAGGAGATGAAGATGGATTATCTGCAGGACTTAAACCCCAGTCAGAAGTTAGCCGTGACCACAGTAGAAGGCCCGGTTCTGGTTGTGGCCGGAGCAGGCAGCGGCAAAACCAGGGTGCTCACCACCCGCATTGCCCACCTGATCAGGGCCCACGGGGTACCGCCCTACAGGATCGTCGCGGTCACTTTTACCAATAAGGCGGCGCAGGAAATGCGCGACCGCCTGCACGCCATGATCGGCCCCGCAGCGGAAAAGATTGCCATGGGCACGTTCCACTCTCTATGCGTGCGCATTCTGCGGGCAGAAGCTGCCTACGCGGGTATCGGCCCGGACTTCCAGATCTTCGACGACAGCGAACAGCAGGCCGTGATCAGGGAAGTGTGCCGGGAGCTGAACCTGGATCCCCAGCGCATGCCGCCCAAGCGGCTGTTAGCTTCCATCAGCCGGGCCAAAGACGAGCTGATTACCCCCGAGGAGTACCCGGCGGGGGGAGACTTCTGGGAGCAGATCGTGGCCAAGGTGTATGCCAAATACCAGGAGAAGCTGCGGCGCAGCAATGCGGTGGACTTCGATGATCTGATCATGTATGTGGTGCGCCTGCTGCAGAGCAATGAGGAGGTGCGCCGCAAGTACCAGGAGCGTTTTGACCATATTTTAGTGGACGAGTATCAGGACACTAACCGGGCCCAGTACATGCTGGTGCATCTTTTAGCCCAGCGCACCAGGAACATCTGCGTTGTGGGCGATGAGGATCAGAGCATCTACGCCTTCAGAGGCGCGGATATCCGCAACATTTTGGAGTTTGAAAAGGACTTCCCCGGGGCAGTCATTATCAAGCTCGAGGAGAATTACCGGTCCACGCAGAATATTCTAGGCGCGGCCAACTCAGTGATCCAAAACAACACGGAGCGCAAGGAAAAGAGGCTGTGGACCAAGCGGGACTCAGGGGCCAAGGTCCTGTTCTTCCAAGGCGGCAGCGAGTGGGAAGAAGCCCGTTTTGTGGCGGAAGCCATCAAAGAACTCCGGCAAAGGGAAAGGCGGGAGTACCGGGATTTCGCCATCCTCTACCGCACCCATGCCCTGTCTCGGGTGCTGGAGGAAGAGTTTTTGCGCAGCGGCGTGCCTTACCGCATTGTTTCCGGCGTGCGTTTTTACGAGCGCAAGGAGATCAAAGACCTCCTTGCCTATCTGCGTCTGATCCACAACCCCAACAATGATCTGAGTTTTCTGCGGGTGGTGAACACGCCGCGCCGAGGTATCGGTGAGACCACCCTGGCCAGACTCACCGCCTACGCTGAGCAGTTCAGCATCAGTCTGTTCGCCAGCCTGTCCTATCTGGCAGGTGTGGACGGGCTTAGTGCGAAATACATCAAGGCTCTGGAAGGTTTTCGAGCTTTGGTGGACGGTTGGCGGGAGCGCCTCCCAGAGCTCCGCCTCACGGCCCTTGTCGGGGCTGTGCTTCAAGAGAGCGGGTATTTGGCTGAACTGCAGGCCCAGGGCGATCCGGAGGCCCAGGCCCGCCTGGAAAACCTGGAGGAATTCCTGTCCCTCGCCCAGCAGTTTGAAACGGGCGACACCTTAACTGATTTGGGCACGCTCCTGGAGTATGTGGCCCTGATCAGTGATGTGGACACCTACGATGCCGAGGCTGATGCCGTGAGCATGATGACGGTCCACGCTTCCAAGGGGCTGGAGTTTCCTGTGGTGTTCATCGTGGGCATGGAAGAGGGGATCTTCCCCCATGCCCGTTCCGCTTGGGAGGATGGGCAGCTGGAAGAGGAGCGGCGCCTGGCTTATGTGGCCATGACCCGGGCCCAGGACCGGCTGATCCTGAGCTGCGCCCGGCAGCGCACTCTGTACGGGGCGACGCGGCCCAATGCCATCTCCACCTTTGTACGGGAGATCGATCCCCGCTATCTGGAAGAAAAAGGCTCCAATCTGTTCAGCCTGCCGCGCTTTGCCCCAGCCGCTCCGCAGGGAGCAGGCAGCTCAGGGGCAGACTTTAAGGTAGGTGACAAGGTGGAGCACAAAGTCTGGGGACGGGGCATGGTGGTGGCGGTAAACGAGTCCGGCGGCGATCTTCTTTTGACCCTTGCCTTTCCGGAACAGGGACTGAAAAAGGTGCTGGCCCACCTGGCCCCCATCACCAAGGTCTAGAGGGGAGGAGCGTTGTTTGGAAGAGGTCAGAAAGAGAATAGAAGAGCTGCGCCGGGAGATTCGGGAGCACAACTACCGCTACTATGTCCTGGATGATCCGATCATCTCCGACGCCCAGTACGATGCCCTCCTGCGGGAGCTGGCGGCGCTGGAGGAGCAGTATCCCGAGCTGATCACCCCCGATTCGCCCACCCAGAGAGTGGGCCATGAGCCCAGCAGCGCTTTCGCTCAAGTGGTACATGCTGAGCCCATGCTCAGCCTGAGCAACGCCTTTTCCCCGGAAGAGCTGGAAGCTTTCCGGGAGCGGGTGGAAAAACAGGCGGGCAGGCCGGTGAGTTTTGTCTGTGAGCTGAAGATAGACGGGCTTTCCGTTTCTTTGGAGTACCAAGACGGTGTTTTTGTGCGCGGGGCCACCAGAGGCGATGGGCGAACGGGAGAAGATGTCACCGCCAACCTGCGCACTGTCCGCTCACTGCCCCTGCGGCTGAACGAGCCGCACACCCTCAACGTGCGCGGGGAAGTGTTCATCAACAGGGCTGATTTCCTGGCCTTGAACGAAGAGCGCAGGCGTGCGGGAGAAAGTGTCTTTGCCAACCCGCGTAATGCGGCGGCCGGGTCTTTGCGGCAGCTGGACCCCCGCCTAACGGCCCAAAGGCCCTTGGACATCTTCCTCTTTGCCGTGGAGTCTAGGCTGCACGACGAACTGAAGACCCAGGGTGAAGCGCTGGAGTACCTGCGCCGCCTGGGGCTGAAGGTCAACCCCCACTACCGCATCTGCCGGAGCTTTTCCGAAGTGCTGGAGTTCATCCAGATGTGGCAGGCCAAGCGCAGTTCTCTGCCCTATGACATCGACGGCATTGTGATCAAGGTGAATGAGTTTGACCTGCAGCGTGAACTGGGAAGTACTGCCCGCAGCCCGCGCTGGGCCGTTGCCTACAAGTTCCCCGCGGAGCAGGTAATTACTAAGGTGCGCAACATCATCGTGCAGGTGGGCCGCACTGGGGTGCTCACTCCCCTGGCGGAACTGGAGCCCGTGACGGTTGCTGGATCGACCGTGAGCCGAGCCACGCTGCATAACGAAGACATCGTGCGCGAGCGGGACATCCGCATCGGCGATTACGTTGTGCTGCAGAAAGCGGGGGACGTGATCCCAGAGATCGTGCAGTCGCTGCCGGAAAGGCGCGCTGGCAGTGAAGTGGTGTTCAAGATGCCTGAGCAGTGCCCTTCCTGCGGTGAGCAGGTGGTCCGCGAGCCTGGCGAAGCGGCTGTGCGCTGCGTGAACAACCAGTGTCCTGCCCAGCGCCTGGAGCGGCTGACCCACTTCGCCTCCAAAGGGGCCATGGATATTGCCGGCCTTGGTCCCGCCATCGTGGCCCAGTTGGTGGAGGCGGGGCTGGTGCACACGCCTGCGGACTTTTACCGGCTGAAGAAAGAGGATCTGCTGCAGCTGGAGCGCTTCGGTGACAAGTCGGCGGAAAACCTGCTGGCAGCCATTGCTGAAAGCAAAAAGCAGCCTCTGGCCCGGGTGCTCTACGGTCTAGGCATCCGCTTTGTGGGTGAAGAAGTGGCCAGAGAAGTGGCCCAGGCAGCCGGCAGCCTCCCGCGGCTCATGGAACTGAGCCGGGAGGAGCTCATGGCCATCCCCGCCGTGGGTGAGAAGATTGCCCAGTCTATTGCCTCCTTTTTCGCTGTGCCTGAAAACAGAGCTCTGGTGCAGGAGCTTATGGACTTGGGCTTAGCCCCAGTTCAGGAGCAGCCAAACCAAGAGCAGGTGCTGGCCGGCCTCACCTTTGTGGTAACCGGGCGCCTAGAAGGGTTTACCCGCACAGAAATCGAAGAGTTCCTACGCTCACTGGGCGCTGCCGTGTCCTCCAGCGTGAGCAGAAGGACGGACTATTTGGTAGCAGGCCCGGGGGGAGGCTCCAAGCTGGATAAGGCTGCGCAGCTTGGAGTTCCCGTGCTCTCTGAACAGGAGCTGCTGGACTTCTTGGCGGAAAGAGGTGTTGAGCTTGATCGGGCGTGAAGAAGTGATCCGCATGGCAACACTCGCCAGGTTGGAACTGAGCGAGGAGGAAATCGAGCTGTACACGCGGGATTTGAACAGTTTCCTGGTTTCCGGGAAAAAGCTGCAGCAGGTGGACGTGAGCGGGATCACAGGAACCAGCCACGCTGTGTCCGTGATTCATGCGCTGCGCAGAGACGAGGTGGGCGAGAGCCTGCCCCGGGAAGCTGTACTGGCGGAGGGTCCTGAGGTTTTAGACGGTTATTTCAAGGTTCCCCGCATTGTGGAGGGGCAGGAATGAGAGAACTAGCGGAGCTGCTCCAAACGGGCCAGGTTTCCAGCACTGAACTGGTGATCGCCTGCCTGGAGCAGATCAAACAGACCGATGGAGTTATCAATGCGTTTTTGACCGTAGATGAACAAGGGGCCTTGGAACAGGCAGCCCAGTCCGATGCCCGGCGGGCCCGGGGGGAAGCCCTATCGCCTTGGGACGGCATTCCCGTTGCCATCAAGGACAACATCTCCACACGGGGACTGCGCACCACTTGCGCGTCGCGCATTTTGCGCAATTACCATCCCGTGTACGATGCTACTGTGGTGGAGCGCCTGAAACAAGCGGGGCTGCCCATTCTAGGCAAGACCAACCTAGATGAGTTTGCCATGGGTTCTTCCACAGAATACTCCGCGTTCGGAGTGACCAAAAACCCCCATGACCCGGCGCGGGTTGCTGGCGGTTCCTCTGGCGGTTCTGCTGCCGCGGTAGCAGCGGGCCAGGTTCCGTGGGCCTTGGGGACGGATACGGGCGGTTCCATCCGCCAGCCCTCATCCTTCTGTGGGGTAGTGGGGCTCAAGCCTACCTACGGAAGGGTTTCCCGCTACGGGGTAGTGGCCCTGGCCCCCTCCCTTGACCAGGTGGGGCCCTTGGCCAAGACAGTGGAAGAGGCGGCGGCTTTGTTCTCCCTGATTGCCGGGGAGGATCCTAGAGACGCCACTTCAGCCGGTGCTCCGGCCTTCCAGGTGCCCCGCTGGAATGCGGCTGTGGTGCAGGGGCTGAGGGTGGGGGTGCCCGAGGAGTTCTTCTCTTCCGGGCTCAATGCGGAGGTGGAGGCCGCGGTGCGCCGTTCCCTGCGGACCCTGGAGGAGCAGGGGGCGGTACTCAAGCCCATCTCTTTGGCGACCAATGATTATGCCATCGATACCTACTTAACGCTGGTGACCGCGGAAGCCAGTTCCTGCCTGGCCCGTTTTGACGGTGTGCGCTACGGCGAACGGGTGGCTGCACCCGATGCCAACACCATGTTTGCCAAGACCAGGGGAGCGGGCTTCGGGGCGGAGGTAAAGCGCAGGATAATGCTGGGCACCTATGTGCTCAGCGCCAGCCATTACGAAGCCTATTATGAACAGGCCCAGCGGGTGCGCACCTTGATCAAGCTGGAGATCGCGCGGGCCTTTGAACAGGTAGATGTGATCATCACGCCAACTACTCCCAGCACGGCCTTTAGGATCGGAGAGAAGCGCAATCCCTTAGAGATGTACCTGTCGGATCTGTATACAGCCACTGCCAACTTAAGCGGGATCTGCGCCTTAAGCCTGCCCTGCGGCTATGATTCTCAAGGGCTGCCCATCGGACTGCAGATCATGGGCGATCACTATCAGGAAGAGCTGGTTTTCCAGGTGGGCCGCGTGGTGGAAGCCAGCGTAGAGAGGGGGCCCAAGGTTGAAGTATGATGTTGTGATCGGTTTGGAAATCCATGTGGCGCTGCTTACGGAGAGCAAGTTCCTCTGCAGCTGCTCCACAGCCTTCGGAGCGCCCCCAAACACCCAGTGCTGCCCGGTGTGCCTGGGCCTGCCCGGTTCCCTGCCTGTGGTCAATGAGAAGGCGGTGGAATACGCGGTGAAGGCGGGCCTGGCCCTGAACTGCCAAGTACACACCTTCAGCCGCTTCGACCGCAAGAACTACTTCTATCCGGATCTGCCCAAGGCGTACCAGATCACTCAGGATACCTATCCTTTGTGCACTGACGGGTTTTTGGAATACTATATCGATGACGAGCTGCGGTGCACGGCCATCACCAGGCTGCACCTAGAAGAAGAAGCGGGTAAGCTTATCCACAGCGGCAGCAGTATTGTGGACTCTGAGTATTCTCTGGTGGATTACAACCGGGCCGGGATCCCCCTGATCGAAATCGTGACCGCGCCGGATATCACCAGCCCGCGCCAGGCGCGGCTGTTCCTCGAGCAGCTGCGGCTGGTCATGCGCTACATCGGCGTCTCCGATGTGAAGATGGAAGAGGGTTCCCTGCGCTGCGACGCCAATATCTCCCTCAAGCCTCAGGGCAGCCCTGTCTTGGGAACGAAAGTGGAGATCAAAAACCTCAACTCCTTCCGGGCACTGGAGCGGGCCCTAGAGTATGAGGTGAAGCGCCAGAGCGCGGTGTTGGAGCGGGGAGGGAAGATCAAGCAGGAAAGCAGGACTTGGGATGAACGGGCTGGCCGGACCCTATCCATGCGCTCCAAGGGGGATGCCCCAGACTACCGCTATTTTCCCGAACCTGATCTGCCGCCCCTGCAGCTGGATCCCGCTTGGGTGAACTGCCTCAAGGATACCCTGCCCGAGCTGCCCCTGGCCAGGCTGCGGCGTTTGGAAGAGAGCTACGGCCTCTCCCGTTATGAGGCTACCTTCCTGGTGAACTATCCCGACTTCGGAGATCTATTCCTAGAGCTGGCCAAGGCGGGAGAGGACAACACCGCCCTGGTTAACCTGCTTATGGGTGACTACGCCAGGCTGGCCCGGGAGCAGGGGCATCTGGCCCCTGGGCGCATCGCGGAGCTGCTGCGCATCGTGGCTGAAGGGCTGATCACCCACAACCAAAGCAAGGCCGTGCTGGAGGAGCTCTTCCGCTCGCCCCTTTCTCCCCGGGAGATCGTACGGGATAAGGGTTGGGAAGTGCTGCGCGACGCGGAGCAGCTGCGGGCCATGGTGCAGGAGGCCTTAGCTGCCAACCCGGACATTGTCTCCCGCTATCGGGCCGGAGAAGAGCGGCTCTGGGGCTACCTGGTGGGCCAAGTGATGCGGGCGGCGGCAGGCAAGGCCGATCCGAAGGTCGTGAACGAACTGCTCAAGGAAGAGCTGGCCCGCGGTTGAACAGCAGTGAGGCGTACTCGGAATTGCGGCCCAACGGCAGGAGTTTTGCCGGCCAGAGGGAATTAAAGCAGTGAAGGGCAGGAGTACTGTATGGAGAGCATCCTCTTTTTCTTCGCCAACGTTCCCGTCTATTCTTACGGCGCCATGCTCGGACTGGGGCTGGTTATCGGGTCCTATCTAGCCCAGCGCGAAGGCAAGCGCAAGGGCTTGGGGGCGGATTTTGTCTTTGAGTTCATAGTGCAGGTGTCGTTGATGTTCATCCTGGCCGGCCGTATTGCCTGCGTGTTCAAAGTGCACGGTTGGCGCATGGTGCTGTACCCTTGGGTCCTCTTTGCCGGCGTGCAGCTGGACGAAGGTGCGGGCGCCCTGGCGGCAGGCCTGTACACCATCTATTTCCTGTTCAGGTACTGTGACAACGGGGCCGCTTTTCTAGATGCCCTCACTCCACCTGCGGCGCTTATGCAGTCCCTGGCCTACCTGGGATCCAGTGTTCTGGGCAGAGAGACCGCCAGCCCGTGGGGGGTGCGTCTGGGCGAGTTCAGTCTCCACCCTCTGCCTCTATACGCGGCTCTGCTTTATTACTGTATTTTTTCCTACCTCTGGAGGATGCGGCGCAGCCTGCGCTTTGATGGCCAGATGTTCCTGGGGTACCTGGCCCTGTCCGCGCTGGCGCAGCGCTTCCTGATGCCCTTCAAGGAAGTGACGGGGGAATCAGCCCTCCCCTGGCTGTACACCTTGGCCTTCGTTATCTTCGGCCTGGTTTGGTTGTACTTGTTTTTCCAAGCGCCCCTTACTGACGTGCGGCGGCGCAGGAGAGAGGTGCGGGATTGGCGGTCCTGGCTGGTTTACCTCGCGTCGCTCATGGGCGTAGCCCTGCTGATGGTGAAGTTCTTTTACTGGCGCTTTGGTTAAGAGGGGGTGGAGGCATGCTGCAGGAATGGGTGCGGGCTAAGCTGGAGGAGGAATCCTACCGGCTCACTCCGCAGAGAAAGGCCGTTTTGGACGTGCTGATCGCCAATGCCGAAGACCATCTTTCTGC
>JAAYMM010000066.1 GCA_012521335.1 Bacillota bacterium | reverse complement strand
TTTGGCCGGGCCAGGGTAGCCAAGGGCGGCTCACAGCTCTACGAAATGGCGGAAGAACTCTGCCCCTGGGAGCATTCCGAAGACGTGAAGCTGATTCACGTGGCCGTTTCCGGAGCTGTCTATGTGGATCGGCTTGAGGGCAGGAACATCAAGCAGCGCTGGCACAGGCAGTAAAAGACGGGCGTTCAGCAGGCGCCCTTTTTTGCTTAGGTCGTTTATGGGACAAGCTTCTCCTTGTTGTTTTCTCCAAAGGCCATCTATCTGCAGATATAGACAGGATTTAATCCTAAGGTGTTGAATTAGAATTTTCAGGACTGGGCTAGGCCTGGAAGCTGCTTTGGCAGCAAGTCTTCTGTCTAGGAGGAGAAAGCTATGGCTAAAGAATCTACTCGACACCTCGTTTTGGCAGCACTGTTCTTGGCGTTGGGACTGCTCCTGCCCTTCTTGACTGCCCAGGTTCCCGCTTTGGGGGCCAGGCTGCTGCCCATGCACATTCCCGTCCTGCTCTGCGGCTTTGTCCTCGGAGGGCCGTGGGGGTTTGCGGTAGGTTTGATTACTCCTGTTCTGCGGAGCTTCCTGCTCGGCATGCCGCCCATGTTTCCAACGGCGGTGGCTATGGCCTTTGAACTGGCGGCCTATGGTTTTCTGACCGGCCTCGTCTACAAGCGAACTGGTTCGGTGTATCCCAGCCTGATCTTGGCCATGCTGGGCGGCCGGATTGTCTGGGGAGTAGTCAGTTTCGTTCTGTACGGTCTTTCTGGTTCCTCCTTCGGCTGGCAGGCCTTTATCGCCGGTGCGTTCGTCAACGCCCTGCCAGGGATCATCTTCCAGCTCATTGCCATCCCCTTGATCGTGCTGGCTCTGCAGAGGGCCGGATTGGTTAGCTCGCAAACGCGCGGCGCCTAAAAGGCGCCCGCGTTTACTGCCGATAATCGTCTACAGCTAGGGCTATTCGGACGAATTTCACCATCCTCGACATTTCCTCCGGGAAACCCCCATTGACATATCTGTGAGTTCATAATATCATTAAAACAAGACGTTTACGTGCGCAACCGAACTTGCCAGGTTGGTCATCGGTGCGCTTTTCTATCCAGCAAATTGTAATCGTTTACAACAAGCTGCAAAGGCCTTTTGGGCAGTCATTAGTCTAGACGGAGGGACCCTCATGACAGGCGAACAAGCAAAAAAATGGGGTTTTAGCACTAAGGCCATTCATGCAGGTTACGGCCCCAACACGGCGGGTGCCCTGATCACGCCCATTTACCAGACGTCCACTTACCGCTTCGAGTCTGCGGAGCAGGGAGCGCGCAGGCACCGCTTTGAAGAGGAAGGTTATATCTACTCCCGCATAGGGAACCCCAACTCCACGGAGCTGGAGCGGAAGATCGCCCTTCTGGAAGGCGGCGAGGCCGCGGTGACCACCGCTTCCGGCATTGGAGCCATTACCTCCGCGTTTTGGAGCATTTTGAACCCAGGCGATCACATCGTGGCCGGCAAAGCCCTCTACGGCAGCGTCTTTGTCTTTCTCTCCAAGGGAGTGGCCAATTTCGGAGTGGAAACCACCTTTGTTGATACCGCGGATCCTGAACAGGTACGGGCAGCCCTGCGGCCCAACACCAAGGTGGTCTACCTGGAGACGCCAGCCAATCCCACTCTGTGCATGGCCGACATCGCTGCCATCAGCAAAATCGCCCATGAACAGGTTCCCGGCTGCCTCGTGTTCGTAGACAACACCTACTGTACGCCCTACCTGCAGCGGCCTTTGGAACTGGGGGCCGATGTAGTGCTCCATTCCGCCACCAAGTACCTGAACGGGCACGGCGATGTGCTGGCCGGCATCGTGGTAGGGAAGCAGGAGTTCGTGGATCGGGTGCGCCAGTTCGCCATTCGAGATATGACCGGTTCTGTGCGGAGTCCATTCGACGGTTATCTGATCTGCCGGGGCATGAAGACGCTCACCATCCGCATGGAGCGCCACTGCGCCAATGCGCAGAAGGCTGCGGAGTTCCTAGAAGAACATCCTGCCGTAGATAAGGTGCATTATCCGGG
>JAAYMM010000065.1 GCA_012521335.1 Bacillota bacterium | reverse complement strand
TTTTCTTGGTGGCGATAGCGAAGGGGGTACACCTGTTCCCATTCCGAACACAGCAGTTAAGCCCTTCAGCGGCGATGGTACTGCCACATCTCGTGGTGGGAGAGTAGCTCGCTGCCAAGATTATTTTGAGAAGGCCTCGTTCAGATGAGCGAGGTCTTTTTTTGCATGTGGGCCACTTGTCACCACACTTGTCACCAACTGTACCAGGGAGCCTGCACTAGAGATAGGAAGGAGTTCCGCGCCTGCGGGAGAACAGTGCAATTGAGCCTGCGCGTCAAGCGCATGGGTATCGACGGGTAGGGGAGGAGTTCCATGAACAGGCTTCTGGCTCTAGTTGTGCTGCTCCTGCTCTTGACTGCTGGTACAGCCGCAGCCCAGATTGAAGAGGAAGAGATGCTGCCTCCGCTGTCCAGCACTTCGGTGCACGATCCGTCAGTGATCAGAGTGGGCGATACCTACTATGTGTTCGGCTCTCATCTCGCCGCGGCTAAATCAACGGATCTCAGGAATTGGCAGGCCGTTGAAAGCCGGGTGCATGACGAGAACAAGCTGATTCCCAACGTGTACACAGAACTGGCGGAAGTGTTTGCTTGGGCCCAAACTGATACGCTCTGGGCACCGGATGTGGTGCAGCTGCCGGACGGGCGTTTCTACATGTACTACTGCGCTTGCCGGGGTGATTCACCGCGCTCGGCGTTGGGTGTGGCCGTTGCTGACCACATTGAGGGGCCGTACAAGAACTTAGGCATCATGCTCTTTTCTGGCGGACTGCGGGCAGCAGACGGCAGTGTGTATGATGCGAACAAGCATCCCAATGTGGTGGATCCGCACGTGTTCTTTGATGCCGACGGAAGACTGTGGATGGTGTACGGATCCTATTCCGGCGGGATTTTCATCCTGGAGCTGGATCCAGAGACAGGTTTTCCCCTGCCCAATCAAGGATACGGGACGCGGCTGGCGGGGGGCAATCACAGCCGCATAGAAGGGCCGTACATATTGTACAATCCCGACCTAGACTATTATTACCTCTTCCTCAGTTTCGGAGGTCTCGCTGCCCAGGGAGGTTATAACATCCGTGTGGCCCGCTCCAGGACTCCTACGGGTCCATATCTAGATGCGCAAGGCCAAAGCATGCTGGATGCCCACGGGCCTCGGGGCAGCTTTTTCGATGATGCCGCTATCGAGCCCTACGGAGTGAAGCTGGTCGGGAACTTCCTCATGCGGTCTGGGCGCGGGTACTACGGCTATGTTTCGCCCGGACACAACTCTGCTTACCATGATCCTGAAACAGGCCGCTACTTCCTGATCATGCATACCCGGTTTCCCCGCGCCGGTGAGTACCATGAAGTCCGGACGCACCAGCTCTTTTTCAACGAAGATGGTTGGCCTGTCCTATCCGTGCTGCCCTACGCCTACGAAACCATCGCCCCAGTGAGTCTGGCGGACGTGGTGGGCGATTATCTGTACATCAACCACGGGAAGGATATTTCGTCCCGTATGAAGACGGCGGTAGGAATTACCCTGAACGCCGATGGAACGATCAGTGGAGGAGCGAGCGGTGTTTGGCATTTGGTGGCTGAGTATTTCGCACACCTGGAAATCGAAGGCGAGCTGTACAAAGGAGTGTTTGTGAGCCAGTGGGATCCGTCTGCCCTGGCCAGGGTTATGACGTTTACCGCAGTGTCGGATTCGGGCGTTGCCGTGTGGGGCAAAGGACATCTGCGCGAACCTGGGGCACCATGATGGGCCCCAGGTTCGGTGGAGTGTGGGTTGAACATGTTGCTTAGAAGGAGGGTTTCACTTGACTTGCCTAGCCGTGATCACAACCACTGCGAGTAGAGAAGAAGCCCAGGCTCTAGCCCAAGCCCTGGTGGAACAGGGGTTGGCCGCGTGCGTGCAGCTGGAGGAAATCGAGAGCTTTTACATCTGGAAAGGCTCTGTACAGCGGGATCTGGAGTATCGGGTGGTGGCCAAAACCACAGAGGAGCGCTATCCCGAAGTGGAACGGGCCATCAAGGAGATGCACTCCTATGAGCTCCCGGCCATTTACGGCGTGCCCCTCAGCTACATTTACGCACCCTATGCGCAGTGGGTGGAAAGCAGTTCTCAGCCTGCTCCCAAGTAGATCTCTTGAATTCGTCCATCGGCAGCTACTTCACGGGCTGCGCCGGATAGGGCAACCCGGCCAGTTTCCAGTACACAGGCCTTGTGGGCAATTTCCAGGGCTAAATGGGCGTTCTGCTCCACTAACAGGATGGTGGTGCCCCGCCTGTTGATCTCTTGGATGAAGCGGAAGATCTCCTCCACCAACACCGGGGCCAGGCCCATGGACGGTTCATCAAGGAGGAGCAGCCGCGGACGGCTGAGCAGACCGCGCCCCATGGCCAGCATCTGCTGTTCACCACCGCTCAGGGAGCCCGCATCCTGTTTGCGCCGTTCCGCCAGGCGGGGAAAAAGCTCATAGACAGATTCCAGGTCTTCCTTGATCCCGGCCTTATCCCGGCGATGGTAGGCGCCCAGTAAGAGGTTGTCAGCAACGGTGAGGCCGGCGAAGATGCGGCGGCCTTCCGGTACGTGAACGAGGCCCAAAGCGGGCAGGGTATGACTGGGGGCTGTGGTGATGTCCCGGCCTTCAAAGAACACTCTGCCTCCGCTTTTGGGCACCAGCCCCGAAAGGGCTTTCAAGGTCGTGGTCTTGCCGGCCCCGTTGGATCCCAGGATGGTGAAGATTTCACCCTGCTCGACCCTGAAACTGATCCCCTTGAGCGCCTGGATCACCCCGTAGTGTACTGTGAGGCCTTCCACCTCAAGGAGGGTCATGCCCCGGTTCCTCCTAGGTAGGCCTCTACCACGCGGCGGTTGCTCTGGATGGCTTTGGGATCGCCAGTAGCGATCAAGTGGCCGTAATCCAGCACGAAAAGTCTCTCGCATAGGTTCATCACCAACTTCATGTCGTGTTCGATGAGCAGAATGGTAATCTTCAGCTCATTCCGCAGCCGGCGGATCAGTTCCAGGAGGGTGAGGGTCTCCTGGGGATTCATACCAGCCGCTGGTTCGTCCAACAGGAGCAGTTTGGGCGAAAGCATGAGGGCCCTGGCGATTTCCACCCGCCGCTGTTCACCATAGGGCAGGCTGCCTGCCAGGTGCTCTGCTTTGGTGGCCAACCCCACCAGTTCCAGAGCTTCCTTGGCTCGGGCGGTGATCTGTTCCTCTTCTCGCCAATAGCGAGGAGAGCGGAACAGGCTGCACAGCAGGGAATACTGGCGGTTCTTATGGTAGGCGATGCGCAGGTTATCCAGCACCGTGAGATTCTTGAACAGTCGGATGTTCTGGAAGGTGCGCGCCACACCGCAGCGGGCGATGGTGTGGGGAGGCTGGTTGGTGAGCCTCTGATCGCCGAAGCTGATCTCGCCGCCGCTCACTGGGCACAAACCGGTCAGTGCGTTGAAGATGGTGGTCTTGCCCGCTCCATTGGGACCGATCAGTCCTGCGAGGGTCTGGGGTTGGAGGGAAAAGCTCACTTCGTTGACTGCCTTCAGCCCTCCAAACTGTACCGAGAGATTGCTCACCATGAGTTCAGCTGTAGTGGGCACTGGATTTCACTCCTTTGCAGAGTCTTGCCAGGGAATCGAGGGAAAGCTCCCTTCCCGCCATCAGCCCCGCAGGGAGGTAGAGCATGACGACAATGAGCAGGATAGGGTAGATGATCATGCGGTACTCGGCAAAACCCCGCAGCAGTTCTGGGATGATGGTGAGCACGACAGCGGCGATCACTGAGCCGGTAAGACTGCCCAGCCCACCCAAGACCAACATGATCAGGATGTCAATGGACTTAACAAAGCCAATCTGGCTGGGAGTGGGGGCCATGTACTGCAGGTAATGGCTGAAGAGCGCCCCGGCCGTCCCCGCGAAGAACGCCCCTAGAGCAAAGGCCAGCACTTTGAAGTAGGTGCTGTTCACGCCCAGCGATTCCGCGGCGATCTCGTCTTCCCGCACTGCCAGGCAGGCCCGGCCGTAATCGGAATGGACGAAATTGCGGATCACTACCACCGTGATGATGGCTGTGAGATAGGCTATGCCGAAGGTGGTGTATTTGGGAATCCCGGAAAAGCCTTTAGCTCCTCCTACCGCCTCCATATTGAGGATAATCACCCTAATGATCTCTCCGAAGCCCAAGGTGGCGATGGCCAAATAGTCTCCTCGCAGGCGCAGGGCCGGCAGTCCCACCGCTAGGCCCGCGAGGCCAGCCAAGAGGCCGCCGCAGAGGATCGCAGCCAGAAAGGGTACGTGCATCTTGACGGTCAGAAAGGCGGACAGATAGGCACCGATGGCCAAGAAGCCCGCATGGCCAATGGAAAACTGGCCTGTGAAGCCGTTGATCAGATTGAGGCTGACCACGAGAATGACGTTAATGCAGCACAGGCTCAAAACCTGCACGTGATAGGGAAGGAGCAGGCCTCTGCTTTCCAGCAGCCGGACCACTCCGTAGATACACAGCAACAAGATGATCTTGATTAGGCCAGTCAGTCTGGGTTTCACCACTTACACCTTCTCTATCCCTTTTTTGCCCAAGAGCCCGGTGGGGCGGAAGAGGAGCACCACAATGAGCACCGCAAAAGCCACCGCATCCCGCAGAGTGGAAGAACCGAGGGTAACAACCAAGTTCTCCGCTACCCCCATCAGCAGACCGCCCAGAACAGCACCGGGCACCATCCCGATTCCGCCCAACACAGCGGCAACAAAGGCCTTCAAACCAGGCATCATGCCCATATAGGGGTCGATGCGGTTGTAGTACATACCGACCAAGATACCCGCTGTGGCCGCCAGGGCTGAACCGAGCGCGAAGGTGGCGGAGATGATCCGGTCTACGTTGATGCCCATGAGCAGCGCTGCCTCTTTGTCCCGGGCTACTGCGCGCATGGCCTTACCGAATTTGGTGTAAGTGACCAGCACGTGCAGCAGAATCATGAGCAGCACAGCGACTCCGAAAATGAGCAGCTGGCGGTTGGTGATGAACACAGGGCCCAGCTGGATACGGCGGAACGGCATGGCCTGCGGAAAGGGCTTAAAGGAAGCCCCGAACACCAACTGGGCAGTACTCTGGAAGAGCAGGGAGGCCCCGATGGCTGTAATCAGCACCGAAATCCGGGGGGAGTTGCGGAGGGGCCTATACGCTACTCGTTCCAGGAGCACACCCACAAGGGCTGCGGCCGCCATGCTCAAAAGCATGGCGGGCAGCAGGGATAGATTAAGCAAAGTTAAGGCGTAGAAGCCGAAATAGGCTCCCAGCATATAGATCTCACCGTGGGCGAAGTTGATCAGCTTTATGATCCCGTAGACCATGGTGTAGCCCAAGGCGATGAGGGCGTAGACGCTCCCGAGAGCCAGCCCGTTAACGAGCTGCTGTAGAGCTGCAATGTGCCACGACATGGCTTCACCTTCCGCTTGGATCTACTTGGTCTACCAGCTCCCATTTGCCACCGGTGCTCTGGAGGATGACAGCGGACTTGATGGGAGTACCTTCAGGATCCATATTGATCGTGCCCGTGACTCCATCAATGCCCTTTACGGTGCCCAAAGCTTGTTTCAGGGCCTCGGGTTCGGTGGAGCCCGCGGCCTCCAAAGCCTTGGCCACGATTAAGGCTCCGTCATAGCCCAGGGCTGCCAAGGCATCGGGCGCTTGACCATAGGCCGCGGTGTAGCGGGCGATGAACTCTTGCGTTACAGGACTATCCACGTCTGCCGAATAATGGTTGACGATATAGCCGCCTTCTTCAAAACCACCGGCCAGCGCGCTCAAATCTGGAGAGTCCCAGCCATCTACTCCGAGCATGATGGCATCCATCCCCATCAGGCGCGCCTGCATTAGAATGGGCCCTGCGGTGGAGTAGTAATCAGGGATGAACAAGGCCTGCGGATTGCGCATGGCGAGGGCCGTGAGCTGGGCACTGAAGTCGGTATCGCCTGTGGAGTAGGACTCTTCAGCGACGATCTTCCCTCCGAGCTCTTCGAAGGTAGCCTTGAAGGCATTGCGCAGGCCGACCGAATAGTCGTTGGCCACATCGTAGATGATAGCTGCCTCCGTAAGTCCTAGGTTCACCGCAGCGAACTGCGCCATAATCCGTCCTTGGAATGAATCTTTGTACGCTCCCCGGAAGATATAGTCACCAATCGAAGTGATCTCATCGCCCGTGCCCGTGGGTGTGAGCATGGGTACCTTCGCTGCTTGGGCAATGGGGGCCACTGCCATGACGCAGGGCGTGATCACAGGGCCCAGAATCAAAGCGACGTTTTCCCGATCGATCAGACGGCGGGCTGCTTGGGCGGCTTCCGTACCGTCGCCCTTGTCATCCAGGATGACCAGGTTGATCTGGCGGCCGTTGATGCCTCCCGCAGCGTTAATGTCGTCAACAGCCATGGTGACGGCGTTGCGCACCGATTGCCCGTAGGTGGAGACGGCACCCGTAAGAGAAGAGATGAGTCCGATTTTGATCACATCCCCTTGGGCACTGACGGGAACTGCAAGCACACAGATGAGCAGAACACAGATCAACGCAGTTTTGAACCTGTCATACGACATTCCTACACTCTCCTCCATCTCATTTGCGTCTTTTGACGAATTGACCCCATGATTCTGCGGAAAGAGCAGATTTCCTCCCCAAAAACAGATTGATTTCGCAAGAGTTTACAGAACAAGGGAAAGTGATCACAAAATGTTACCTCGGGGGGGACGACGGTTGACAAGCGGAGGCCGGCTGGATAATATTGACTTAGTGCCGGATTGTGAATTGCTGAGCAAACTTGTCAGAAAAAGGGAGGGTGAAGATGAAACGTAGCCGAGTTGTTGTGCTGCTAGGTGTACTTCTGATTGTCTGCACGGCGATCGCCGCTGCTGCCCCCGTTGATCCCCAATCAACGTTGATCCCCCTGCACATGCAGGTGCTGGATAACGGTCTGCGGGTGATTGTGAAGGAGATCCCGTCCTATCCCATTGCTGTGGTCAACATCTGGGTGGGTGTGGGGGCGAAGGATGATCCTGAAGGGCTTTCTGGGTTGGCTCACTTCTTTGAACACCTAATGTTCAAGGGTACGCCCACCAGGCCCGTTGGGCAGGTCTTCAAAGAAGTGGAGCTGTTGGGGGGGGATGCCAACGCCATGACCAGCCTGGACAGCACCGCCTACTTCATTGTTGTGCCTTCGGAGCATGTCCGCCAGGCGATGGAAATCCAGGCAGATGTGATCAGGAACTCAGTATTTGATCAAGCGGAAATCGACCGAGAGCGAACGGTTATTTACGAAGAAATAAGCCTGACCAAGGAAAGCCTGGACAGCCACCTGATGCACAGGGTTCACCAGGAGCTTTTTGCTGGCACCAGCTACGGTAAGCCCGTTGGCGGCACGCACGAGGACCTGGCCAATGTGAACAGGCAGGAGATGCTGGACTTCCACGCCCAGTATTACGTCCCCAATAACATGGTTTTGGTGGTGACGGGGAACGTGGTGGCAGAGGAGATCTTTGCCCAGGCCCGGGAGCTTTACGGTGATCTGCCTGCCGAGCATCTGCCGCCTCAGGAGTACGTCCCGATACCCGTTTTGGACGGCGTAGTGTACCTGGAAGAGGAGCGTGCTGTGAATCAGAGCTATATTCTCCTGGCCCATCCCGCTCCCGGCATCGCCACTAGGGACGCGGCGGCCCTCACCATGGCCTCAATCATTTTGGCCCAAGGGCGGGGTGCGCGCCTTTACAAGCAGCTGGTGGAGGCGGAACGGGTGGTCAACAGCGTGACCGGATCCTACGCCGGCTATGCCGAAGCGGGAGTGTTTGTCATCCATGCAACACTAGATCCGGCCAACGTGGACCGCTTCAGTGAAGTAGTCCGTTCCGAGCTGCAGCGCCTGCGTGACGAACCTGTGAGCCAAGAAGAGCTGGAACGGGCAAGGGCCATGGCCCGGAGCAGTGTAGCCTTCGAGACGGAGTCAAGCCTGAATGTGGCTTTGTATTTAGGGAGCATGGAAAGCAGAGGTGGCGTGATGGCGGCGGTTAACTACAGCGCCATCCTGTCAGAGATTACGGCTGAGGACATCCAGCGTGCGGCCACGCTGTACCTGGATCCCAACGCCTACGTGCATGCTGAAATACGGCCAGAGGGAGGTGGTATCCAGTGAAGAGGAGGACAATCAATCTGGCCCTGGTGATTTGGTTAGCGGCTGTGTTGGCGGCATCTCCGGTTCTCGCCGGGGAACCTTTCCGCTACACTGATAACGTGCAGAAAGTGGTCTTGCCCAATGGAGTGACCCTGCTGCTCAAGGAAAACCCGGCCTTTGATGTTATTGCCCTGGTGCTAACATCTAAGGTGGGCTCAGTGCAGGATCCGGTTGGCCTAGAAGGGTTGACTTACCTCACCCAGCGCAATCTGCTCTCCGGCACTACCAACCGTACGGCGGCGGAAGTGGTGGCCGAAGTTGAGTCGTTGGGTGTTCAGATGCAGGCCCTGGCTGCACCCAACTTTGCGGCCGTGTATCTGCAGGCGCTTCCAGATACTTTCGCGGCTGGCCTCGAGATTCTTCTCGACGTTGTGGCCAACTCGACTTTTCCGCAAGCGGAGTTTGAGAGAGAGCGGGAACTGGGTATGGCTGCCCTGCAGAGCGCACTAGATGACCCCCAGAATGCTGTGCTGCTGGCCTACCTGGAGGCGTTCTATGGAGATCATCCTTACAAGTACACCGCCTATGGCTCACTGGAAGGTCTAGCGGCCGTTTCTGCTGAGCTTCTACCGGATTGGAAAGAGTACATTTACGCGCCTGAGCATCTAGTGGTGGCGGTGGTGGGCAACTTCCAGGCCGACGAGCTGTTGCCCCTCCTGGAAGAGACCCTGGGCAGTCTGCAATCTTGTTACGCAGGGACCGTAGTGCCGCGGGAAGAGGTTCCTTTTACCTATCCCCTGGAGAACCGCGAGTTTGCCATCAACGTTCCTCTCGATGCGGCCTTTCTGATTATGGGCTATCCGGCACCGGATACCTTTGACGAAGACAGCGCAGCCATGACCGTGATTACTTCTGTTTTGGGCGGCGGCTTTTCTTCCCGCCTGAACATGGAGATCCGCGATCGGTTGGGCTTGGCTTACGCCGTTTTCGCCCAGTACGATCAGCGCCTAGGCCCGTCCAACTTTTTCACGTATGTGGTTACCCATCCCAGCAACTTGGACCTAGTTAAGGAGCAGATCGTGCAGCAGGTAGGGCGGATCGCCAGTGAAGGGCTCACGGATGAGGAGATCGCCGAGGTAGCAGCCTTTGAGCGGGGCATGTATCTGCTGGGGAACGAAACCAACCTGGCTCAAGCCTTTCTCTTGGCCCAAGCGGAGATTACAGGGCGCGGCTATGGCTGGGTAGACGAGTACATGACCTTCTTTGACAACG
This sequence comes from Bacillota bacterium, assembly GCA_012521335.1. Taxonomy (GTDB): domain Bacteria; phylum Bacillota; class Limnochordia; order Darwinibacteriales; family Darwinibacteriaceae; genus DTU010. The sequence continues at coordinate 8,570 of JAAYMM010000065.1, read as the reverse complement.
TAACGACCGAGGACATCAAGCGGGTGGCCCAGAAATACTTCCGGTACTACACCAGTTTTGTCGTAGGGCCGTAAGGTAAGCTCGGGGACTCACAGGCAGCTGAGCGGTGAGTCCCCTTTTCTGGGGAGGAACTCATAGTGGATTTGATAAAATGGAAGCAGAATTGGTTGTTCTATCTCTTGCTGCTCTTGACAGCCGGGTGTGTCTATTTTGCGGTGCTGCTGGCTAATCACCTCTCGCCGCGCTATCTCTGGCTCTTGGCTCCCGGGGCCGTGGGCGCGTTTTTGAGTTATTTGGAGTACAAGCGTCTGCAGAACCGTAAGCTCTTGGCACGCTTGCGCAGTCAATGGGGGGCTCCCCAAGTCAAGAAAGAGAGGGACATGGAAGCGGTTGCGTCCCTCTTTGCCCAGGCTGATCAGCCGGCCACCGCGGTGGATGACCGCACCTGGCAGGATCTGACCATGGATGCCATTTTTGCCCGCCTAGACCGCACCCTTACGTGGCCGGGCATGCAGACGTTGTATAGGTTACTGCGCCTCCCGGAGATCCGGGACCTGGAGCAGCTGCGCCGGAGAAGTGCCGCCATTTCTGGTTTTGAGCGCGACGCGGCCGTGAGGGAAAGGGTGCAGGTGATCTTAAGCGGCATGGAACACAGAATCGGCTCAGGGCTGTGTACTCTGCTCTGGAACACGCCCGATCTCAAGCCGCTGCATCCCGTGTTCCTGTACAGGCTCCTGTATGTCCTGGCTTTGCTGGCACCACTGCTGCTTTTTGTTTCGCTGCGCTTTGTTCTGGTTGTCGTGTTTCTCTTCCAAATCAACATGTATCTGCACTTTAAAGTGCAGAAGGAAATCAAAGCCCACTTCGAGGGAGTACGCGCCCTGCGTCAGCTGATCAGCGCGGCCAATAAGATTGCCCAGGTAGATGCTGAGTTCTTGGGGCCTCTCCCTGAGGTTATCCGCGATGCACTGCAGAAGGTCAAGGGCTACAGCCGCATCGTGCGGCACGTGGGCCTCGAGTCCACAGATCCCCTGACCTATATGCTGGAGCAGTATGTGGCCATCTTTTTCCTGGCAGAAGTGCGGGGATTTTACAAGGCTCTGGAGTTCATCTCTGAGAACCGTGAGGCACTGCAGCAGCTCTTCTTAGCTGTGGGAGAACTGGACGCTCTGCAGTCCATAGCCTCTTATCGCGCCTCTTTAGACTACTACTGCGAGCCGGAATTCGGCGCGGCCCGGGGCCTGGAGCTGAAAGAAGCCTTTCATCCGCTTTTGGCTGAGCCCGTTCCCAACTCCATCACCGTCGCTGAGCGGGGGATTTTGATAACAGGCTCTAACATGTCCGGTAAGTCTACGTTCCTGCGCACAGTGGGAGTAAACGTACTGCTGGCCCAGACCATCACCACCTGTTTGGCCGCAAGTTACCGCGGCTGTCCTCTGCGGCTGATTACGTCCATCGGCCGGGCGGATAATGTGATCGAAGGGAAGAGTTACTATCTCGAGGAAGCCTTGAGTGTTCTGCGTATAATAGAGGCACTCAGCGATGAGCTTACTACCCTAGCCATTTTTGATGAGCTCTACCGGGGCACCAACTCAGAGGAGCGGATTTTTGCCGCCCAGCGTGTCCTGCAGTACCTGGTCCGGCGCAATGCTTTGGTCCTGGCGGCCACCCACGACTTGGAGCTCTGTGACCTGCTTGCGGAGGAGTATACGAGCCATCACTTCAGCGAGCGCGTGGGCGATCTGGGGCTGGAATTCGATTACAAGCTCAAAGCGGGACCCGCCACCTCTAGGAATGCCATTGCCCTCCTGCGTTATCTGGGCTATCCCCAAGAGGTGACGGATTAACTGAACAGGCTCGGATAAGGGGCCCCGGCGCAGTGGTGGGGCTCCAAGGTTGCAATAACTCACTCTTACGGTGAGTTGTTTTTTTGTCCGTCTAGACTAACGGCCCTGTCCATGGTATACTAGGAACGGTGAGAGTGAAAATCATTCTCATGCCGTTTAGTGAACCCTGGACAGGGAGGTGCCCGAGCCAAAAGCAATGCACAACATCGTCTTAGCACTCTGCTTAGCTATCTTTTCCATCCTGTCGCTGGTTCTGGGTCTCTCCCAGTTCAGTGTAGTTAAGCTGGCTACTGGAGAAGATCTGGTCAGCCAGATTATCATTCTGAGCCGCATTCCCCGCGTCGCCAGCATCATCATGGCCGGGATGGCCATGGCCATTGGCGGGTTGATCATGCAGCAGATCAGCAAAAACCGGTTTGTTTCTCCTACCACCGCAGGGACAATCGATGCTGCCCGCTTCGGTATGTTAGTGGTGCTCATTCTCTTTCCTCGCTTCAGTGCTTTTGGGAAGATGCTGCTGGTCTTCGTTTTTGCCCTGGGCGGTTCCTTGCTGTTTATGGGTATCTTGGGGCGCATCAAAATGAGAAACGTCGTATTCGTGCCGCTGCTTGGTCTCATGCTGGGGAATGTCATTGGGTCGGTAACCACATTCCTAGCCTACCGCTACGATTTGGTGCAGAATGTGAACACATGGCTGACGGGTAATTTTGCCATGATCACACAGGGCCGCTATGAACTACTTTACTTCAGCTTACCCCTGTTGATGGCAGCTTTTGCCTATGCGGACAGGTTCACCTTGGCAGGCATGGGTGAAGAGTTTGCCGTGGGCCTCGGCCTGAACTACAAGCAGGTTGTGACTGTGGGCCTGGTGATCGTTTCCCTGCTGTCAGCGCTGGTGGTGATTACTGTTGGTCGTATCCCGTTTCTGGGCCTGATTGTCCCCAACATGGTAACTCTCTATTTAGGCGACAACCTGCGCAAAAGCATCGCCACCACCGCTTTGGCGGGGGCGGTGTTCCTCTTGGGGGCGGATCTTTTGGGGAGGGTCCTGATTGCACCTTACGAGATTCCCATTGGCTTGACTGTGGGGGTTGCAGGCAGTGTGGTCTTCCTCTATCTGCTGCTGAGGGGGGAACGCCGGTGACGGAAGAACGCTATGCGGCGGATCGACGGCTGATCGCCATCCTGGCCCTGCTGGTTGCCGTGGTGAGCGTGCTCTACATCGTAGTGGGGCTGAAGAGCAGCACTTGGCGGTACGCCTTGAGCCTGCGCGTTCCGAGACTACTGGCCATGATCGTAACTGGCGCCGCCGCGGCCTATTCCACAGTCACATTCCAGACCCTCACCAATAACCGCATTCTCACTCCCGCGATCATGGGTCTCGATTCCCTTTATGTGCTCCTGCAGAGCCTGGCCGTGTACCTGTTCGGTGCTGGCAGCGTGGTTGTGAGCGATCCCAGGCTGAACTTCTTGGTGGTGATCGCTGGTATGCTGGCCTTTGCCGTGGTGCTCTACAATTTCCTTTACCGAAGAGAAGAGCGCGGCCTGGCATTCCTCCTGTTGGTGGGCATCATCTTGGGTACGTTTTTCCAAAGCGGTGCTTCTTTTATCCAAATGGTGGTGGATCCCAACGAGTTCAGTGTTCTGCAGAACAGGATGCTGGCCAGTTTCAACAACATGAACACGGGGATTTTGTGGCTGGCTGGGATACTGCTCGTCGGAGCTATGATTGTCATCGCTCGCCAGCTGACTACTTTGGATGTTCTGGCTTTGGGCAGGGAACATGCCATAAATCTGGGTGTGCCCTATGACCGAGTGGTCCGGCGCCTCATGGTTGTGGTTGCCGTCTTGGTCTCTGTATCCACAGGACTCGTGGGGCCGCTCATGTTCTTGGGCCTGTTGGTGGCCAACCTGGCCAGGGAACGGCTCCACACGTACCTGCACAGATACCTGCTGGCCGCCGCCGCGCTGATCAGTATCCTGGCCTTGGTGGGAGGCCAGTTCCTCGCCGAGCGGGTGTTCAACTTCGCCGCCCCCATCAGCGTGTTGATCAACTTAGCCGGAGGCCTGTATTTCATATTACTACTGCTAAAGGAGAGTCGGGCATGATTGAGCTGCGGGATGTTACTAAGAAGTACGATGGGATTCCTGTTGTGGACCGCGTCTCCCTTACCATTGAGAAAGGGACGGTCACTTCCTTCATCGGCCCCAACGGGGCAGGTAAGAGCACTCTGCTGGCCATTATTAGCCGGTTGTTGAGACAGGATGGAGGGGAGGTAATCATCGACGGTATTCCCATTGAGAAGTGGGGCAGCTCTGAATTAGCCCGGCGCATATCCATCCTCAAACAGTCCAACCAGGTCAATCTGCGCCTGACCATCAGGGAATTGGTGAGTTTCGGCCGCTTTCCCTACTCCCAGGGGCATCTCACTGCGGGCGACTGGGCGGCAGTGGATCAGGCACTTGCGTACATGAAGCTCACAGACATCCAGCACAAGTATCTCCACCAGCTTAGCGGAGGACAGCTGCAGCGGGCCTACATTGCCATGGTCATCGCCCAGGATACGGACTACATCCTCCTGGACGAACCCCTGAACAACTTGGACATGCGCCATGCGGTGGACATCATGAAGACTCTGCGCGCTCTGGTTCAGGACCTGGGTAAAACGGTGGTGACCGTGATCCACGATATTAACTTCGCCTCCTGCTACTCAGACTGCATCGTGGTGATGGATCAGGGGCGCATAGCCTGCAGCGGCGGTCCGCAGCGCATTATTGACCGCTCTGTACTGTGCGATGTCTATGAGCTTGATTTCCACATCGAAACAGTGAACAACCAGCGCATCTGTGTCTATTACTAAACATAATCAGAGCAAAGGAGGATGGATCCATGAAACGCACAGCTAGTGTACTTATCGTGCTGCTGGCCATTTTGGTAAGCAGCCTTCATGCGGCGGCACAAGGAGAAGTGATCAATGTAAGCCATGAACTGGGAGAAGTCCAGGTGGTGAGGAATCCCCAGACAGTTGTGGTTTTCGACTATGGTCTGCTGGACATCCTGGACAGTTTCGGGGTGGAAGTGACCGGGGTGGTGAAGGCCTCCCTGCCTGCGTACCTGGACAAGTACCGGTCTGACTCCTATGTTGATGTGGGGACCCTCTTTGAGCCGAACTTGGAGCGCATCTTCGAACTGCAGCCAGATCTCATTTTGATCTCGGCCAGACAGGCCGCTGTTCTTGCAGAACTGAACAGGATAGCACCCACCGTCTACCTCACCATTGATCCTCAGGACTATTGGGGCTCCTTCTCCCACAACCTCAGGCTCTTGGGGGAGGTCTTCCAACGCAGTGATCTGGTGGAAAAAGAGCTTGCCGAGTTGAAGGCCAGCATGGACTCCATCTCAAGACAGGCCGCAGAGCTGGGAGCCAAAGCTCTGGTGCTCATGGCGAACGACGGGGCGCTCAGTGTTTACGGCCCAGGATCGCGCTTTGGGATTATCCACAAGGAGTTGGGCTTTGCAGCCGCAGATTCCCACATCGAGGTGGTCGATCACGGCCAGAGTGTTTCCTTTGAATACCTGGTCCGTGTCAACCCAGACATCATTTTCGTGATCGACCGGGCAGCCACCGTGGGTGGCAGCGTCTCTGCTCAGCAGGTGATGGACAATCCTTTGGTACGGCTGCTCAACGCCTACCAAAACGACAACATCTATTACTTAACATCCCAGGTCTGGTATACTGCCAGCGGAGGACTCATGGGCACCAAGATCATGCTGGGAGATGTCCAGGCAGTGTTTGAGTAACCCCCCTCTCCAGCGAAAAAAGGACTCACTGGCTCTGCCGGTGAGTCCTTTTGGATATCTAGACGAGTTTGTGCCGGTGGGCATAGATGGCTGCCTGGGTACGGTCTTCCACTCCCAGTTTGCTCAGGACGTTGCTCACATGGGTCTTCACCGTCTTGATGCCGATGAACAGCTCTGCGGCGATCTCCTGATTGGTCTTGCCCTGGGCGATCAGGTTCAACACTTCTAGCTCTCGCGCCGTGAGGTCGTGGTGGGGCAGGCGCTCGCCGCTCTGCTGCAGCTTGCCAATCATCTTGGCCGCCACTTTCGGCTCGATCACCGCTTCCTTTTTCACAGCCCGCCGGATGGCATCCACGATGTCCTCCGCCTTGGCCGTTTTCAGGAGATAACTTAAGGCTCCCGCCTCCAAGGCGGGGAAGATCAGGCTTTCGTCGATGAAGCTGGTCAGGATGATGATCTGGGTGTCGGGCAGCTCTGCTTTGATCTGCTTAGTGGCTTCCACGCCCGTGCCCTCTTCCATAATCAGATCCATCAGGATCACCTGGGGCTGCAGCCTGCGGGCTTGCTCCAAGGCTGCTCGGCCCGAATTGGCTTCGCCCACCACCTCTAGGTCGTCTTCTGTTTCCAGGTAGGCGCAGATGCCCCGCCGGACCATCTCGTGATCATCAACCACCAACACGCGAATTTTCTCCATGTCTATCTCTCCTTAGCCTCAGCTTCCTGTGAGATGGGAACCCTGATCTCCAATCTGGTGCCCTGACCGGGCACCGAAAGCCACTGTGCCGTTCCCCCCAGGAGGGTGGAACGCTCCCTGATAGAGCGGATGCCCAGGGAAGACTGGGGAATCCTATCTATGTCGAACCCTTTGCCGTTATCCTCGATGACCAGAATTGCCCTGGGGGGCGTTTCTGAGATTTTGAGGGAAATATGGACCTGATCTGCCTCGGCATGGCGGAGGACGTTGGATAGGCCTTCCTGGGCTATGCGGAAGAGCTGGTTTTCGATGTTGCGCGGTAGGCTCACCGCATCCAGATCCACGTGGCAGGTGATGGTCTGCCGGCTTTCCAGTTCCGCAGCCAGGGAGGTCAAGGCCTCTGTCAGGCTTTCATCCTGCAGGGTTAGGGGCCGCAGCTGGAGCAGCAGGGCACGCATTTCCGACTGGGCGCGGGTAGCTGCTTTGGAGATCTCGGCAATGAGACCAGCGGTTTTCTCTGGGTTCTTATCCGCCAAGCGGGAAGCGGTGGCGGCCATCATAGAAATGGCGAACAGCTGTTGACTCACAGCATCGTGGAGGTCTCGGGCCAGCCGCTGGCGTTCTTCGGAAATGGCTGCGACTTTGGTCTCTTGGAGGAGCTGCTCGTTTTCTTGGGCCAGTTTCTGCAGCGCTCCCACTTGGGCTTCTAAACGACTGGCCATTTCGTTAAAGGCTTGGACGATGCCGTCAAACTCGGCACTGCCGCTGTAGTTTAGCCGGTAGTTCAAGTTGCCATAGGCCAGGTTCTTGGCCCCAAGGGTGATCTCCTCCAAAGCGCCCCGGATCTCGCGGCTGGAATAGAATCCGCCTACGATGGCGCTCGCGGCTGAAACCGCCAGCGATATTCCCACTGCCGCCACGATGATCTCTGGAGTGTTGGGAAGGGGAAGCAGCTGGGGGAAGGCCAGATACAGCAGCAGGACAACTGCTGCCACGGCGGTGATGGAGCTGAGGAAATGGTAGAAAGTCCATTTCAGACGAAAAAACCACATAAGGTCACCGCCTTAGCGAATCTGCCGAATGCTGATTTCCCCGATCTTCCAGTGGGCTTGGATGTTCACCTTTTTCGTTGCTTGTTCGTAATCAGTGCTCTGGATTTGAATGTAGCGGTTAGCGCCCGATTCGTTCTGATTGAGGACCGTGAGTTCACCCAGGCCGACGCTGCACTCAGCCCGAAAAGGCAGGCCTGGTGGTAGGTAGATGCTGGCTTCGCCCACGTAGCCCGTAAGGTCGAGGAACACTTCGCGGTCGGGTATGATGGCGTTGGTCAGATCAAGGCTTACGGTACCGATGGATTGATGGAGCCTGAGGTCATCCAAAACCCAGCTTCCGGGCCCCCGGGTGAACTCCCCGACGAAACCCTTCTTGGTTTCGAGACCGTGCCTGGCACCGCCTGACTCAAAATGGATTTTAACTACCCGCTTTTTGCCAGGCATCAGAAGCATAACTCCCATGAGGATAAGGAGCAGCGGCCAAATCAGCTTCCACGGGATGGAAGGGACAGTAATGCCCAGCTTGGGCAGGAGCAGGTATACGCCCAGGGTGACCACGACCAGCCAGAGAGCGATCTCTGAAGAATCTTGGGAGCCGCGGCGCTTCTTGCTGATCTGCACCAGCTGCTGTATACCAAACCAGATCAGCACTCCCGGCCAAAGCAGGATCCATGGAGTAAAACCGATCAGGCCCAGATTGTGCAAGAGATAGCCTAGGCCAAAGGCGATGAGGATGATGGCCGTAAATGACATGCTGCTTCCTCCTTCAGGAACAAGGGCCTCAGCCCATGGTTATTATTAGCCCTACGCCTGAGAACTCCTTCAGGTTAGCTCCATTCTATCACGGTCCGCGCAGAGGGGTAACAGCCCAAGGTATGTGTGTTTCTCCGACCAGAGACGGATGCTTGCTGCGGGTTGCAATAGGTGGGACAGTATCTGGGCAAAGGGCATATCCTATAGTGGGCCGCCTGGGCCTCTGTCCGAGGGCAGCAGGGGCAGGGAACAGCCAGCACATTGGCATTAAGGGAAGATATTAGGCGGAAAAAAGATTCTAAAGTGCAATAGCAAATGCAACGGCTAGCCAGAAACCCGTTCTATAAAGCATTTCACAGTTGCGTCCAGCTTCGATAGTTCCTCCTGGAAGAGCTCCAACGGTGTGCGGTAACCCAAGATCT